>CAYSYX010000033.1:0-37178 GCA_964435055.1 uncultured Polyangium sp. | reverse complement strand
GTTTATATCGGGGCAAGACCAACTTCAAGCGTTTGGAGCGGCGAACTTCGTCGTCGCGCATCTCTTCATGGGGCCCATTTTTCATTGGGCGTATGGGTACACGGGACGAGGATTCGGCGCGCTTGCATTGAATACGATGCTGCCCATTCTCGGGGGATTGACCGGAGCCGCGTTTGGGTCGGACGGTGAGTTCTTTGCCTTGACCGGGCTGGGAATTCTGGGGGCCCAGGCGATTGATGTGTTTTTGTTGGCGGAGGGGACGCAACGTGTTTCGGTCGATGTTCCTCGGAAGGCGACGTGGCGTCCGACGTCGGTGGGCATCATGCCTTGGTTCGAATCGCAACGCACGGGTTTGTCGGTGATCGGGCAATTTTAGGCCAGATTCGTAACGCATGGAAAGGCTGCTTGTAAAATGAATACGAAATCGACGGCGGCGTTGGTGACGGTCGTGGCGGCAACGCAAAGCGCGGGATGTTATTCGACATTCGACGTACAGCCGGATTCTTTGCGCAGCTTGCACGGGTTTGGCGTCGCTCAAACGATTCCGGAGCGTACGGTCGAGCGTCAACATCCGACGGATCCAACGCGAAAGATCCGCGTGATCCTTCCGGCCCGCGATCCCGACGAAAAGAAGTATTATTTGACGACGAAGGAAAACGAGGCCATTCAATTCGACAAATCGTCGACGTTGCTCTTCGTGGGGAAAGATCGTCTGCGGTTATCGTCGCGATTCGAGGAAATCAAGGTCAAAGACGATGTTCTACTGGGACTCGAACGCGACACGAAGGTGCCCGTCTACGTCGATTTGAATCAGGGGTACGCGGTTCAAGCGACGGTTCGTTCGCCGGGAAAAACTGGTTTGTTGGCGCTGGGAGTGGCCTCGGCGACGGTCTTGACCGGCGGATTTCTCCTGGTCCTTGGCGGGCTCGGGGCGGGAGGTCGCCCGTTGCGTGTTCCGGGACAAACACAGGTCGAGACGGCGCCGATCTTCATGCGAAAAAAGCCGCATTCGCAAAAACACGCCCCGAATGATGTGATGCGTGCACGAGCGTTTGCGTATTGGTCGAAAGAAGCGGCCGCGGAATGCGCGTCGGTTCCCGCGTTTATGGCTTTGGCGCGAGACTTGGCGCGAACGTCCGCCCCGACGAACCTCGTGCGGGCTGCATTGCGAGCTGCAAAGGAAGAAGTGGACCACACGCGTTTGTGTTTGGGTTTGGCGGAGCGACACGGGGACTCCATACTGAATGCGATGCTCCCGGCGGTTCCCGATTCGGTGGACGAGAATGCGTCGGTGCTATTGGAAAGACTCGTGCTGGAAGCATTTTGGGACGGGTGCGTCGCGGAGGGCGGTGCGGCGGCCATTGCGCGACGAAATGCCGGGCAGGCGAGGGATGCATCAACGCGTTTGGCACTGCAAACGATCGCCCGGGACGAGACCGAGCATGCTCGACTGGCGGAGACGATTCTGGCGTATGGACTGGCGACGGATCGGCGGCGTATTGGCCGGGTGTTGCGGGAATCGTTCGAAATGCGTCAAGACGTTGAAGAAGCGCGCCTGGAGGCGCTGCGTGGGGCGCCGGATACGGGCGATGTGGATGGGGAAGCGGTTCGAGAAATGGGTTTGGCGCAGAATGATACGATCGGGGCGGCGAATGTGGAAGCGTGGGAAAGGAGCGTCGCGTTGTTGTCAAGAATGGGGGTGTAGTAAATGAGAGAAATTGCACTCGAGAATGTGTCGGTAAGGGGTGTGGGGACCTTGTGACAAGTGCAAATGACTCTGCCGCAAACCGCGGCTCTGATTCGCGATTACCGCAGCTCGTCGCGGTCGTCATGCGCCTCGCAGCGGGCGAATATGAGGCTCGGGCCGAGGATTCCGGTCGAGGCGATGATTTGGACGCGCTTGCCGTGGGCATCAACATGTTGATTGAAGAAGTCGTGGCCAAGTTTGGCGAGAACGACAAATTGGTGCGTTTCCTCGGCGAAAGCGTGGAGATTCTGCGTCGACAACAGCAGACCATCGAGGTCTTGTCGACACCGTCCTTGATGGTGTGGAAGGGGATCATCGTTTTACCGATCATCGGCGTTCTCGACAATGAGCGTGTCCTGCGGTTCAGCAAAGAATTGCTCACGCGCGTTGCGCAGGAAGCGGTGGACGTCGTGATTCTCGACGTGACGGGCTTGGCGGTCATGGATACGCAGACGGTGCGTCTTTTGGTGGACATCGTCGGAGCATTACGCTTGCTTGGGGCTCGGAGTATTTTGACGGGCCTTCGAGCGCAAGCGGCGCGCCTGCTGGTCGAGTTTGATTTGGATTTCGGGACTTTGGCGACGCGAGCGTCGTTGTATGAAGGATTGAAGCTCGCTTTGGCAATGACGGGACGAGAAGTGACGCGAATGCAAACGCGGAGAGGCGTATGACGAGCGGTGAACGACATGGCGAAGCAATTCGAGTCGGGTCGGTGATCGTTTGGTATGACGAACGGCGTCGAATTGGAATCATCGAATTCGAGCCCGGGGCGGAGCTGACCATCGAACAAACGCAAGGCGTCACCGATGCGCTCATCAAGGTGACGCGTGGTGAGATTCGGCCGCTGATCGTCGATTTCCAAAATATGAAATCGCAGACGAAGGAATCCCGAGATTATTACTCGAAAGATCCGCGGCATGCGGCCACGCATACGGCGACGGCGTTGATCGTCAACAATGCCGTCACGCGCATGATCGCCAATTTTTTCTTGGGTCTCAACAAAGCGGTCCGACCGGTGCGACTTTTCAACGATCGCGAGTCCGCCATTGCATGGATTGAATCGTTGCCTGCGGACAAAAGCGGCTGAGGAGATCGTCCGTGTGTTTTTCGTGGCGCCGGCCTGTCGAGATCCGGTAGCATAACCTGCACGCCGGCGTGGCCTTGGGGACGATATGAACGATTTTCGTGCACCCTCATCACTTTTTGCACTCGCTTTGCTCGCTGCGTGTGGAACGGCGCCGCCGATCGACGCGACCAAGTTATCGGCGGCATCCGTCGAGACGCAAACATCGTCTTATCGTGGCAAGCCGAAGATTGGTTCGTTTGGGTTTGACCTGGAAGGTATGGACAGGTCGGTGCCGCCCGGGGCCGACTTTAATGCGTACGCGGGTGGCAAGTGGATCAAGAACACGCCGATTCCGCCGGATCAAGGCCATTGGGACGCGTTTGAATCATTGGCGGTACAAGTTGCGGAGCGAACTCGAGCGGTCATTCAAGATCAGACGCGTTTGAAAAGCGTGAAGGGTTCCAATGCGCAAAAGGTCGGGGATTATTATCAAACGTACCTCGATCGCGCCGCGATTGACAAAAAAGGGTTTGGGCCGGCCAAACCATGGCTCGACGCGATTGAAGCGGCCAAAACGACGACCGATATTGTGAAACTCATGGGGCGCCCGGATTTGCCGTGTGCGACTCCGATCCTGGCGGGCGTTGTGCTGGATCCGAAAAACCCGGATCGAACTACCGTGGTGGTCGGGCAAAGTGGGCTTGGAATGCCGTCCAAAGACCATTACCTGAGCGAAGAAAAGGATTTTGAAAAGTTTCGCGCCGATTATGAAGCGCATGTTCGGCGGGTGCTGGCGTTGGTCGGGGATAAGAAAGCTGCCGAGAATGCTCGGGCCATTGTCGCAGTCGAAACGAAAATCGCCGCTGCGCATTGGACGCCGGCGGAACGGCGCGACCAGGACAAGACGTACAATCCGCGAACGGTCGCGGAACTGGAAAAAGAATGGCCGCAGTTTCCGTGGAAAACGTATTTCGAGGCGCAGGGAGTTGGTTCATCCCCTGCCGTCATCGTGCGTGAGACGACGGCCATGACAAAACTTGCCGAATTGTTCGTATCGACGCCGGTGGCCACATGGAAAGCGTACGTGACATACCATTTCTTGATCGCAGCTTCCGATGTTTTGCCGTCGGAGCTCGAAAAAGAGGTCTTTGACTTTTACAATCGGGAACTGGACGGGCAATCCGATCCGGAAGAGCGCTGGCAGCAAGCGATTACGAACCTGGACGATTACCTTGGGGATGCCATTGGCGAGCTTTACGTCGAGCGCCATTTTGATCCGCGTGCCCGGGATGGCGTGGTGCGGATCGTCGAAAACATTCGGCGCGCCTACGCGGCGAGAATCGAGCGAATCGATTGGATGACCGGGGAAACGAAGAAAGCGGCGCTGGAGAAATTGGCGGCGATTCGGCTCAAGATTGGTTACCCGAAGCAATGGACGGACTATTCGACGCTCGATATCGTCCCGGGCGATGCGTTTGGCAATGCGCGGCGTATGGAAGCGTGGATGCAAGCGCATGACGTGGCGAAATTGAATAAGCCGGCGGATCGGGAGGCGTGGATCTTTCGGGCGCAGACGGTGGATGGCGGATATTTGCCGAACTTCAACGAAATCGTGTTTCCCGCGGGAATTTTGCAGCCGCCGTTTTTCGACTTGGAGGCGGACGACGCCATCAATTATGGCGGCATAGGCGGCATCATCGGTCACGAAATGGGCCATGCATTCGATGATCAAGGCGCCAAATGGGACGCGCGGGGCATGATTCGGAATTGGTGGAGCGCGACGGATCTTGCGGCGTTCAAAACGCGGACGGATGCTTTGGCGGATCAGTTTTCGCAATATGAGCCGTTGCCTGGGTTCAAGGTTCGAGGGCGACAAACCCTGGGCGAGAACATCGCGGATCTTGGGGGAATTTTAGCGGCTTTTGATGCGTATCATTTGTCGCTCGAAGGGAAGCAGGCGCAATTATTGGACGGATTCACGGGAGAACAGCGGTTTTTCCTGGGCTGGGCGCAAGTTTGGCGCAGAGCGTATCGCGAAGAGGATTTGCGCAACAAGGTGCTGACGGATATGCATTCGCCGGCGATGGTTCGGGTGAATGGCGTGGTGAGGAATGTGGACGGATGGTATCAGGCGTTTGGCGTGAAAGAGGGCGATGCGTTGTATTTGGCCCCGGACAAACGGATGAGGATTTGGTGAGATAAGCTTCAGAAGCCGAACCGTTCGGCGAGTTCCTTGCGCGCATCGGCGAGCGACGGGACGTGCGTGACTTCGTCTGGGGCGGGGGGATTCCAGGCTTTGACGGCTGCACTCGCCGAATACGTGGCGCATTTGATCAAATGCGATACGTGCAGCCCCGCTGGATCGCGCCCATTGTAGCGAGTTTGCTCATCGAGAGGCCGGCGGCCGCATAACCACGCGATCCATGTTTCAATATGCCATGTCGGGACGATAATGGCGAGGGGATCGTCTTTGGCGATGGGGTCGGCTCCGGAGTCGTGTAATCGTTTCAGCAGCTCATTGCGGCGGTGCAAAGGTCCGTGTTTGTCCCCATCAATCACGACGAGCATGGCAACCATTTCATGGCCATGGCGCGCCGCTCTCCATTGCCTGATGGCCTCGACGAAGTTGTCGAGCACATACTTGGATGCATCTTCTGTTGATTTGGGAGAAATATCGAATCTTAAGTGCCGAGCGCCAATGCCATAACGTGTGGCGAGATTCTGGACGAATATTTGTGTTCGCTGATCTTCGCAAAGGACACGGAGCCTACTGAATCGGCTTTTCATCCTCATCCTCGTAGATCCAAGGTTGCGATAACCATTCGGATACCCGCATTCCGCCGGTGGTCTCGAGCGTCACTTCCTGCGTGACGACAGCTTCACCACGTGGACGTCGGAATTGAACGGTATGGGCCGCCGCGACATAATTGATGACTTCCGGATGATGGGAAATCACGAGCGCTTGTCCGCCGTTATTTTCAATGGCTTGCGCCATTGCGGAAATCCACGGCTGCATTTCATGCAAGGCGAGACATACTTCGGGTTCATCAATAAACGCGATCGCTCGCCGAGTAAGGGCTCCATGCAGAAATCCGTGCAATAAGAGAAGATTCCGCTGCCCATCCGATAACTCGCCGATTGAGAGCTGATACTCATTGCCGGATGCCTTGAATGCCAACATGAGTTCACGAACTTCCGCGCTAATGCTCTTGAACCCGACTCGTTGAAGTCCAGGCATTGCAGGCCTTAAATCAGCGAGCAGCGGATTGATGATTTCAGGGCGGTCGGCGAGAATTCCTCGAAACCACGAGGCAAAGTTCTTACCGTATCTGTCGAGCCAAGGCGCATCCGCCGAAGTCGTTGGGTTCAGGTATTGCGGCGCCGGAGCCAAGAGCCACATCGTGGCAATGGCGTCTCGAAAAGCAATCGTGCGTCGATTGTCGTCCCGAGGCTCCATATCCGGGACAAATGAACGCTTCCGGTTGAATGGGAAACTCAAACGCGGAACCCCTGCCTCCGTTCCGCCGTCGCCATAAAGGCGTACTTCACCATCGATGCACTCGTAAAGTTTGTCTCCGTTCGCCGTCAGGCGCTCGAGACGCGTTAATGCGAACTTTCGAATGACGTCGTGGCCAATTTCGAGTTCATATCGGAACGATTCTTCGCCGATATGCATTTCAAGCGCAAAGCGCTGAACGGTTTCACCATTTCGCCATCGAGTGAGCGAACTTGTAGGAAACACGGTGGAGATTTCTGCGCCACGGAGGATGAAGTCTTGCAGACCTGCCAGAACTTCCCACAAACTCGTCTTACCGGAGCCGTTGCTCCCCACAAGTAGGCACAGGGGGGCCAGGTCCAGATTGAAGTCGACGAAACAGTTGTAGTTGTGGATCTCGATGCGCTTCAGCATAAATGCTGCCCTTGTTTATCCCACCAATAGCGCACTCGCCATGTTCCGATTCGACGCAATCGCTTGACCATCACGCGAAGCCACCAAAAGCCCCACGTCCACAATCTCCGGAAACTTCGCCACGCCGCGCTGGGCCGCTCGAGCCGCCGGAATGCCCTCTTCCAGCCAATCGTAGACCGTTTTCGCCAAAAAGCGCCGCACGATCTCCTCGCCCACGCCCGTCGCCGCCACAGCGCCCGCAGGACCCGCGTACACGCCGCAACCCATCAAGGGCGAATCGCCCACACGACCCCGGAGCATGTACACCGTCCCGCCCGTCGATGCCGTCGACGCAAATCGCCCGTGCGAATCACGCACGACCGCCCCGACCGTATCTTTGATCGGCGGTTCACTGCCGAAATTCCACAATGCGCGCCAATCCAAATGCAACCAAGCTGCCGCATCCGTCGCATAATCGCCGTCGCCTTGACCACGCAATTCCGCCATCGCCCGAGCGTGCTTGTCTTTGGCTTTTTCCGTCATCGGATCGTAATCGCCGAATCCCGTCGCCCGAGCAAATGCCGTGGCGCCATCACCCACCAGCATCAAATGCGGCGTCTCCATCACCTTCGCCGCCACCATAATCGGATTCTTCACGCGCTGGATACATGCAACGGAGCCAAACCTCGCGTCGCTCGTCATGATCGATGCGTCCATTTCAATGGTTTGCCCATCAAAACGCAAATTCGATCCCGTCCCCGCATTAAATCGCGGATCGTCTTCGAGCACCACCGTCGCCGCCAACGCCGCCGCCGCCGCATCGCCGCCTTGCTCGAGCACCGCGCGAGCCGCCTCGGCCGCCTTCACACACCCGTCCGAATAGGCATGCGGAGATGCCGCGCCGCCATGCGTCAAAATTGCGTACTTCATGTTCATGCCTCGTGGGGCAGGGGAGGAATTTGTGATGTGCGTTCCTTACCCCAGTAGATGACTTGTTTCCACACCGCCGTGACGTCGTCCGCGAAGATGACGACGAGATCGCCGGGTTTGGCCATGCTCATCGCCAGCTCGACCGCTTCGCGTTCGTCCGTGCGCGGGAAGATGTTCTCGGGCGAACGGCCTGCTTCACGCGCGCCTTCGGCCAAAAGCCCTGAAAGTTCGCCGGGTTTGCGTCCACGTCGCGCGCTGTCTTCTTTCGGGATCACGATGTCGAACACGCGTCCTGCTTCGCGTCCGACTGCGCGAATGTCGTCGTCGCGGCGATCGCCTGCCGCCATGAGCACACCAATGCAGCGTCCGCGGCGCAAACCGTGGATGAAATCGGCCATTTTCGCCATCGCTGCGGGGTTGTGGCAGTAGTCGACGATGACCCGGAACGGATGCTCGTCGAAGACGTTGCATCGACCCGGTGCCTGGAAAAACGACGTCGTAAACGTCCGCAAACCCTGGCGAATGTGCTCGAGGCTCACGCCCATCGCGTACGCGATCGCGGCTGCGGCCAGAGCGTTCTCCACGTTGAACTTTGCTTTGCCCTCGAACGTTGCCGGGATCAGATGTGTCCACGTCAGCGGAATGTGCCGATCGCCGTCGTAGATCGTGATCATGTCGCCGTTGACGCCTTGTTCGAGCACCACCGCGCGTCCGCCATCACGCACGTGCTTGCGCACCGTCTCGTTTGTCGGGGAACGCGAGAAGTACATGATGCGGCCACTCGCTTTTTCCGCCATTGCGCGCGTGTATTCATCGTCCGCGTTGAGCACGCTCGTGCCGCCGTCGCGGACCACTTCCACGATGAGCCGCTTCACGTACGCGAGATCTTCCACCGTCTCGATGCCGCCAAGGCCCAAGTGATCCGCCGACACATTGAGCACCGCGCCGACATCGCATCGATCCCAGCCCAAACCTTCACGCAAGATCCCGCCTCGCGCCGTTTCGAGCACCGCAGCTTCGACCGTGGGATCCGTGAGCACCACGCGAGCGCTCCAAGGCCCCGTCATGTCGCCTTTCAAGATGCGTTCGCCGTCGATGTAGATGCCGTCGGTCGTCGTCAAACCCGTGCGTTTGCCGCTCATCTTGAGGATATGCGCGACCATGCGGCTCGTCGTCGTCTTGCCGTTTGTCCCGGTGATCGCCGCCATCGGGATCCGCGCCGGCACGCCCGACGGGAACAACATGTCGACGACCGGTGCAGCCACATTCCTTGGTGTTCCAACGGTTGGCGACACGTGCATGCGGAAGCCCGGCGCTGCGTTCACTTCGACAATCACGCCGCCATGTTCACGGCAGCTCTTGGAGATATCCGGGCAGATGAGATCGATGCCCGCAACATCTAGCCCCACGACCTTCGCGGCTCGAATCGAAATGTCCAGGTTGTCCGGGTGAATCACGTCCGTGCGATCGATCGCGGTCCCGCCTGTCGACAGGTTGCCCGTGGATCGCAACGCAAACATCTGCCCGGCAGGAAGCACCGTCTCGAGCGTGAAGCCCGCTTGCGCCATCAACCGTTCGGCTTGGTGATCGATCTCGATGCGCGTGAGGACTTTTTCATGACCAACCCCGCGTCGTGGATCCGTGTTCACGATGTCCACGAGCTGCTTGATCGTGCTTTGTCCGTCGCCGATGACATGCCCCGGCACGCGTTCCGATACCGCGACGACTTCGCCGTTCACCACGAGCACGCGATGATCCTTGCCGTGCTGGAACGTCTCGACGAGCACGTAACTCGAGAGATCGTAGGCCTTGTTGAATGCATCGCGCACGGCTTCGGCCGTCGTCAGATCGAGCGCGACGCCACGTCCATGCGAGAGATCCATGGGTTTGACCACGATCGGGTAACCCAAACGTTCCGCGATCTCGACCGCTTCATCCGCCGAATACGCTCGCTCTTGTCGCGGTACCGGCAAACCTGCTCGTTCCAGGAGCGAATTCGTGAGCTGTTTGTCTTGGGCGATCTCCACGGCGATGTGTCGTGTTTCGCTCGTGACGGTCGCTTGAATACGCTTTTGATAGGTGCCCCAACCGAATTGCACGAGGCTCTGTTTGTTGAGCCGCATCGTCGGGATACCGCGCTTCTTGGCTTCTTCGACCAGGCTGCGTGTCGACGGACCCAAGGCCATGCGTTCCGCCAAGCGGGCCAAGCTTTCGATCTCTTCTTGCAAGTTCACCGGCGGGAGTTTGTCCGGGAAACCGTCGGGCAGAAGGCTTCGCAAATACCGCAGCGCCACTTCACCGGCACGTCGCCCCACCGACTCTTCTTCGAAGCTGTAGACGACGTGATAGACGCCTTCGCGATGCGCCGTGCGGGTTTTTCCGTATGTAACGGGCGTACCCGCCAAACACTGGAGCTCCAGCGCCACGTGCTCCGTGATGTGTCCGAACCACGTTCCATCGTTCAAGCGGCGAATGAATCCACCCGGTTCACCGTAGGAACAACCGTGCTCGTGCAACGTCGGCATGGCCGAAATAAGGCGCTCGGTAAAACCCGGGATCTTGTCGCTCGGGTATTGCTCGAGTTCTTCCAGGTCGATCGTCAGACGAATGACCGGTCGGTAGCCATAGAGGTTGGGACCACGATAGACGCGCGTTTCGAGCAGTTTCATGGAGTATCTCGTGGGCTGGGAGGAGCGGATTCGGGTTCTTCGTCTTTGTGCGAACGAGGCCACGACGGGATGCGGTGATCGATGTCGAAGCCGCAACCTTGGGTGAGTACGTGCACGGACAAACCGAGCAAAGCCGCGGGAGAATCGCGTTTGACCTCGTGAATGTCGGTGTGTTGGATCTTCGAGCCGTCGATGATCGTGACGGTGCCGCGTCCGATGACTTGCAGCTTCTTGTCCGACTTCAGGACGATGGCGGTGTCTTCATCGATGCCCACGCCGATCAAGAACGGGTTCATCGCGACCGCTGAAAACAAGCGTCCGATGCGATGACGTTGTCCGAAGTGTTGATCGATGACGAGCTTGCGCGTGA
Organism: uncultured Polyangium sp.; assembly: GCA_964435055.1. Classification (GTDB taxonomy): domain Bacteria; phylum Myxococcota_A; class Polyangia; order Polyangiales; family Polyangiaceae; genus Polyangium. Next base: position 26,507 of record CAYSYX010000033.1, on the reverse strand, counting down.
GGCCGAGACCCGGAGCAAGCATCACGAGTTCTCTGCGCGGCGCGTAGCCTTTGCGGCCTTGCGCGATCATGTGATCGCAGATGACGCTCGCGCCTGCGGACGTGCCGGCAACGACGGCTCCGTTGCGATGCGCGCGGCGGATCGTGCGGGCGAGCTCGGTGCCGCCGAGCATCGTGACGATGCGACCTTGATCGCCGCCGGTGAAGAAGATGCCCGTGACTTCCTTGACCAGCGCAAGTTTGTCCGGGTCTTCGCCATCGGCGCGGGAAGCGATGCGGACGATGTGCACTTCCGCGCCGAGCTCGCGAAAGATGGACTCGTACGTATTCGCCATCTCGACGGGAATGCTCGATGCCGTAGGAAACACGGCGATTTTGGCGTGTTTGGCGCCACCGGCGTGTTTGACGACTTCGCGCAAAACCGATCGAGCCCCGAGCTTGTCTTCGGCTCCGCCAATGGCGATCAGCGGGCCGCGATGCGGGTGGGAATGCGCGGAATGAGCTTCGGAAGATGCCTCGGCGTGCGTGCCGGATTCGGCCTTGTGGTGCGCCACGTTGCGCGCAGCGATACCACGGTTCGGTGAAACTTCCGATATTTTGTGCTACAGGGCGCGCCCGGAGGAACTCCAGTGGCCAAGAACGAAACTCCCAAAACTGCCATCACCCCAACGCGCAACGATGACTACGCGGAGTGGTACCAGCAGGTCGTCCGAGCTGCCGACCTTGCTGAAAACTCGCCGGTGCGTGGATGCATGGTGATCAAGCCGTGGGGGTATGCGCTCTGGGAAAACATTCAGCGCGAACTCGATCGCATGTTCAAAGCGACGGGGCACAAGAACGCGTATTTCCCGCTCTTCATCCCCAAATCGTTCCTCGAGAAAGAAGCGGAACACGTCGAAGGGTTTGCCAAGGAATGTGCGGTCGTGACGCACCATCGCCTCGTGGCCGGACCCGAAGGCGGCTTGATTCCCGATCCCGAAGCGAAACTCGAAGAGCCGCTGATTGTGCGTCCCACGTCGGAGACGATCATCGGAGCTGCGTTTGCGTCGTGGGTGCAGAGCTACCGAGATTTGCCTTTGCTCATCAACCAATGGGCCAACGTCGTGCGTTGGGAACTCCGAACGCGTTTGTTTTTACGAACCGCGGAATTCCTCTGGCAAGAAGGCCATACGGCGCACGCGACGGAAGCTGAAGCCCGTGAAGAAACCGCGAAGATGCTCAATGTGTACGCAACCTTCGCCGAGCAGTTCATGGCGATGCCGGTCATTCGTGGACCCAAGACGGCGAGCGAACGGTTCCCCGGTGCTGTCGATACGTACGCGATCGAAGCGATGATGCAGGATCGCAAGGCGCTTCAAGCCGGCACGTCGCACTTCCTCGGACAGAACTTCGCCAAGGCAAGCGGGATCAAGTTCCACACGCAGCAAGAAACGCTCGAGTTTGCCTGGACAACCTCGTGGGGCGTTTCGACGCGTCTCATCGGCGGGCTTCTCATGACGCACTCGGACGATGACGGTCTTGTCTTGCCGCCTCGTTTGGCGCCCGCGCACGTGATCATTTTGCCGGTGCTTCGTGGTGACGACACCAAGGCGAAGGTCATGGAGTACGTCGAGTCGATTGCGGCGGAGCTGCGCAACGTCAGCTTTGGTGGTCGTCCGCTCGAGGTTGAGGTGGACAAACGCGACATTCGCGGCGGCGACAAACAGTGGGAGTGGATCAAGAAGGGCGCGCCGTTGCGCGTCGAGATCGGCCCGCGTGATGTCGACGGCAACATGGTCATGGTGGCGCGTCGTGATCGCGGCACGAAGGACAAGGCGTCCATGTCGCGCAACGAGTTTGTCGCTAAGGTCGGCGAGATCCTCCAGGACATGCAGACCGGCATGCTGAACAAGTCGCTCGCGCACCGCAAAGAGCACGCGAAGCGCATTGACGACAAGGCATCGTTCGACAAGTTCTTCACGGCGAAGAATCAAGACAAACCCGAGATTCACGGCGGGTTTGCGTTGTCGCACTGGTGCGGAAACGCGCTCTGCGAAACGTCGATCAAGGAGCGTCTCAAGGTGACGATTCGCTGCATCCCCGAGCATGGAATCGATGGCGTTGCCGATGCGGAATCGTTGCGCGAACCCGGATCGTGCGTGCAATGCGGCGCTTCGAGCACGCAACGCGTGGTGTTCGCGAAGTCGTATTGATCAGCCTTTCAACCAGCACCCGTCGAAGCCAAAACTCTTCGCGTAGCGAACGTTCAATTCTCCCGCCCCCAAATCAACGGACGCCCTTCCACCCTCGCAGACAAAATGGGGGGTTTGGGGGGCGAAGCGACCGTCGCCGTCTGGCCGAAGGCCAGCCGGCGGTCAGGGAGCGAAGCCCCCCATCGAAAACAAAGCTTCTTCGCGGAGCGCGCTTGTTAGCGCGCGGAGCGAACGTTCAAATCAAGGCGTGCGCTTTCAATCCCCCGCGCACAAATCCCGCGTTTGTTTGCACAACACGCCCTACGTCGCCGGTTTTCCCGACAATTCTTCCAGCAACATATTCACGAGCGTATGCCCGTCGAATGTTCGTTGTCCTATTTCTTCATTCGCTTCGGCCCAATTGATGGCGAATGCGAGCGGCACCAGCATCGGTTCGTTTTGCAAAACCCGCGCGGCTACGCCCGCGAGCGCATGCGCCATGCGGATCGATATGGGGATACGCGTCACGACGGCCTCCCCGATTTTTTTGCAATTATCGGGCGGCGATGAAACCAAGTATTCCCGGCAGGACGCGGGACGAGACGAATAAATCGAACAGCTTTCGTTTTCCAAAAAGGCGCAACGCACGCCGCTGCGATGATACTGCACGAGCAATTGCCGCACGGATTGCTCTTGTAAGTCGGTCAAACTCAACGCATCAATGCCCAATTCTTCGAGCACCGCTTCGCCGTCGACGATCCGCGTGAGCACTTCTTCTTGCCGTGACTCCGATAACGTCGAAACCAGGTCGTGAATCATGAACGCTTCCGGGATCGACACGGGCACCAGCTGATCACAACATGATGTGCAGCCTTTTTTGCACGAGGGCGGTCCGGCAACGGGCAAATGCTTCTTTACGCCCACCGCGACGAGCTCGTCGTCGAGTCGCAAGACACTCCGGGCAAGGTCGGACAAACGCATGGGGGCGCTTGGAATTCGCAAACTCGTGCGCAGGACACCTTCCGGCGTTCCCAGTTCGAACGTGAAGACACTTTGATGCGCTTTGGTCATGACAAACGTCTCGAATCGAGCCCGAGCAGACCCGAAGGGCGGCGTTTTGTCAAGTGCGAGCCGTTCAAGCGGCGCGATTACACATGGTAAAACCCGATGGCCTCAACGAGGTCCGTTTTTTTGGATTTGGCGCCGTTGACCATTGGATTCACGTTGTCGGATGCGTCGATTCCCAGCGACGCGAGCGGCGGGATGACCAGTCCGCACGCCGTCACCGTCGATTTGATGTCGTTCAAGTAATCGAGCATGACTTCGGACGGATCACGTTTTCGCAGCCCGGCGCGAATGGCGAATTTGGCGCCTTCGGTGTTTGGTCTGCCAAACGACAGCAAACCTTGTTTCAGCCAACGCTCGAAGGCGTCTTGTTTTTCATTTTCGTAATTACCGGTGAGTGTCAATTCGACGACGATTTGTTCGCCCAATTGTTGGTGGCCGCGTTCTTCACGGATGACCTTTTGCACCAGGCGTCGATACGGCAGATAACTCGATTCGGAGTATTCGGCGAGTTGCCAATATCCGCCGCGATCATAGAGGAATTGAGCCATGGCCAATTCGTAAAAGCTCTGCGCGAACGGAATGGGTCGACTTGCCAAGCGGTCATGCACGGACGGCTCGATGCTTTCGCCCGTGAAGTCCAGGTACATGCGGGCAACGTCCTTGTAATGCTCGGTTTCTTCGCGGATTTGATAGACGAAATGTTCCAAGAGCCGCAGATCCGGGACGAGCGACAAACCATAACCAAAAAGCTGCGCCGCCGCCATTTCGCGGTACGCTTGACTTTGCATCATTTTGACGAGCGTTTGAAAATAACGATCTTCATCGCGGCAATTGGCCGTGTCCATGGTTCCCCCTGTCGTTGCGATTGGGGCTTCGAGTCACCCCAAGCCATCCACGATGATCCACCTTGCGATGAACCATCGACTGATCACGATGCGTGTTTTTCTTGCGAAACTATTGCCGAGCCCCAAGCCCCTCTTCGACTTCGATCACGATCATGTCCGCCAGTTTGTCCGTCAGATCGCGACCTTCTTCAGCCGAAGCTTCGGCGGGCGCTCCCGTGTAAGCCTCAGTCATTCCGATGGCCAGAAAATTCGTTTTACCTTCTCGAATGCCCGTGGACAAACTCCAGTCGAGCTTTGCCAATCCGGCGGCTCGATCCATGTCCACGACGTGGGGATCCGCCGCGAGAACCAGCGAAGTTTCATAACGTCCCGCGTGGCACGCGCCGCTTTTGAATTCGGGCGACAACGTGCGCGCATGACGGCGCGTGAGCGGAGAAGCGACCGACGCCAAACCCGGCGGGACGTCTTCGATGGATTTGCGCACGGCCGCGTCGTGCGCCGGTTCGAGGTGATTGTTGATCAGACAAACATGGGCGAAACCGGCTTCGACATAACCCATCACGACCGCCCGCAAAAACGCCGCGAGCGCCGATTCCGTCACGCTCACGGCTCCGGCAAACCCTTCCGCAAATCGAGTCACCCCATAAGGAATGCTCGGACCAACCAAAACATCGACGCCTTTGGTTTCCAGTTTTTCCGCGGCGCGATACGCTGCGGATTCCCCGATGATCGTATCCGTGCGCAGCGGCAAATGCGGCCCGTGAGGTTCGACCGAGCCGACCGGAACGAGAACGACGAGGGGCGAAGGTTTGGCCAAGCGTGGGCGAAGCGTCTCGGTCGTTAAATTGGCCAAACAAAAGCGGGAAAAATGCATGCGCTCGAACCTGCGTTTGATGTTGAGCAACGAGTAGCACGGGACGAGGTTGGTCGCGAGCGGTGATCACGCTTTCATCAACAAAGTTGGTGTTCCAGCGATTTTGTCGCACGCTCGGCGTCATGGACGTGACCGCCAAAGACATTCCGACGGCGCTGATTCACCTGTATCGCGGCGAATTGGGGCGAATGACCGTTTATCGTACTCGGCTCGATACGACGACGAATTGGGCGGTGGGGACGAGCGCTGCGGTGACGACGTTCGCGCTCGGGCAAGAACGCGCGCCTCATTTCGTGTTTTTGCTGGCGGTATTCCTCGATTTGATTTTTCTGTGGATGGAAGTCCGTCGATTTCGTTTTTATGAGCTCGTACGGATGCGCGTCCGATTGCTCGAAGTCGGGTTTTACGCGGTGGTGATGGGAAAACAGCCGCGTGAAGGTTGGGAAGAAAAACTCTGGAGCAGCCTCGAAACGCCGCGGACGCCCATCAATCGATTACAAGCTGCGTCGGTTCGATTGCGGCGGAACCATTTGTGGATTCTTTCGGCCGTGTACTTGGGCTGGTTCGTGAAATTGTCCCAGGGACATGCCGGTATGGTCGAATCCGCCGGCGTGGGCATTTTGCCCGGAGCAGCCGTGCTCGGTATCTCCGCATTGGTCCTGGTCGCGCTCGCCGTAATCGCCGCGATCTATCGGCTGCCGGAAGAAGAGTGAAGGGCCCTGGCCCCACGATCGCTGCGGATTTGGGCTGACGTAATGCACACATCCGTGTACATGATGACTTCCGCGCGGGGTTTTTCCCCATCGACGGTCGGTTGGTTTTTCATCATATCGGGGACGACTGGAGGGAAGGGTGAAGATGCTCGGACGACGGCATTGGATCGTGACGGCCTTGGCGCTTGGCGCGCTCGGTGTCGTGGGCTTGGGATGCGGCAAGAAGCCCGAGGTGACCGGCGATGCAAACGCAGCGTCGAACGAATGGAAAGTCGGCGCGTACTTGAGTTTGTCCGGTGCGGAGACGGGCTTCGGGACTTCGACCAAAGAAGGCATCGAACTCGCCGTCGAAGAGGTCAACGCCAAGGGGGGCGTCAAGGGCAAGAAGATCAAGATGATCTTCGAAGACGACAAGTCAAACCCTCAAGAAGCGTCGAACAAGGTCTTGCAGCTGATCGATCGGGACAAAGTCGTCGCGCTCCTCGGTGAAGTCGCTTCGTCGCGCTCGAAGGCCGGAGGCATCGTCGCGAACAAGAAGAAGATTCCGATGATCACGCCGTCGTCGACAAACCCGGATGTCACGCAAGTCGGCCCGTTCGTCTTCCGCGTTTGTTTCACCGACGACGTGCAAGGGCAAATGGGAGCGCGGTTTGTCGCGGAAAAGCTCACCAAAAAGAAGGTCGCCATTCTGTACGCATCCGACGACCTCTATTCGTCGGGTTTGGCCAATGAATTCCGGACCGAAGCCAAAAAGCTCGGCCTCGAGGTCGTGATCGAGAAGAGTTTCTTGAAGAACGAGACAAACTTCACGACGTACCTGAACGAGATCAAAGAGGCGCAGCCCGAGATGATCTATGCGCCGATTTATTACAACGCGATGGTCCCCGTCGCCCGCCAGGCCAAAGCGACCGGTTTGTCCGGTTCAATGTTCATCGGCGGTGATGGTTGGCACGACGAATCGCTCGTCGAAGGGGCCGGCGAAGAAATGGAAGGCGCGTACTTCACCAATCATTACTCGCCGGATATGCCGTCGGAGAATTCGAAAGAGTTCGTCAAGAAGTACAGCGCTCGCTTCAAGCACGAACCGTCGTCGCTCGCGGCGCAAGGTTACGATGCGGCCCTGCTCTTGGCCGATGCCATCGGTCGCGCGAAGAACGACTCGCCCGAAGCGATCCGGGACGCGATCGCCGAGACCAAAGGCTTCCAAGGAGCCACCGGCGCGATCACGATCAACGAACAACGCAACGCCGACAAACCCATCGTGATCGTTCAAATCAAAGGCAAGAAGTTCACCTACAACGACACGATCGCGGCCAAGCCCGCCAAGTAGTTGCTGCTCCAACCAATTTAGATCGTCCGCGCATCCAGCCGAAGCGCAGCCTCGTCCCGAGCTGCTTCCGCTTCGGCTCGCGCCTCCAGCTCCGCCGCATGATCCACGGAAGTTTCGTCGCGCCCCGTCGGCGCCTCCTCCGACAAACGTTCGAGCTCCGTCAGAGCTTTCGGGGCAACGGCTGACAACCACGGACGCAACGACGCGACCATCTGCAATTCGCGACGAATACGCGGCAATTCACCGGCGCTCAGCGTCTCCGGTTTGGCCACGGCACACGCGACATTGGCCAGCATTTCGTCCCGCGCCGTCAGCGGCAAATCAAGGTTTGTCTCCGTCGCCAGCTTCGCCGCCGCCTCGAGATCCCCGCGTCGCGCGAGCGACACGAGACGCACGCGCAAGAGCGCGCGACTGCGGTACGGATACACGGGCGCAAGCTCGGCAAGTTCCGCATCCGCTTCGTCATGACGGCCCATGGCGGCCAAGACGAACGCGCGTTGCGACATCAAGTCCGGCAGCAGGATGTCCGACGCCGAGATACGCAGCACGTACCGAGACAAACAGGCGATGCCCTTGTCGCAATGTTCGAGCGCCGTCTTCAAATCCGCTCGGCGTTCCGCGATATAGGCGAGAGCCAAGTGGGCCTGGGCTTGGATGATGGCGAAGCGACTGGCGGCAAGTTGCGACAACGTTTCTTTCGCCGCATCGAGTTTTCCCTGGGCGGAGAGGTTCATCGCACCGAACAGGACTTCGGCCTCTTTGCGGGCTTTGCGCGCTTGCCACAAGCGACGTCCAACGGCGGCAGCAAGCACGAGGCCGTACATGGCGCCGATCAAGGGAATCAGGTCGGGCCAATCCCAGTGCGAGTCTCCATGGTCACCTGCGGGCACAGATCCGGGTTCGGGAAAGACAAACGTCCAAAGTCCGGCGAATGCTGCGAGACAAAGCGCCCAGGCGAGCAGCAGCCGACCGCGTTTGGTTGCGGGCGGTTTGACCTGTTTGGCCGCTTCTTTTCGGGAGTTTGTCAGGGCCTTCTTGGCTTCATCGGAGGCGACGGCGGCGGGCAAGTCGTTGGACACGTTCGTCGGTTTTTTGGTTTCGACAAACGGTGCTGCCGAAGGAACCAGCTGCGCGACCCAATCGACGAGCGGGGGTTCGTCGCCGTGCATGTCGAGCTTCGCGGGCTTGCGGTACACGCTCGTCGCCGTGGATTCGAGCATGCGTTGAAACGCGCGGACGATCGCTCGTTCACGACGATCGGTCACATCGAAAAGCAGATCGTGATGTTCGGCGAGGTGGGCACGAAGCACATCGCGATCGCCTTCTTTTTCGAGGCAGATCGCTTCGGCCAGCGCACCTCGGGCGAGCGCTTGTGGAAGCACCAGCGGGCTTGCGCGCAGCTCCTGCGCATCCTTGCGCGTGCCTTCGCGATCGCCGGCGACGGATCGCAAGAAGGCTCGAATTCCCAAGCCGTTGACCTTTTGCAGTTGAACGGCTTGGCGATACCAAAGTCCCGGTTTTACCGCGAGCGCTCGATCGACATGAACGAGTCCCGTTTGCGCATCACCGCGGCGCATCGCGATGAGCGCTCGTTGCAGCGCCGACACACATTGCACAAGGGGTGAACGGTTTGTCTTGTCTGCTTGCTCGAGGAGTTTTTCCGCTTCGGCAAAATGTCCTCGGGCGATGAGATCGAACGATGTGTTCACCAGTTGAACACCGGCGCCCGCACTTCGACCGACGAAGCCGAGCACGGCCAACGTCGCGCCGACACCCAACAGGACCGCAGGCGCCACGTACGAAAGCGCAAACTCCGCCTCGAGAGCACCGAATGCGCCAAACCCACCGATGAGCATGAGCGCGCCGCCAATGGCCAACATCGCGGTGTGATACCGATGGGTTGCGTGACGCGGAATCGTCGAGGGCGGGGACGAACTCATCTGTCTTGGCCTCTGCTTTCACGCGAGTGATGCTCGACGCATCCTACCGGTGGGAGACAAGCGATGGTGACGATCCTCAATGGCCCCATGGGAACCGAATTGATCGCCCGAGGCGTGTCGATTGCCGAGCCGTTGTGGAGTGCTCGAGCCATTGAAGTTGCTCCCGAAGTCATCGCTGCGATTCATCGTGAGTATGCCGAAGCGGGCGCCACGGTGCACACGACGAATACCTTTCGCACGAAGCGGCGCAGCGCGGGCGAGCATTGGGAAAAACTGGCGCGGAAAGCCGTCGAGATCGCCCGTTTGTCCGTGCCGCAGGGACATCGTCTGGCCGGCTGTATCGCGCCGCTCGAAGATTGTTATCGGCCGGATCTTTCGCCGCCGGATCCTCGCGAAGAACATCGCGAAGTTTGTCGTGTTCTCGCCGATGCCGGTGTCGATGTGATCCTGTGCGAGACGTTTCCGCACGTCGGTGAAGCGCTCATTGCTACGGAAGAAGCGGTCGCGACCGGTTTGCCCACGTGGGTCGCGTTCACCGCGGGGCCCGAGGCTGAGCTTCTCACGCCGGACGAGGTCGAAACGGGCGCGCGTGAAGCCGCGGATCGCGGGGCGAGCGTCGTCATGATCAACTGCACACGGGCCACGAAGACGCTTCCGTACGTCGAACGACTTGCGCGCGTGGGCATTGCGTTCGGCGTGTACGCCAACGCGGGACGTGTCGAGGATGGTTTCGGTTGGACAAACGATCCTCGAGGGCCGGAACGCTACGCGCGTCTTGCGGAGGAATGGGTTCGTCTTGGTGCAACGTTTGTCGGAGCATGTTGCGGTCTCGGCCCGGTTCACGTGCGGGCTCTGCAACGATTCGCGTAGCCCGAGCGCATCGTTTCGCCAGCAATTCAGTGGACTTGCGCTGGGGAGCGACGTTCGACGGGCACGGCGAAGCCTCCAGATGATCCAAGAAAATGCCTCGGTCGCTTCGACGTGCTACCGCTTTGCGCGTGCAAAAGCCGAAAAACGTCGTCATCGCGACGCACGGACACTGCTTCGACGGCATGGCCAGTGCTGCGGTTTTCAATCACCTCATCCACAGCATCGAGCCCACGACACAACGATCATTTCGTTACCGATCGTGCGGTTATGGCCCGGGGATGTCGATGATTCCCGAAGCGTGGCTCGACGGCGACGAGAACGCGATCCTGGATTTTCGGTACACCAAGAGTTCGAAACTCACGTGGTTCTTCGACCATCACGTCACGGGCTTCGGGTCTGTCGAGGAACAAAACGCGGCGCTGGAACTGCACACGCTCGATGGTCCCACGCGGGTCTTTTACGAACCGACTTACACGTCCTGCACCAAGCTCATCGCGGACATCGCCGCGAAACACTTCAACGTGAGCTGCGAGAACCTCGCTCCGCTCATCAAGTGGGCCGACGTCATTGACTCGGCAAGGTTTTCCTCTGCGGAACAAGCCGTGGATCGCAGCGAGCCCGTGCTGCAACTCGCCGCGGTCGTCGAGCATCACGGCGACGGCGGATTTCTCTTCAACATCGTCCCGAAGCTCTTGAAACAGCCTGTGGAAGAGGTCGCGCGCGATGCCAAAGTCGCCCAACTCTTTCGGCCGATCTCCGTCGCGCAAGATGCGTTTGCCGCTCGCGTGCAACAAGCCGGCGTCGTCATGGGCACCGTCGTGCTCGTGGATCTCGCCGATGCCGTGATGGACGCGAGCTTGAAGTTCATCGCGTACGCGCTGTTTCCGAAGTGCGTGTATTCGGTAACTGTTTTGAGGTCAAAGAATCACTGCAAAGTCTCCGTCGGATACAACCCATGGTCCGGTGTGGCTCGACGGCACGACATCGCTTCGATCTGCCGACGATATGAAGGCGGTGGTCATCCGGTCGTTGGAGCTGCAACGTTTCCCGTTTCCGAAATCGCCCGAGCGCGTGAAGTCGCCGCGACGATCGCGAGGGAGCTGGATTCGTGAGAGGCGTCGGCCTCGGGATCGACGTCTTTCGTCGGCGCCCCGGAAGCCGACCGTGGGTGTACGGGCATCGAGGAAGCTCGGGAACGCCTGAAAATACCCTGGCCGCGTTTGAAAAAGCTGCGCGTGATGGCGCCGATGGAATCGAGCTCGACGTGCGTCTCAGTGCCGATGGTGAACTCGTCGTCGTCCACGATGCGACCTTCGAACGGGTGACGCACGGGCGTGACCATCGCGCGGTCGCCGAACTCAGGTACGAAGAAATTCGTCGCATCGATGTCGGGGAAGGGGAGCGCGCTCCGCGGCTCAGTGAAGTCCTGGGTTTGGCGCGAACGTACAACTTGCGCGTCAACGTGGAGATGAAGCACGGCGTGCCCCAACGAATGGCGTTGGCTCAGGTGACGGCACGACAACTCTTGGCGATCGATCCGTATCTTCCGATCATCGTTTCAAGCTTCGATCCGCTGATCCTCGCGACCTTTGCGACGCTCGTGCCACGGATCCCACGCGCGCTGCTCGTGCATCGATCGCGGTGGTCGACGTTTGCCCTCGGTACGGGTCGAGTTTGGCGCGACGGACTGCACATCGAACGAACGTTGACGCGGGACGCGACGATTCGACGTTTGCAACGTCAGGGGCTCTTGCTGAACGTTTGGACGGTGAACGATGTGCGTGAAGCGCTCGATCTGGCCTCGATGGGCGTCGACGGGATCATCACGGACATCCCCGGCCAGGTCCGGGCTGCGTTTGGGCCTTGAAGCTACTGCGCGTCACACGTGACGTAATACGAGCGCACACCGCCGGGCGTCGGTTGCTCGAACGAACCGGGCATGATCGGCGGATTCCAATGCGCGTCTTTGTACTGAAAAATCACGTCTTCTTCCGTGTGCGGAACACGCATGCGGATCGAACGTGGAAGCTCGGCATCACACGCGCCGCCACTGGGCGGAATGGGGTCGTCGATCCCGTCCGGATCAGCCCGCGGTGGAGCCGTCGTCGCCGCGGCGTGGTTGCTTAGTTCCGCGGTGTAGAGATCGCCGCCGCGTTGGGACACGAGCACGTACTTCACGCGCACGCGCTGGTCCGACCAAGGTTTGTCCCAATCATCCGGACGAATGGACAGGTGAATTTCTTGTTTCGCGTCGACCGTGCTCGGCACGAGGATGCGGTAGTGGCCCTCTTTGGGATCCCACTTGATCGTGGACTGATTGGGCTGATGAACGAGTAGCGGCGCTTCGCCGCGGAGGATCGAGACGAGGGCATGACCGGGGATCGGCACGCGGGTCATACGCGCGAGGTTGCAGGGCGTTGCCGGGCCGTAAAGGAACTGTTTTTCCTTCGTATCGAGCATTTGAAAACGTTGGCCGTCGGCGGTCAGCGTGTAGATGAGCGCGCCAAACGGGCTGATCACATCGAAACGCACCCGATCGGGATTTACGGCAAAAAGAAGAACTTCGCCGCGCACGCGACCTTCGGGGGCAAACCGATCGATCTTGGCCGTTCCTTGCACGCCGTTGACGCAGGCGTAGGTCGCTTTCATGCGCTCGAGCGCGTCATCTGCGGAGGGAAAAACCGATGCGGGCGGGGGTTTGCCGCACGCGGTCAACAACATGGCGGATGCGGTAAGACAAACCCGAGCGAAGATGGTGGCGGCACGCATGCTGCGTGGACCGTTGCAGGTATCGCGGGACGAGTCAACTCGATGCCGTGGGATAGCAGCCCCTACGAGATTGGGAAAACTCGCAGGGGCGGCCGAGGTTTGTCCGGGCTTCAGGAGGCGCGGAGGGCTTCGAGCAGGTCGATGTCGGGGATCGCGATCGGCATGCGGGCGCGGATGACGGCGACGTCGTTGTCTTCGCACAAGCGAGCGACACCGAAGCCATCGTAGAGCGCGATGGGAGCGGTTCCCGTCACGCCGGCTTCGTCACGCGCGCCGGAGAGAATCTGGCCGCTCGTGAAGATCCAACCCACCGTTGCTTGGTTGTAGTGGTGCAACGAGCCGCGCAGTTCCGTCACGCGTTCGCGGCCGATTTCGCGGCCGTCGCGACGAATGATCACCGCCAAACGAATTTCGTCGCCCGACGTCTTCAGCACACCTGCAAAGTGCGCCTCGGAGCCCGGAGCACCGGCGCGACGAATCGCGCGCAACTGGCTCACGCCCATACGCTCGAGCGCGAGGACGCAGAGCTCGATGAACGCATGTCCAGGGAGCTCGGCGAGCTTGCGAGCAAACGCCCGACGAGCGGCGTCGCGGTAACGTTCGACCGCGGTGAGCGCCTCTTGCTCGAGACGCGCGAGATCGCTCGAGAGGAGCCAATCCGTGAGCGCCACGCGACCGCCTGCAAAGCGGAATCGAGGTCGTTGACCGGCGGCGATGCGGCGAGCGTTGTCGGCGCGAACGGCGGCGGCAACTTGCGACTGCACAAGCTGCGCATCGCCTGCGAGCCGGCCGCGACGTTGCGCGGTCTCGGTGATTTGTCGCAACGAAACAGCGCCGGCGTTGCGATCGAACGTCGACAAGATCGCGACGACGGCATCCGCCAATTCACGACCCGTGAGGTCATCGAGCGCCACGTGCGATTCGGTTTGACCAACTTCGATGACTTGCGGTCCACGGTAGACCGCTTCGGTGGCCATTCCCTCGCGCGCATCACGTCCGTCACGCGAATCGCGCGCTTCACGTCCGTCGCGGGAATCACGAGCATCACGCGTGTCGCGGGCATCGCGGTTGTCGCGTGAATCGCGAGTGAAGTCGCGATCGCGATCCCGTCCGAAGTCACGATCTCGGCCGCGGTTGTCAAAAGCAGGCGTGGCGATGTACGACGGCAACGTTCCGCTGCTCGACGTGATGCCCGGTTGCTGCTCGCCATTGGTGCTGCGACCACGACGGCGACGACGGCGGCGACGACGGCCTTCGCCGCCATCCGCTTGACCCGCGCCGGGACGTTCGTCTCCGCCACCGAGGATCGGTTGGTCGTCGTCTTCTTCTTCGTCGAACATTTCCGCAGCGCCGGCCACGGCTTCGGCACGCATCACCTCGTCCGGTGCAGGCGGCTCGGCATCCTCGTCGTCGTCGATGTGCACGGGCGCCGACGGACGGGCCGCGGGAACTTGCACGGCAGGCGCCGCGACGGCGGCGATCGGTGCGGGAGCAGCCGGGGTTGCGGCGACCGGGATCAGCACCTCGTCGTCATCGTCGTCGGCTTCTTCAGCGGCCACTGTCGCGGGCACTGCCGCTGCTGCCGCAGCCATCGCCTGCGCACGGGGAGCCTCGCGCTCAGCCACCTGGACGGAGTGCTGTTCGGGTTGTTGCTCGTGGTCAAGCTCGACGTGCTCGTCGTCGTGCCCTTCTTCGGCGTTGTTCTGCGCCTCTTCTTCGACTTCGGCTTCATGACGACGCGCATGCGCGTCATTGCGTCCTCGGCCGCGACCTTTCTTGCCATCACCGCCACGCAGGGTCTTTTCGTCCCATTCACGGAGCGCGAACACACCCGGCTTGACGCGGATGAGCGGCGTATCTCCCGAGTCTTTCTTGAGCATCGCGGCGAGCCGCGCGCCCATCGTCACTTCGGGGCTCTTGCCGACGTGGCTGAGCAGGTTTTTCTCGATCGCGATGTCCGTGATCTCTTTGTAGTGAAGCGGCCTGCCGATAAGGCGTAGCACCTCGGCCGCTGCATCAGTAAACGTCATTTCTATCTCGCCCTTCGAACACCCCAACTTGTTTGGGCGCTCTTCGCTGGTGCGCGTCGCACGTGCCGTTCGTGCTTATCGACGTCACGCGTTGGGTCTGCCACCCCATACGGCCGGGAAACGCACATTCGCTCCCACTCGACCGTCAACGCTACGGACCGTCCCACTAACACGACACGTTTGCGCCGTCAACCCAAGGTCGCAGAAGAAATCGAAGAAGCACGGAGCGCGTGGAAACCGCCGCCGATCAACATCTCGCGTAGGCCGCAAAGCTCCGCGAAAAACCCACGACGCGGCGCATCGAGACGCGGTGCCTCGGAGCGTCGGCAGCGTTCTTCACCCCAAACCCCGTCACGGGCGGTACGTCTTCGGCGTTCCGATGCTCGCTTGTATCCAGCGGAAGTAGTCGATCATCGACGCGGAATCGAAGATGCCGTCCGACGAGTCCCAAACGACAAACTCGACCGTGATCACTTCGCCCGGAAGAACCGGCGCTTCCGTCGTGAGCCATCCCGTGCTGCCGCCGATCGAACTCGCAACGCCGTTGCACGGTGAATCGACGTCGTCGTAACCCGTGCCCGCAAGCTCGCTCTTGCCGCCGGAACAGAAGTTGAACCCCGGTGTGCCCTGACAACCCGTTGGTCCCGCCACACACCTGTCGAAGTAGTTCACGTTGACCGAGCCCGGCGTTCCCTGATTGTCGAACACGACGTTGCGATTGTTCGCGATGCCCGAAGCCGCCGACTTCAACAAAACCACCCACAAATCGTTGAACGGAGAACACGCGTACTCGGGATACTCGGACGACCAAAACCCGTGATCGAAGGCAAATCGTCCCGCGTTTGTCGGGGTACGCACCTGGATCTTCAAGTTCACCGGGTTGAATGCCGTCGCGACAAACGGCAGCGGACATCCCGCCTTGTTCGTCGGTCCCCAACCCGCCGGCAATGCCGACGAAGTACCGAAGTCCGTTCCCCCCTGAGGCGTGCCGAATTGGTAGTAAGGTTGCCCGGGCGTTCCCGCCAAACCCGTCGACAACAGGATGAAGTTTCCATTCGAACGCGGGCCGAGCACCGCGCCCATCGACGTGATGATCGCGTGCGATTGCGGGCTCGGCGTTCCCGTTCCATCCGCCAAACGGAACTCCGCCGAGATCAACCCCCAGCGCTTGTTCGCCCCCATCGCATTCAGCGTCGTCTGCTGACACAAGTCGATCGCTTTCGCGTAGTCGACCGGATCCTGCGACGTGTACTGCAATCCGCCACCGCACGAGACAAACGGATTGTCGATCACCCCGTCGCAATCATCGTCCGTACCGTTTGGAAAGTCATACGCACCGGCGTTGATCAACGGATTGTTCTCGTTGCAGTCGCCATCGCACGACGTGTACCCGTCACCGTCAAAATCTCCACACGGACCATCGGTCGGCGCATCCATGGGCGAGTCCATCGGCGCATCCATCGGCGCATCCATCGGCGCATCCATCGGAGCGTCCATGGGTGAATCCATCGGCGCGTCTTCCGGAGCGTCCATGGGCGAGTCCATCGGCGCGTCCATCGGCGAATCCTCCGGTGCATCCATCGGCGAATCCATCGGCGCATCCATGATCACGTCTTCAGGTGCGTCCTGAACAACGTCCGGCGGCGAATCTTCGACAACGTCCATCGCCACGTCTTCGAGGACATCCATGGCGACATCTTCGAGCACGTCCGGCATCGCGTCGGTTTGTCCGTCCGGTCCACTGTCGGGCGCGATCGCATCCGGCGCGGAGGCGTCGTTTTCCTCCTCGCCCTCATAGTCCTCGTAATCCCCGATATCCGTGCGGGATCCACACCCCGGCGCGAGCCAGGCGGCCGGTGCCGCGAGCGCAGTCAGAACCAGCCCCCAACGATAAGATGAACGCACGACGAGTCTCCACCGCGGGTCCGTCCCTCGACCGACCGATGGAGACCCGTGGTGCATCCTATCAAAAAGCAACGAATCGCGCGCCACTCGTCCACGAAGCGCGTACCCTCGACAGATGGACCTCGGACGGCTCTTCGACGAGCTCGTACGCGCAGCAAACAAAGCCGACATCACGGTGCGCGCCGAGTCTTTCGATCCGAACCTGTCCGACGCGCGCAAGTGGCGCGGAGGCTTGTGCGTCGTTCGGGGCAAACGCGTCATCATCGTCGACCAACGCGCACCCCTCGTCGATCGCATCGCGACCGTCGCCGCGTCCCTCGCCTCCGTAGACCTCGAAAACGTTTTTCTGCCGCCCGTCGTTCGAGCAACCATCGGCGCCTATCAGCGTGAAGCGTCCGATACCCTCGCCGCCAACATGGGCCCATTGCCGCCCGTACGTATCCGAAAACCCCGTCGCGACGATTGACGATTTTCGTTACGTCGGGCGACACCCGAGCGCGGAAACGCGTGCCCGAGCTTCATCGGCGCTGACGCTTTTGGGTTTGGCATGGCCCCAGCGATCGAGGACCACTTGATATGCTCCACAAGCGCCCTGTTTGTCGCCGCGTGATTCTTTGGCTTGTCCGAGCCACAAAAATGCTCGCGTTTGTTCGAACGGAAATTGCAACGTCCCACAACTGCGCGTCGCATTTCCCAGCCAATCCATGGCCTCGTCCGTTCGTCCTGCCAATAAGTTCACGCGCCCCACATAAGCGTCGGCCATGGTCTCCGGTCGAAACGGCGGAATCGGTCCGAATTTGCCCGACATGTCCAGCGCCTCTTTCGACTCTTCCGCGGAAAACGCCGTCGATGCATACGCATGCATCCACAAATAGCTCCGCGCAATCGGAGTCGCTCGTATTTGCCAATCACGAAGCCACGTTTCTCGGCGTGTTTTTCGATCGTCCGCGGACAAACTCTCGCCTTCGGCCGCCGCAAAAAGCAGAAATGGCGTCGCGTCCTTGGCCATCGCGATGTCTTCGGCGCTCGGATGCGGCTCCCACGCATCGCGACGATCCAGAAAATTCGTCACGACCTCGCCGGCTTCACGTTTACGCCCCATTTCCAGCAAAACTTGAGCGAGCATTTTCGCCGCAGCGCCGCGTTCGTCCTGCATGTGGCTCATTTGCGTGAATCGTTCCAAATCTCGCGCTCGAGCTTCCGCGGTCTCAAAATCCCCGGCCAACATTCGCGCGCCCCAACGCAGCTCCGCGAATTGCTTCTTGATGGAATCCGTCACCGCGCCGGCCGCTTCGATTCGGCTCTTCTCCGCTTGATCAATGGCTTGCTCCACCGTGGCCAATGGTTGCCCCCGAGCGGCCAATGATTCCGCCAAGACCAACTCGCCCAAGCTTCGCGACGTGCTGGCGGCGATCATTCGCCGCGCCACGTTCGCCATCGCCTCGCATTTTCCTTCACGAAGCCGCAACCTCGAAATCAGCTCCATACAAAGAACCGAATCCGGCACGACGGTCAAACATTCTTCGGCCGCCGTCTCCGCATCTTCGAATCGCCCTTCGTACGCGGTATTCATCGCGAGCAGCGTGCGAGCGTAAGCAAATCCCGGATCCAATTGAATCGCTTGCTTCAAATGTGTATTGGCTTTTTCAAAATCATCGAAGTTCGCGGTCGCTACGGCCAGGTAAACCCGAAAATGAGCGTCATTCGGGAATTTCTCGACGGCCTTGGAAAATCGGCGTATCGATTCCGCCCAATCCGCCGGCTGGCGCAAAATGAGCGGCTCGATCGCTTCGAGCAAAATGCGGTCCTTTTCATCCAATTTGGCCGAAAACTCGATCGCTTTGTGATAATGCGCCCGCGAACGTTCGGCATTGAGGTGAAACAAGCTCCCCGCGGCGATGCGTACATGCGCCCCCGCGAGCGTCGGGTCCAAATCCACCGCGCGCAGCAGCAATTGAATGTAGGGCGCTCCGCGACGAAATTCCCCGAGCCCTCGAACCATCGTCGTGCGAGCTTCCGCTTCGTTGGCTGTTGGTACGGGTAAAACCATTGTATCGGCCGACGAAGTCACCCGCGTCGACGTTTGCCACCAAGCGGTCCCGAGGCCCAAAGCGATCAAGCCTCCCGCCGCGACATTGCGGTACTTGTGCGACAAACGTGCGGGTGCTTTGGGCTGCGCCACGTTTTTCTCGGAAATCGTTTCTTTTCGACCAACGGAGGAAATTGCATTCGCGCAGGCGACATCGAGGTCTCGGACGAGCTCTCGGGCATCCGCATAACGATCGGCCGGCACTTTGCGCAAACAACGCGTTACGACGCGGGCGACGTCGGTCGAAATGCTCGGGACGATTTCTTCCAGGGCGCGAGGTTCGTCTCGGGTGATGGCCGCAAGCAAATCGACCGACGTTGCGCCCATGAACGGACGTTCGCCCGTGACCAGCTCGTAGAACATCACGCCAAACGAAAACACATCGCTTCGCGTATCGATCGGCAACCCGCGCGCTTGCTCGGGAGACATGTAGCAAGGGGTTCCGATGATCCGCCCTTGTTGAGTATCCGTGGTGGAACCGTTCCCCGACAAACTTGGACCCACCAGCTTGGCCAAACCGAAGTCGAGCAATTTGACGTCGCCGTCGTCGGTGAGCATCGCATTTTCGGGCTTCAAGTCGCGATGCACCACGCCCTGTTCGTGCGCTTTGGCCAGCGTCCTGGCGATCGCCAGACCAATCCTTTGAGCTTCAACGATCGGGACGGGACGGTTTTTCTCGAGCCACGCGCGCAGGGTTTGTCCGCGTACTCGTTCCATCGCGATGAACACCGCGCCGTCTTGCTCGCCGACGTCGTACACCGTGGCGATCCCCGGATGCGTCACCGCCGCAGCCGATCGCGCTTCACGCATGAATCTGCGCCTTCGTTCGACATCGCCCGATGCCGGAAGCACCTTCAGCGCCACCTCGCGCCCGAGCGTCGTGTCTCGCGCGGCATACACGATGCCCATGCCTCCGCGCCCAAGCTCTCCGTGCACTTCGAAGCGTCCGAATCTGTCGCCGACACGCGCAACATGCGCGACTGCATCGTGGCGTTCGGGTACACGTGCGACCTTCGCCAAGAACGGATCGGGCGTGATCGAGCCGTCGCCCGTCGGTTCCAAGTCCTCCGGCACGTTGGTTGCAAACTCGTCTTCCGACCCCACGGAGGCCATGCGTGCCAGAGTATAACGTGATTCCATTCGATGATGCCGCACCCTTTCTGCTCGTGAGGGTTGCGCTCCGCTACCTTCCGTGCACCAATGGACGTTGAGCGATGCGTTCTCGTGACCAAGAAGATCCGGAAGCCACAGGTATTTTCGGACCGCAGCTTCGGAACGAAAACACGCTTTTTTTCACCGAAAGTACGGAACCGGCGGCGCCTGCGGGCCCGCGTGAATCGTTTCTCGTGCTCTACGACCGTTTGACCGACATGGCTCGAGCGGCTCGAGGTCCGGCGTTCGTCGTCGGCGCGGTGACCAAAGACATGCGCGTCATCGCCGTGGAATTGGCCGAACTCGAATCGACCGTGACCATCGGTCGGCACACGAAATGCCGCATTCGATTGCCTTCGGAGCGCGTGTCGTTGCGCCATGTCGTGGCCATCGTTTTACCGGATGAACATGGCGCTCCGACGATTCACCTTTGGGATCTGAACACGCGTCAACCGTTTTCGACCGAAGATGGAAAAAAGAATTGCGCGGTCGTTTCCGACGGTCCCACCTATCTCGCCATTGATTCGTTTGCGATCTGGTGTTTGCCCTGCGGTCCGGGGGTCGAATGGCCCAAGCGCGCTTCCGTGGCGTGGGATTCGATGCCCCCGCGCTCGTTTGTCGACCGACGTGATCCATTGCCTGCAGAGCGTCGCGCCGGCGTTCACGCCTTGCCGCCGCCTCGAAAAAAAGGGCCCGCGTATCGAGCTTTCGACGAAAACTCGCGCGTTACGACGCTCGCCCCGCCGCTGCTGCTCGGAGATGACGAAGAACCGGAATTGGCTTGGGCGACCATTAAATTGCTCTCCCGTCACGCCAAAGCCAAACGAAGCGTTTCGGCCGAACGATTGGGTCAAGGATTGCTCATCGGCCGGTACGAACGTTGTGGTTTGTCTCTGGGCGAAATCGATAAAAACGTCTCCCGAGTGCATTTCTTGCTCGTGCGCATCGGCGCCGATGTTTGGGTCATCGATACGGGAAGCACGAACGGCGTGCGCAAAGAGGGAAAACCCATCGAAGCGTTGATTCTCAAAGATGTCGACAAAATCGAATTCGGCTCGAACATGACCCTCGAGTGGGCCAAAGTCGAACACGCCGAAGCGTAAAAAGCGGGAGGTTTTTCGTGCGCCGGTTTTTCTGGGCCGAACCGTTTGTCGTCGCGCCGTTGGTTTTGGGATTGACGACGTCGACGGTTTGGGCCGGATTCGACGATTTGGCGGGGACGAAGCCTGGAGACCTGGATTTCGGCGGCCAATTCGACGCCGCCGATGGCTGCGCCTTGTGTCATGGAGGTGGTTTTTCCGGGAACCGATCCTATCTCCCGCACGATTCCTGGGCCGGAACCATGATGGCCAACGCCGCCCGCGATCCCGTTTTTCGCGCCGCACTCGCCATTGCCAATCAAGACACCCCCGGCGTCGGGTCTTATTGCTTGCGTTGTCATTCGCCGATTGCGTTCGTTCGCGGTCATACGACGCCGCCCGATGGGAGCGCTTTCGATTCGCTGGATATGCAAGGTATCGGCTGCGATACGTGCCATCGGGCCGTTTCCTCCGGGCCCGCCGATGCCCCCTATTACGTCGGCAATGCGCAAATGCTGTATTCGAACGACCTCGCCAAGCGCGGTCCTTATGCGGACAGCAGCGTCGCCGTACATGGCACTACATTCGACGCCGCCTTGGCGACGTCGCACTTCTGCGGTCAATGCCATCAAGTGACAAACCCCGCGCGGATGTTGCGTGATGCGCTCGGTATACCGACAAGCCTCGAGTTTCCGCTCGATACGACCTATGCGGAATGGCTGAACAGTGATTTCGCGGGCGTCGGTGGCGCTTCGTGCATCGATTGCCATACGCAGCGCCCGTCCGAAGACCTACCCGTGGCCACGTCGCCGCAAGCTCCTCTGCGCAAAGAACCTCGGAATCACGCGTTCGTCGGGGCGAACCTTTTCGGCATTTTGGCCGTCATGGACCAAAACCCGGATCGAGCCGCCGCGTTTCCGGATGCGTTTGCCTTGGCGATCGAACAGACGCAGACGCTCTTGTCGAAAGCGGTGAAAATCGAATTCGTCTCGGCGCCTTCCCTGGTAAAACCCGGAGATGCTCGGAACGTGACGATTCGCGTCGAGAACCTTTCGGGCCACAAATTCCCCACCGGTTATGCCGAAGGTCGTCGCGCATGGATCGCCCTCGTGCTGGTCGACTCGAATGGTGCGGAAACATTTCTGCGGGGCGGATACGACGAGGCGACGGGGGAAATCGTCGATGCCGCATCGACGCATGTTTATCGCGCGCAACACGGGCATTGGAATGGATCCGCCGCCGAACCTTCCGAAGACTTGGCCTTGCACGACATGATTCTTTCGGACACGCGCATTCCACCGAAAGGTTTTGTCGGGGCTGTCGGAACGTTTCCCACGGCGGAAATTGATTATGGCAGTCCGAACGCCGGTTATCGTCATGATGACGAAGTCTCGTTCGAGCTGCCTATTCCGGCGAATGCATCGGGCCAGATCGTTGTTTCGGCGCGTGTGTATTACCAATCGGTCACGCGGGGGTACGTCGAACACTTGGCTCTGGCGAATGTAACGGATTCGAGCGGCCAGGAATTGCTGGCGCTTTACCAGAAAAACCCTGCGGCAAAACCATCGCTCGCCGCTCGAATCGATCTGACGATTCCCGTCGAATCTGCAGAAGCGAGTTCGAGTGTTTCCTCGGGGATGGGGGGAAACGGCGGTGCGCCGTCCGGAACGGGGGGGACCGAGGTTCCGAATTCGCGCGGCTGCGATTGTGCCGCTACGTCGCAAACGAAGGAAACGTTTGGCGTGCCGATTGTGCTCGGCGTTGTTTTTTGCTTGCGTAGGCGCCGTGGGCGCGAACGTTTGTCGGAACGATAATCGTTCGACGTCGAAGTGTTTTACCGGGTAGATGCGGGGATTGGGATGTCGAGCGCCTGAGGAGTCGCGAAACTTCGAATGCTCAGGCGGACGCGATGCGCGCCATTACGCGATCGCGTGGGGGAGCATCAAGAGGATTTTTTTGCGCGACCGCGCGGAGCGGCTGCGGGGGCGGGAGCGGCCGGAGCGGCAGCCGGAGCGGCTTTCGCGGCGGGAGCGGCCTTCTTTGCGGGCGCGGCTTTCTTGGCCGGAGCGGCTTTCTTGGCCGGAGCTGCGGCTTTGGCCGGAGCGGCCTTCTTGGCCGGAGCGGCTGCGGGCGCCGGAGCGGCGGCCTTGGCCGGGGCGGCTTTCTTGGCCGGAGCAGCCTTCTTGGCCGGAGCGGCCTTCTTCGCGGGCGCGGCGGCTTTGGCCGGAGCTGCGGCTTTGGCCGGAGCGGCTTTCTTTGCGGGGGCTGCTTTCTTTGCTGCGGGGGCTGCTTTCTTTGCGGTTGTTTTCACGGGAGCTGCTTTCTTTGCGGGGGCTGTTTTTTTCGCAGCCGGCGACACTGCCGAAGCTGCTTTTTTCGATGCGTTTGTCTTGGCCGCTGTTTTGCGCGGCGGAGATTTTTGTTTGGCGGGCTTGACGGCACCGAAATATTTTGTCATCGGCGCGACGTAAAACTCTTGCCAACCTTTTTGGTACTTCTTTCCGTCACCCTTGGGAATCTCCGTGTGGACAAACGTTACGTTTGTCCCCCCCTCCACGGGTTCGAAAAGGACTTCGAGGCGCGAATGCGGACTTCCTTCGGGAAACTCCATCGTTCGCCAGGATTGAACCACTTTTTTGTTCTCGACCAGTTCCAGCGTTTCACCGGAGATGTATCCATCCCACGCGGTAAAACGACCGCCGATATTCGGATCGACCGATGCTGCGCCTTCGGTCATTGCCGAGTGATCGGCGCCGGACATCCACGCATTGTAAAGACGGTCCGGGCTGGCAGCGATTACCGCGGAAACGCGAATCGAATCCGTTGCCATCGTTCATCCTCCGCGCCCGCGACAACCTCGTCGCGAGCTGTCGAAGCGTAGGCGTCCATCGTCGCGCATGGCAATAGTTCGTTTTCGGTTTTGGTTTGGGAAGTAAAAGTCATCCCCATCCACCCCGCCGCAACGCCGGCCGTCATCGTTATCGAGTCCCCAATCCGCCGCCGCGAGACGATCTTCAGGGGCCGCAGAACTTTGCCGACGTTCGTACGTAAAAGCGCCTCATTCACCTTTTCGTATGCACGGGGAGCCACACGCAATGTCGCCGAAGTCCATCACCTTGGTCGCCGCCGCCCTCGTCGCCGGGTGCGCATCATCCAAACCCGTCGCCGTCACTCCGACGCCCGAATCCAAAAATGCGCTTGCGATTGAAACCCAAGTACCCATGACGGTCGCCGCCAAACCCGTCGAAGTCGCAACCGATGTGCACGACGGTCCGCGCCCCGGCGCTCCTTGGATCGGAGCGGCTCCCGTAAGCGATTTCATCCTCCGCAATCAAAAGGAAACCACGCTCGGGGTTTGGGTGGACGTACCTTCGGGACAAACCGGTTTGCACACAAAGAGTTCCGTCGCGCTCGTCGTCGATACGTCCGGATCGATGGCCGGTCCCAAAATCGAACAAGCCCGTGCGGCCGCCATGCGCCTCGTCGACAGTTTGCCCGAGGGCGACATTCTGTCGATCCATTCGTTTTCCAACGACGCCCAGTTGCAGTTTGTCTCGTCCGTGCTCACGCCCGTGACCCGCCCGCAAGCGCGCTCCGCCGTGGCTCTATTGAGCGCCGGCGGGGGGACAAACCTCTTCGAAGGTCTGCGCACGGGCGAACTCCATGTCGCCGCAAGCCCCGTGACCCATCCCGTTCGTCGCGTCATCGTCATCTCCGACGGCCTCGCCACCGTCGGTCCGACGTCCACCGATATCCTCGGCGACATTGCCGAAAAAGGTGCCGATCACGGCATTCAAGTCTCGGCCATCGGCGTGGGCCTCGACTACGACGAACGAACACTCAATGCCCTGGCCGTACGTTCGAGCGGCCGGATGTACCACATTGCTTCGCCCGAAGAGATGACCGCGGTTTTGTCGGAAGAACTTCGGTTATTCGGATCCACACGCGCCACCGACGCGTTTGTCGAAATTGTACCCGCTCCCGGCGTCTCGTTGGCCGGCGTCTCGGGCGCACGCTGGATGTCGTCGGGCATGGGAGGATTTCGCATTCCGCTCGGCGCCATGCACGGCGGTCAGCATCGCGAGCTGGCGATAAAAGTTCGGATTGACCAACCGTCGCTCGTCGGTGCGCAACCCCTGGCCAGTGTTCGCTTGTTTTTCCGGGACAGCGCCGAACAGGGTTTGTCGCGGGTCCAAGAAGTCGTCGCTCGTTACGAAGTGACCGATCAGCCGGCGGTGGTCGCCGAGCATCAAAACGATCGGGCCAAGACCATTGCCGCCGTGCACGAAGCTTCCGAAGTCGCCATTGCCGCAGCGCAAGACATCAGCGCCGGACGATTTGATTCCGCCGATGAGTCCCTCGCGCGGGCCCAAGAAAAACTCGCCGGCGCCGCCGCGAACGTTCGCGACGCCAAAGAAAAAGAACGCGTGCTCGCTCTGGCCAAACAGGTGGATTCCGCCCGACGCGGCAATCGCGCCGCCGCCGCCGCTCCCCCCGCCGCCGCTCCCGCCGCTCGCCGCACCCGAGCGCTCGAAGTCAACGATGCATTCATGAACGCCGCGGGATTTTGAGATTCCCGCTGGAGTTTCGGCGCATCGAGTCGTCCATGACTCAATCCGCCCCCACCACTCTTTCTCATTGGGGACAAACGATTCAATCGTCTCCATCGCCCTGGAACAACGCTGTCAAACGCGCGAAAATGATCCGCGATGCGCGTGATCGATTTTCTACCTCCGGGTTTTTTGGCCGCTCTGCTCGTCACCGGTTGCACCTCCGCACCAACCACCTGTGAAACCGGCCTCGTCATGTATCGCGGAACGTGCGTCGATCCCGTTCGTCGCTACGAACCTTCGACGCAGCTCGATGAAAACAATGTCGTTGCGTATGGCGACGACCTGACCGAGCTTGATTTGCCGCCGCCGCCGAAGAGCGGATTTCGGATCGTCGCGCCGCCGCGCATGATCGGACCCGGGGAAGAGGTCGATTTTTGTTTGTCCTGGCCTATTCCGGACCTCACGCACGACGTCATCCATACCGCACGTCTGTATGCGACGTCGGGGTTGCATCATTCCAACGTCGTGGCCAAACCCATCGTGAAGGATCTCGGTCCCAACCCTTATCCTGATTGTCATCCTGGAGCTTCGGATCCCGTCGCGAACATCGGGGCGGGAATTCCCGATGTTCTTTTTGCGAATTCGACGCAAATCGCAGGAAAAGAGACAATCGCGTTTGCCACGGGCATGGGGTACGTCCTGGATACGACCCGCGAGATATCCACGGATATTCATTTCTTGAATACCCACCAGGAAGCTCGACGCATTGAAGTCGTTTACGATTTCTTCACGATGCCTCGGGCGGACCTCGAGCAAGAGGTGGCTCCGTTCGTCGTGAATGTGGAAAAATTCTCGATCGCTCCGCATACGACGGAGGAGGTCAAAGCCGAATGCACGGTGTTTGGCGGGAACGTCGTGACCATCATGCCGCATACCCACGATTTGGCCCAACGTTTCACCGTCGACCTCATTGATCCGGACAGCAAGGAAACGCGAGTTTTCGACGATGGCGCATTCGACCTCGAAAGTGATATTCGACGTTTCGAGCCGGCGATGAACATCGATCATGCCGAACGAATTCGTCACGCATGTACATTCGTGAATCCGTACGACTTCGAAG
>CAYSYX010000032.1:21053-39789 GCA_964435055.1 uncultured Polyangium sp. | reverse complement strand
TGCCGCGAATGCCTGAAAATCAAGCCTCGACAAGCGCAATATACGAAGTGGCGGAGTCGTGGTAAAACCCAAGCCTGATTCGTCTGGAATGTTCAACTCCGCAAAACTTCGAGCGAACGGCTGAAAAAGCGCGCTTCGGTATCGAGTCCTGCGTCGCGACAAAACGCGAGCAGTTTTTCGTAACGCGTTTCGATGTGATTTTCGCTCATCCACACGATCTTTGTCACGCATTCCGGACAAAGCCACAATGGCGAGCGATCTTCTTCGTCCAGATTGTTCACGCCCGCCTGGACGCAACGATACGCCGTGCAATGCTCGAGCGAAAAGTTATGCCCTGTTTCGTGCACCGCGACCTTCAGGGCCCGGCGCAGCGCCAGCAATTCGGCTTCTTTGCTTTGACTCGGATCGCCGTGGCGATAGACCGACCATACCCCGACGCGGGCTTTCAAGTCTGCCTCGCCAAACACATAATTCCAACCGTCTTCGGGATAAAGATCGCTCGCGGTAAATGCAATCAACGCGGCGGCATCCGCCGGCAATCTCGGCTGAAGCAATCGATTCAGAATCCATTGACTGTGCAGCTGTTTGTCGCCCCAGGTCCGATGAACGCGGCGCGCATGCGTGGGAATCACGTCGAGCGACAGCGGCGGCTCGCGCCGCGTGGGCAAATTGAAAAATCGCCCCATGTAATCAATGGTTTGGGTCAAGATTCGTTCTCGCGCCGGATCAAATGGTCCGATGGGCTGAATGACCAACGTCCGACGTTGCGCCGTGGGTCTCGTCGGGTTGTTCTCGACGTACTCTTCGAAGGTTTGTCCACTTTCCCGGTATCGATGCCGCCATTCGCCCGGTTGCGCCGGCCCCGGACGTTCGTGCAAGGGGCGGAGTTTTTCCCGCGCAACCAAAAGCGCCTTCCATCGCGCCTTCCGCAACGCCACGGTCGCATCGGGAATACGCCACGGCCACGAAACTACCTTATTTGAAGCCTCGCGCGACGGCGAGTCGCAACCTGAAATGCCCGACAACGGAAGAGCTCCAAGACCGAGAAGTATACGGCGACGGGTCCATTCCATCCGAGTTCACACTCGGACAGCGCCAAGGTTCCGATGTTCCGGGACGTTTCGTTTCCAGGTTCGAATCGCCCGACGACGCTCGGCGGGTCGAGCCGACGACGTTCTGATCGAAGGCTGCTTGTCCGCACGAACAGTCCGGAAAATTTCGATGCGTAATTTCTTGCCCGGTTTGACCTCGTCGTGGTACCGTGCCGCCGTTACATCATCGACGCCCTTTTCTTTTGCCGGCGACTATCCTCCGATCGCGCTTTTTCCCCACGAATTTACGGATCCAGCCATGATGGTCGAACAACTGTACCAAAGTAACGATCAAGCCAGCGGACTCTTTCTCATGCCGTCGGCTGTCTCGACAAACCTGATCGCTTCGGCCAACGGGGCCCTGGCGACCGAGGACATCGACGCGGCGCTTCGAGCGGCGCAAGCGGCGGTGGCGCTCGTGGAGAACACCGAACAAGTCGCGTTATGGTCGGCGGCGCTCGTGGTACTTGCGGAGGCCGAACGTCGAGCGGGCAATTCCATCGACGCGGAAGAGCACTTGCGTCACGCGATTGAATTGCGACAAACCGCGGGCGTGGCGGCGACGATTCCCACGACGTGGTTCCTCGAAGCGGCGAAGCTCGCCATGGACCGTCGCGATACGAAATTGGCCTTGTGGACCTACGAAAACGCATTGGAATCCATTCGCGCGCAAGAGCAACAGGGCGTGGACATTTCTTTGTGGGCGCGGGACGAAGCTCAGGTTCGATTACGAACCGCCGATATTCATTTCAATCGTCAAGACGTGGCTCTGGCGCAATCGGAGGCCAAACGCGCGCACGAAGTGCTCTGGGCGGCAACTCAAGTCCCCATCGACGATATGCAGCTCATGGACACTCTGTTCCGATTGCTCATCGAACTCGGTGGTTTTCAACGACGATGCGCGGACGGCAAGGCCGCCGTATCGAGTTACCATACGGCGGTCGAGCTCGGGCGCGAAATGATTCTGCGTTCGGGACAAAAGATCGACAAACATCGCGCATTGAGTTTTGCTTTGAATCGGTGGGCCGAAGTGCTCATGGAAATGCGCGATTTCGATGGAGCTTTGGCCGCTTATACCGAGGCGCTCGAGATTCGTCGGCAGCTGCGGCAAATGCTGCCGAACGATATCACCGTTTCCAAAGACTTGTCGTCGGCATTGCGCAAAGTCGCCCGTATTCTTTATGTTCGAGGCAATGCGGCGAATGCATGCGCGGCATTGCGAGAATCCATTGTCGTCGACGAAGAAC
The DNA here is from genome assembly GCA_964435055.1 of uncultured Polyangium sp. Taxonomy (GTDB): domain Bacteria; phylum Myxococcota_A; class Polyangia; order Polyangiales; family Polyangiaceae; genus Polyangium. Next base: position 37,451 of record CAYSYX010000032.1, on the reverse strand, counting down.
GCGCGCATCGTTTGGGTCATGCGGACCCGGGCCTTTCGCGTATGCTCGCGCTCTCTTATGGGCAATTGGCCCAATGGACATCACCGGGCGACGAGGCGATTGAACTGGCCACGCGCGGCATTGAAATCGCGGCCGAATTGGATCCGATTCATGGGGCGAAAGATGTCTGGCGGCAAAATCTCCTGATTCGCGCCGACATTTTTCATAAGGTGGGGGATCTGCCCCGCGCCGTGGACGATGAAAACGACGCCGAACGCCTCAACGCGAATTCATCCATCCATTTGTCTTGAGGTTTGGCGGGGCACATCGCATCATTCGGTCACCACGGAATCACCGCGCAACACCGCCTTTTTCAACTCGCGTGTTCGGAACGGACTCGACGGGCGCATTGCGTATGGCGTTTGCCAAGGCCGCACTGGACCAATGAACCAGCATGCGTGCGGCGAACGCGCCCGCCAAGCAGATTGAAAGCGTCAAAAGCGGATGCCACGGCTTCGAATCGGGTTTGTCTTCCAAGGTTTCGAACAACAAGGCAGCCTCCTTTACCGGCAATGATCCAGGCTCGTTTCCGTGATTCGCCGCACCGGTCGGCGGCGACTTCAGAGCGAACCTGTTCCATTGCGGTCTCATTGGATCTCGGAGATCCTGCCACGTTGGTCACGCTTGTCGAGGTACAAAAATCGGGAAGGGACAGGAAATGTCCGATCAACCCGCCTTCTTCGCTTCGAAGTCGACGAGGCCCTTGTCGGCCTTTTTGCGCACACCATTCAACAGAATCGGTGTCCAGCCCAGAAGCACGCCGGCGGGCCCGATTGCTTGGCGACTCCAGCGCCAGAAGTTGAACTGATCCTTGTGCCGAACGATTTTGCCATCCCGAAATTCGAATTCGGCATCGATGATGTTATGAACTTTGCGCCCGGTTCCCGAGAACGTATACCACGCCTCCCAATGCGCTTTTCCGGTCGAATCATTCGCGCTCACGCCGCTGAATTCGATTTTGAGGTCCTTACCGCGCGCGCACAACATCCGCCACATATTGCCGGCTCGAGCGCCGTGTAGGTCCGGAAAAACCGGATCGGAGAACACGACATCTTTGTGATAACACGCCGCCATTGCTTCCGCATCACGTTGCTGGAAGCCCTTGTAAAACGTTTCGATCAATTGCTCATGAGCATGCATGGAACATCCTTCATCTCGGGTTAGGACCGCATCTGCATTGGTTCAGGTGGAAAAACGAATGACGCCGGACCGGCGACGCCGGGGGCCTTGTCTTTTTGATACGTCAACAGACGCTCACGCCGCTCCCGCGTCCAGCCATTTTCCGGCGAAGCTGCTTGCACGAGCGCGGCGAGGGCCAATCGTCGCACGTGCCAATCGGGATGATTGCGGAGTTTTTCTTCGACGAGGCTCACGTGCACGCATCCTCGAATCGCCGACATCGCCACATCCATCACTTCGTGATACAGCAGCTCCTTTTTCGACAAACTCTCGATGACCTTCACCAAATCATCGTAGTCCCACATTCGCGCGCCCAGCGTGACGTATTGCACGACGAGCAGAGGATTCGGTTGCAATACCTCCAAAATCCCTTTGGCCAGTTTGCGATGCATGTCACTCGCATACGGACCTATGCGTTGCGTGATATGCGGCAAGAACGCGACGAGGTGCCGCCTGCGCGAAACCATTTCGGAAAAACGCTTCACGACCTCGGGCACTTCGGATGCATTCATGCGTTGCAAAACGGCAAAAAATGCCTGCGCCGCTTCTTCCGGAGCATCCGTACCCGTATGCACGATAAGCCGGTGGAACAACGAACGTCGTAGATCCGCCAGCGGAATATACGCCAATCGTTTTAACAGATCGATACGCGCTTCCGGCTCGGCCCGCCCCAAAATGGACGCCAATAGCACGACGACACGCTCTTCGGCATCCGGTCCCAATCGACCGAGCGGAATATCGGCGAGCTTCGAAGCGACGATCCAATCCGGATCGCGCACCGCTTTTTCGAATATCGCCCACGTCTCGGGCCGATCCAAATGATCCCATAATGCGCGGAGGAGCGCGATACGCACGTCCCGATGCGTCCCGGGTGCGTCCAAGCGTAACAATTCTTGATACGCGTCCCCGCCGCCGACCTCCCCCAACAGGCGCACGACTTCTTTCGCCACCGTCACTTTTTTCAATGGCACGGCTCGAAGTTCAGCCAATACTTGAGGTTTGCGCATTTCGGAAAAAACCTTGCGCAAAGCATAAATCGCCCACCGCGCGCGATCATCCCCCAAGGCCTCCACGAGCGTCGGGACACCTTGTCGCGCATCCAGCCACGGAAGTCCCCGAATCGCCATTTCTCGCACGGGCTGCCGTGGATCACTCGCAAATGGCAAAATGGGCGTCGCATCGGCGAACGCAAGCCGCACCAGCGTGAATATCGCGAAACGCAATTCCGGAACGGGTCGCGATTCATCTTGAAGCATCCGAATCAATGCCGCCGCGTAGGTGCGTTGTTGCTGTGACGTCCAACGCGGATAACCGCCCGAAAAATCGATCACCCAATTCGTCCGGCCCGTGGCGAACCGCCCCTGCATCGGAGTGGCTGCGAGCATCGCATTCGTGAGCAAATCTTGGCGACTGCGACTGATGTATTGCGCCACCTGCGGAATGAGCACGTAACTTTCGTCGGCCTTCAACAGTTCCGGAACGAGTTTGGCAAAATGCCCGCGATCGTGCTTATGCAGCACGCCGAGCGCCAACGCGGCGACGCCGACAAACGGCAATTCTCGAGCCAATCGTTCCAGCGCTTCGAGCACGGGTTTGACCACACGAACACGCAGTCCCAAACTCTGCGCCAATGAAATGACCGCTCCCGCGCGTTCGCGCGTCGCCCACAGATCCACGAGCTGCGCGAGCGCCGGTGAAAGTTTCTCCGCCTCGGGGTTTGTCAGACCATCACCAATGCCCCACGTCGATACCGAACCGCGCACGCGAACGAGTTTGGCCAGGTACTTGGCGCCCCAAAACCCGTCGACCCGAAAAAGACGTACGACAAGCCGCTCGATCTGACTCGACGTTTGCGCCGACAAATCCGCGGCATCCAGCGCATCGTCGACGATCGCTCCGACCGCGTCCAAATGTTCCGGTTTGAAAAACGCAACCCGCAGCGGCACGAGCGCCCCGAACATCGCATTTCGGACCGGATCCTGCTCGAATTTGCGCGCTTTGATGTTGGCGACGGCATCCGGCAATGCCGCCGGATCATGACGAATGCTCGAAATCAATATGCCTTGTGCCCGCGCCCGCTCTTCGCCCTCCGGATGACCAAGCCAAGGAGCCAATACGTCTTTTGCCGCCGCAAATGGCAAAAGACCGGCATAAAAAATGCGCACTTCGGGCTTGGAGGCGATGGCCGGGCAATTTTCGAGGTGCCGACGCGCTTCGGCCTCGCGCAAATCCGCGGGCAACCAATCGAGCGTCGCAATGGAAATGGTCCCATCGGACGATTGCGTCGCGCGACTCCAACGTTCGAACGCGTGTTGACGTACCGCAACTTCGTCGGCAGCTTCGGCTTTGAAATACCGAAACAAAAACGCGCCCCAACTACCTCGCCCGTGGAGCAAAAAGGTCCGCAAGACGATTTTCTTGTCGGTATCGGACAAACGCAAGAACCAACGAATGCCGTGTTTTCCGTCACGCAGCGACGAATAAGCGTGTTTGACCAGGTATTCGAGGCGCTCCGATCCCAAACGATGCGCCACGTTATCAAACCGCACGAGCCCCAAAATGCCCGGCGGGTGCGTCGGTTTACCCGCTGCGTGGCGCCCTTTCAAGAGATCGAACGTGGGACAGGGGCGAGATTGAAGCAAAACTCCCAGGACCGCTCGAAACGCATTGTGATCTTCGCCCTTTTCGAGCAACCACGAAACGATGGCCAGCGTTTCATCCGGAGCCCGATGCGCAAGATTCGGCAAAACGAGCTGAACTTGATATCGTTTTCGCGGATCCAGCGAACCTCGTTTCTTCAAGTCGTCGAGCAACCATTTCGCCATGAATTGCGGATGCCGAGCACCCAATCGCTCCCACGCCGTATAACCGCCATCTTCGGTGATTTTCTGCATATAGCGGCGGACGAGAGGCTCCGAACCGAGCATCAGAATATCGATGACGAACGGCTCGGGTGAAGCATGCATTCGTTTGTCCAGGTATGCATCCACCGCGGCCCGTTTGCGGCCGCGCACGAGCGCCGCCAGCGTCCGACACAAAATGCGTTTTTCAACAATGGCGTCGAGCGCCTCGACTATCTGTTCATCCGAGCAAAATCGCGCCACCATGGTGCTCGCCCGACGCCGAATCGAGCGGGATGGATCCGACAAACCCTCGACGACCCACGCGCCGTTTCGACTTCCAAACACCGCCATGAGCGCCAACAGGCGTTCGTAAACATCCGGGCTCGCGTGCAGTTCGGACAACGTGCGTTGCGCCTCGGCATCGCCCTGCGCGAAACTTCGTCCGAGGGCAATCACCTGACGGATACGCGCTCGATGCGTGAGCGGTTCAAAGTGATGGACAACGTTTTCTGTTGCTGCGGATGGATTTCGGGACACGATGACGCCTCAATGCTCGACAATGCTCGACCGGCGAGTTTTTCCGAAATTTCGGCGACTGTCAATACGAGAAGATCCCGCCGCTTCGTTTTTGCCCCAGCCGCCGAATCGCTTTTTCAAAATGCCACACGCACGGGCGCGACTGACGTATCGGTACCGCCGTTGCCCAATTGAGAATATCCATTGTAGCCCCAACAGCTCACGATTCCATCTCCATGAATGGCGCACGCGAAATCGCCGCCGAGCGCCACATCGTGCACGTCGGTCACTTTTTCCTTCAATGGAATGGGCGAAACCGGATCGATCCCATATCGAAGTCCCCAGCACCAAAGCGATTTGTCTTTGCGAATGACGCACGCGCGTGAACCTGCCGCGTCGATGGATGTCGCGTCCGTGATGTCTTTGATCGGCAGCGGCGTCGATCGGTCCACATACGTGCCGTCGGCGAGTTGTCCGCGATCATTGGCGCCCCAGCAACGCACGATGGAATCGCTCCCCAAAGCGCACGCATAAGGCAGAATCAATTGCGCTTCACCCAGAGCAATTGAAACCGTATTTTCCAATCCTTCGATACGGACGGGCCTTTTGTCCGCATGCATCTTCGGCCGCGGATGATTCGGATCCTCTGTCCAATGCGGAGGCGGAGCCGGTAAAACTCGCGCATTGCCCACGTCGATGGGCGGATGCTTGGGAACGAAATGATCGGGTTTGTCCACAGGTTCCAATGGCCTGCCGCGAGGGTCGAGGCCCCAGCAATACACGGCACCACTTTTCACGATGGCGCAGGAATGATTCCCGGAAACTGATACGTATGTCGCCGGCTCGGGCAATTCGACGCGTTGAGGAACGGGACGTGCCGTATCCGTTCCATCGCCGAGCTCTCCGTAATCATTTGCGCCCCAACAAAACAATTGGTTTTTCGCGTCAATACCGCAGGCATGAGCACCCGACGTCGAAAGGGACTGCAAACGCACGGCGACGTTCAATCGCTCGGGCACCAAATGCGACTTGTACTTTCCATCAATCAAAGGTTCCAGATGCGTCGTTCCGCCCCAAACCCAAATAACGCCTTCACCCGCAATGGCCAAGCTGAGCATGTGTCCCAGCGCCATTGTTTTCAAATTGGTTATTTTCCCCAAATGAAACGGCGTTCGTCGCACATTGTCGAATGGACTGCTGTGATTGATGGTCCCGTCGCCGACTTCCCCGCCGGCATTCATTCCCCAACAATACACATCATCCGAATCCGTACGGAGGCAAATGTGATTCCACCCGGCAACGATTTGAATGGGACGGCCATGTGCAGGTTTGCCGCTGCCTTGTCGTGTCTTCACCGGCACTTCTTCTTCCGATGTCGCTTCCGATGTCGCTTCCGCTGTCGTCACGCCGGCGTTCGTCCGAGTATTGCGCTTGGACGATTCCGACGATCGACAGCCGGCAAATCCATTGACCACCACCAGACAAAGACCAACGTACCCCACTGAATTCCAGGCATTCACCACCGCAGAATACACGTTTTTTCCGCCACAGGAAAAGCGATTTTTCATAAAAATACGTCGCCGCGAATTTCGTGCTTGGAACGATGATTTTGCTGTTCGGCGGAAGCGAATCGATGTATCGATGAAAAACGAGGTATCGCCATGGTTCGTTCGACCTATGCTCTGTTGATTTTATCGGCGCTTTCTCTGATTCCGGCATGCGGCAAAAGTGATGACGCGGCGCCGATGGTCGGTGCCGAAGCGGCGATGGTCGTGCAAACGGATTTGCCCGATGCGGTTGTCGAAGAGCACGACGAAGGTACGGTCGCCATGCAAATTGGCGCCGACGGACAAGTTCGCGCGGTCGTGACGGCGAGTGCGGGCGGACAAATCAAAGAAAACGTGAGTGGCTCGCTCGTCTACAAGCTCCAAGGTGGCGAAACGAAAACGGTGCCTTTGGCGCTCGAGCCGAAAACGGGCGTTTTGGTAGCCGCGGGACCCAAATTGGAAGCGGATTTGACCGAAGTCAATTACACCGTGCAGGTCTCGGGCAAACCCTGGAGCGGCGTCATGCACGTTCCGGTGGGCGGAACGGCGGCATTGGTATCGACGGCCAAAACATCGGTCGATGTCAAAGTGGATGCGCAAGCCGTGGGCCCTCATGGCGGAAGCATTCAAGTCGTCGGTGATGATCGACTCGAAATGGTCGGTGACGAAGGTGGCGAAGTGCGCGTGTACGTGCTCGATGCGGATTTACGCCCGCGTACATCCATTGAAGGACGAACCTTACGTGTCGGATTCATTGCGGAGCGACCGGAGGTCGTCGCGTTTGCTCCCGCTTCGGGAGGCGCTTATTTCGTCGGACGATTTGGAACACGAGCGGTCGTTGATCCTTTACGCGTGACGGTGTCCTTGGGAACGGGAGGCATCTTTCGGTCGGCCATTTGGGGATTTCGTCCGGGTATTCGCGTGATTGCTCCCACGGCCACTGTCCGCATTGCCGCGGCACCTCGAATTCGATTCCGATTGACCGGTGGATTCGACAGCGGCGTGGATGTTTATGGTCGCGCCCGCACGCGCGTGGAATTTCGCGACGACGATCACGATGGAAAACACCATAAAGGCGACAATGGACGCCATTTCGGACAAGACGGAACGTTTGCCCGAGACAGCGGCGGATTCAAATCGGATCACGCGGAACATCCCGGCGGCAAAGGCCACGACGTGTCGGTCCGCGCCGACGTGCACGCGGGTGGATCGCATCACGGAGACTCCCACGGTTCAAAAAGCAGCGGCGGCAGCCATTCCAGCGGCGGCAAGAGCGGCGGCGGTCATTCCGGTGGCGGAAGCAAAGGCGGCGGCAAGGGCGGAAAACGTTGACGATCGTTTGTCCTGAATAAACATTACGCCCGAACTCGAACTTCGGTGCGTGATTTACACCGCCAGCTTCACGTCTTCTTCGTGCAATTCTTCCGCACTTCCCTTTTCGCCCCGTTCGGCTTTGCGCATCAACCGCCAAATATGCCGGCCCAAAACGTCGATTTCCGTCGACGCGTATTGTTCCCCGCCAAACTGCTGAATGGTCTTGGTTTGCAACGCCAATAGCTCGGCATCTTGCGCAAAAACCTTCAAACCGAGCGGCATGAGAAGCGGCGCGAGGAGCCAACCGGGAAAGATGCGCACTCGGAAGTTCACCACCGCGTGAATGTGCGTCAAGAAATCCGAAACCGGGGTCATCGCCGCGGTCACGTAAAAATGGTTTTCCGTGCCAATCTTGTATTCGACCTCCGCGATCGACGGCAGAATGAAGCGATCGAAATGGGTCACGACGCCGCCCGAAGGCGACAAGATACGCGCCACGACGCCCGTCGGTCGAGGCTCCCCGATGTATTCGGCGACCACGCGATCCCGCGTTCGGGTTACGTGCGCCGTGATTTCGATCCCGCGCGGTTTGGAACGAAAAAGCCCGCGATGTAGAAATTGCGTATGAGGGACATCGAGCGCATTTTCGAGCGCCGCGTGCATGGTCGAGTTCGCTTCGACTCGACGCCGTACGGTCGTGTAGCCGGGCCCGAGCTGCGGAAACTTATAGGGTTCGGTCGTGGGTTTTTCATTGGGCGTCGAATATACCCAGACAAACCCATCCGAATCCATGGCCGCATATCCGGGTGCGTGATGCGCCTTGTGGATCGAATTGCCCACGAGCGACGGAATGTGTTTACAGGTGCCTTCACGATCGAATCGCCAACCATGGTAAGGACATTGCAATTGTCCTTCGACGACTTCACCAATCGATAACGGAACGTTACGATGAGGACAACGATCCAACAGGGCCCCGGGTTTGCCCTCGGCATCTCGGAAAAGCACGAGCGGCACGCCGAGCAACGTGCGCGCGATGGGAACATTTCCGAGCTCCCGCGATTGCGCCACGACAAACCAGTGACCAGGCAGCTTGGTGACGGATGCCCGCACTTTGGCGCGCGGTGGAGCGAGCAATCGATCGGCGGAAACCAGTTGCGCCGCGTCTTCGCGCAGATCCTCGGATTCGGGTGCCATAAGGCGAAGAGTTCCTCGTTTTCGCGCACTTGGCAAGTACCAAAATTCCCGCTCCACCTCGAACGCAATCATGATATCCTCCGTGATCATGACAAACTTCAAGATCGTTCTCTCCGTGGCATTTGTAGTGGGAAGCTCGGCATTCATCCTCGGCGGGTGCGGCGCCCCGAGCGTCGATTCCGTTACGACGGCGAGCACCGGAGCATCGTCGACATCGAGCAGCAGCGGTGAAGGCGGAAAAGGCGGCGCTGCCGGATCGGGTGGCATGGGCGGTATGGGCGGCATGGGCGGCATGATCGCCACGGGGGGCATGGGAGGTATGGGGGGAAGCGCCGCGACGTGCGCGAAGCCCGGTAATACATGCGGGGATTGTCTGTACGAACAATGCCAATTGGCGTATTGCGATTGCGCGGACGAACCCAAGTGTTTCGGCTTGATCGGATGCATTCAAGCGTGTCCCCCCAACATGCCCAATTGCATCAATGGGTGTTATGCGACAAACGCCCCCGGCTTTGCCGAATTCGTGATTGCCTCGAGTTGTTCGGCAACGCTTTGCGCGCCGTCGTGTCCGGGGTCGGATCAGGTCAAACCGTGCGACTTGTGTCTGGCGCAAAAATGCGAAATGCAGCTCGAGACGTGTTTGGGCGATATGCAATGTTTCCCGCTCATCAATTGTCGGGACAAGTGCATGGGGAACATGATGTGCGAGCAGCAATGCGACATGATGTATCCGCAGGGCGTGCCGCTCATGCAGGCGCTCTTCGGATGTGCGTCGTTGAGTTGCATGAATTCGTGCAATTGACATTCCGCCGGGATCCGGCTCGTCGCCGCGTCGTCGCGCGTCGAAACTTTGCTGGCGCTCGAGCGTCGGGTATGCGCGATATTTGCGTAAAATCCGCGTCTTTCGTTCAGGATCGCATCTTTCTTTACTTACCTGGACGAACTGACTAATCTGCCGCATCGTCCGTCGAACGCGGACCTCGAACCCTGCCGGCAACATGAACGCAAGATCTCGCCTTCGTCTCTCGAGCCTCGCTCTGCTCTTCGTCGCCCTCCCTCTTTCGGGGATTGCATGTGGCGGTAGCAGCGCTGGTTATAGCCCCGTCTACCAAGATCCCTTCAGCCAACGTGGTGGTGATCGTGACGGCGATGGATTCGCCGATATGGACGATCAATGCCCGGGCGATGCTGAAGACGGTATTTTGCCCAAAGCCAATGATGGTTGTCCCGCGACCGATCCCGATAACGACGGGATCATGCTCGCCGATGATCGTTGTCCCGACGCAAAAGAAGACGGGGCTCAACCGAATCCGAACGACGGCTGCCCGAACGATGATACCGATCGTGACGGCGTGGCCAATGCCAAGGACAAATGCCCCAATCAGGCCGAAGACAATCTGCCGCCCGACCCGGGTGACGGTTGTCGATCGCCTGATAAAGACGAAGACGGCATTGCGGATGTTTCCGACAAGTGTCCGACGCAAAAAGAAACCAACAATGGATATCGCGATGACGACGGTTGTCCGGATACGGCTCCGGGCGAAGTCGCCTACGACGATACCGCGCATACGATCGTCATTCCGGAAACGCGTAAAATCGATTTCATGCTCGATTCCGCCGATATTCAACCGGAAGCTCGACCGACGATCACCGAAATCGCCAAGATTCTGAAGCAATACCCGCAAATCCAGCGGCTCGAAATCGAAGGCCATGCCTCAACGAAGGGCGATCCGCACTACAACGTCACGTTGACGGAAAAACGTGCTCGCGCCGTCGCCAAAGCCCTCATGGATGAAGGCGTCGAAGAAAACCGTCTCGTGCCCATCGGTTATGGTGAATATTGCCCCGCCATCGACCGCGGCGATGAAGTCGACGATCCCGTCAATCGACGCGTGCTCTTGAAAGCCGTTCAAGTGAATGGTGCTTGGCAGGACGTACCTCGTGGATGCTGGAAAGCCAAGGCCGCGGGTATCGATCCGACCAAACGTAAGCCCGGGCTTTCTCAACAACAAGCTCCGGCACCCAATCCCGGAAACCCGAATCCAACGCCTCCGGTCACCCCCGCAGGCGGCGCTTGATCCCTATTGGTTCCATCAAGGAAAACCTCGGAGAACTCGAACATGTCCAAGATTCAACTCTTTGCCATTCTTGCGATTGCCGCCGCACAACCCATCCTCACGGGCTGCGGTCCCTCCCAAGCTCAAATCGATCCGCGTAACGTCGCGGATTTGCAAATTCGTCCGGCCTCGGGACAAGCGCTTTTTTGCCCCGGCGCGCATTTCGGCGTGGAATTCGTGGCCAAACTCAAGGATGGAACGACATGCAGCAACCTCAATGAAGAGAGCGGCTGCATGAACCAGAAAAACACCGTCATCGATCCGGCCGTCCTGCGTCTTACGGGAAGCAATGGCAAAGTCGATGGTCAAGGCTGGGTGACCGATTCCGATCCTTTGAAGACTGCGGACAGCGGTGTTCGTCTCGAGGGATGGCTCGAACAAGTCATCAACGGGCAAAATCAGCTGTCGAAAAAAGCCTCGCTCGATATGAAGCCCGTGTACGAATGCATGAGCGCGGCGAATTATTCGCAAAGCAATGGGCGTAACGACGGCACGAACGGCGCCGCCGGAGCTGCCATTACGATTGCCATCACGTCGCTCTCGACGCCGTTTTACCCGGACGCCGCGCTCGTTCGCGTCGAATCGGGCACGATGCGCGAATACTTCATCAGCCCCTCCGCCGACAAACCCATTCGCATCACCGCCGCAGGACAACCCGGCGCGCAAGGTCGTCCCGGTACGAACGGTACGAACGGCAACTCCGGCACTGCGGGCGCCGAATGCAAGAATGGTACGGACGGCACGGACGGCACGGCCGGTATCGCCGGCGGTCGCGGTGGTGATGGCGGCGCGGGCGCAACCATCAAAGTCATCCTCGACGAGGGTAACCCGGACAAACTCAAGGGACGCCTTTTGATCTCCAATCCCGGCGGAGCAGCCGGCGAAGGTGGTATGGGCGGCCAAGGCGGCGTGGGCGGCACGGGCGGCCCAGCTGGAACCAAGCCGGCCAATGCCGCGTCCGATTGCAATCCGCAATCCGGCAAGTCGGGTCAAAATGGCGTGAATGGTCCCAACGGCCCGCGCGGCAATGCCGGTCCGAACGGCCCGGCCCCGACATTCGAAAACGGCAAGCGCGCCACCGTTTGGGCGAATGAAATGCAAGCCATCCAGCGCATCGAAGGTTCCGGCGGAAAGACGAAGTGATTCGTTTTTTACGTAAAACCTTTTCCGCAGAACGTTGATGAAAACCCCGCCCATGTCGTGGCGGGGTTTCGTCATTTCAGCCGCGCACGTCGCATCAAAGATCCTTGCTGACTTCGGCCATGACCGTCGGCGTCGGCGGTTGTTTTCCGGCCATTTGCGAAAAACGCACCGCCGCGGCATGTGGAACCTTTTCCAAAATATCGAGTTCGACGGGACGCACCGTTTGGTAAAGCAATCGCACGACGATACGTTTCACGGATGCACCCTGAGGCACTCGGTATTCCACCAAATCGAGCCCCGCACCGAATGACAAATCATTGCCGATGCCCACCGGAGCAATCCAATCGATCCACGGGTCGGAACTGGACCAACCCACCGGCAAAAGGCGATTGTCTTTGGCATAACCCACGGAATCGAGCGGCGTGTGCGTAGGTTTGCCCGCGGCATTCTTCGCCACGGCTTCGTACACCTGCACTTCGTTTTCCGATTGAATCACGTCACGATGCGGGAACACGGCGTCGGAATCGATGGACTTGCCTTTACCGTCGACGATCGCTCCCGTTCCATCCACGGCACCCGATTCGAATAGCGCATTTCCGGCGGCATCTTCAGCTCGAAAATGGACCCACACGCGCCGGCCCGGATACGCCGTGGGCAATTTGTGCCCCGTATGGTTCTCGACGGAGATCGTGGCGGAAAGGGTATCGCCCTCCATGGTCGAAGAGAGAATGGAAAGCGCGGCACCTTCGGCCAAGTGGTCTTTGGCGGCTTGAGCGGCTTCGGTCAATTCCGACGCGGGTACGGTACTTCCCGTAAAACCAATGTTGTTGGCGAGCATGGTCAACATATATGCATTGCCGCCGCTGAAGCGATGTTTCCCAAAAGGCGTTCGCGGGGGCAAACCATCGGGCCACTTGGCCAGCGGCGAACTGTAATCGACCTTGTTTGCGTCTTTGGTCGGAAGATGACACGTTCCACAAGGAACCCCCGGCGCATACGTGGAATTGAGCCATTCGAGGTACGGGGACTGTTCCAAGAAATCGCCCTGCTTTTGCCCATTTTGCATGATGGGAATGACGACCGTATGACACGTGGCGCATACTTCGCTTTTCGTGATATGTGAAACCGACGTCGGCGTATAATTCACGATGAGCTGCATGGGGTCGACTTTGGGCGTCAAATGCGGCCCGAAGATCTTGCGTTCGTATCCGATGGTAAAACCGCCCGTGAAACTCTGCGTTTTTCCCAGATTCATATCGGCGATTTGATGGCACAACGTGCACGTCACCCCGTCGCGCCCCAAATTGGCCTCGGGCGTGTCGTCATTGGCCAGCGCATCCAGCGTCAAATGGTTTCCCGAATTCTCGTATTCCACCGACCCCGCAGGCGCATGACATCGCGTGCACGTCGCTTCGATGAAATCCTTGTCGTTCGGGTGTTTGACGAGTTCCTGTCCCACCACGGCGAGGTAATACGGATCGCGCGCAGCAAACGCCATCATGGACGAGCGCCATGCATACACGGGCGAGATATCGTTTCCCTGAGCGTCGTGCAAAAGCGGCGTATCCGGACCACCGAAATGGCATTGCCCACATTGACCATGCGTCGCAAATCGATCTGTCGTCGTCACGTTGATCGGCGCCATGTCCCCCATCGGCGGAGGCAAATCGACGGGCGGCTCGATCGAACTGCCCCCGGACCCCGCCGTCCCCGGTCCCGTCGGCCCACAAGACGCGCAAAACATGGCTAAAATGACGGGCGTGATCCTACAAGGCGTGAAAAACATGGTTCGTCCTCCGCATGCGAAGTTCGCCGTCCCATGAAAACAGAAATAGCCCCGCAAAGCGATGAATTCTTTGCCGAAATCAACGCTCGACGCTTACGCAACGAAACGTCCACTCCGGGGACCTGTCGGGCAATTCGTCCAAATGGACCGATTCGTTCGGCATGACAAACAAGCCGCTCGACGAGATTTTCAGCGCCCTGCCGTAGGAAATGGTCTGCCGGGTATGCGGTGATTATCCGGCCGCTTTTGCCGCAAAGCGCGACGAAATCGCGTCCACGACGGTCTCGAATATGCCGAGCGACGTTTCGGCCATCGTATTCAGCGTATCCAGCACCGGATTGATTTCGCACATCTCCCAGCAGCACACGCGCGGGTCGTTGCACAACGTTTGATTGATGATGCGCGCCTCGGCGACGGTCAGACCATTGGGAACCGGCGTTCCCGTGCCCATCGAAATGGCCGAATCCATGCTGTCGACATCGAATGTCACGTAAATCAGATCGACACCTTGAAGTTTGGCGAGGCACTTCTCCGCAATCGCCAAGGGACCGAAATTACGCACGTCCGCCGTCTTGAAGTTCGGAATGCCGAGCGTCTCGATGAGGTAATCCTCGGGGCTCTCCGTATCGCGAACGGAAACATACACCAAATCGTCGAGGCGAATGTTCGGTCCGGGCACGCCGAGCGCTTTGCAACGTTCCCAAAACGCAATCGTTTCTTCGCTGGGATCATTGATGCGTTTCGCCATGTTGTCCGTGCTCGAAGCAATCGCCACGGGCATACCGTGCATATTGCCCGAGGGTGTCGTGTACGGGCTGTGAATATCGGCGTGGGCGTCGATCCAAACCACGCCGATCCGTCGGTCGGGAAATGCTTTTTTAATACCGGCGATCGTCCCCGCGGCCGTGGAATGGTCGCCCCCGAGCACCACGGGAAATGCCCCGCGCGTCAAGGTTTCCGCCACCAGATCAGCCGTTCGTCCGAGAACTTGTTCGAGTTTGTCGATATACTTTGCGTACCGAAATGCTTGTTTTTTGAACAAAGCATGATTCTCCGTCTGCACGCGCAGCGGGTCCATGCTCAGAATGCCGTTGTCCGCGGTCTGACGCGCGGCTTGTTTCCGCAATGCGGCCGTTTTCATGGCCGCAATACCCATCGAAGCCCCGCGTGTCCCCGCTCCAAGCTCGGAATCCACTTCCACGAGACCGATGGCTTCGATGTTCGCGACTTTGGCATATTGCGCGAGGATCTTTTTGAAGGCGCGCAGCGAAGCCAGCGTAATGCCGAAATCGGTCCACCATGACGGCGACGACGCGAATTCGGCGAAGTTCACGACACCATTTCCATCGCGATCGATTTTCGCGACGGCGGCATCGATTTCCGCCGCGGTCTTACCTTTGGACAAACAATGCGCCAATCGGGCGAATTCGTCGCGGGAAATCGTCCCGCTGCCATCGGCATCGATCAAATCGAAAATCCAACGCAAATCCGCACTGATATCAAAATCCTTGCGCCCCGCCATCCATTCGACGAACGCATCGACTCCAATCGAACCTTCCGCTTCCACCCGTCCGAGCAGGTTTTGCGCATCATCGGCGGCAATTTGCCCGCCGAGCACTTCCAGCGCGTCCTGGATTTCCCGCTTGGTCAAGCGACCATTGCCGCTTGCGTCGAACAAATTGAAAATGCGCTGAAATTCATCAATCTGTTGCGTATCGAGCACCAATGACATGTCGTCGTCCTTCCCGTACAATCAAGGCCTGCCAAGTACGCTTTCGATGGGGGAAACGCCTGCCGTGAGCAGATTGCGACACCCCGTGACATATTTCCCGTCAAATGTGTAATGCGACGTCTCCGGCTTGATGACCACCATGGAAACGTGCAATTTGCCATTTTCCAACCGAGCTTCGAGCGGCTTGCCGTCGATTTCGGTAAATGGCACGAGACACGTCAAGCGCGCACGCGCGGGGTCGTATTCTTTTCCGGCCGGAGCATTCGGGCGCAGGCGATCTTCGACCAGAAACGTATCCGTTTTACCGGGCGCAGCACGCAAAACAAATCGCGCTTCGTTGCGTTCGTACCCTTGAATCAGAAATGGTTTTTCGTCGTGAATACGCATTTCGAGCACATCACCCACGACAACGGCATCGTATTCACGGCCCGACGAACTTTTCCATGCGCCTTGCAAAGCTTCGAGCGCATTTTTGGGTTTGACCGTCGGCGACCCCGGACGGTCGGGGTTCATTGCCGGCTGCTGTGCAGGTTCAGCTGGTTTTGACGGACCATTCGAGGCTTGTTCGGCCTTGCCAAACCATCCGAGGCTGTACGAAAGGCCGAGCCCCATCGCGACGGAAATGACAACCGTGCCCAACACCATCGGCGCGCGGTTTGGCGTTACCGGTGCCGTATTCGATGCGGTCACCGCGGACGCGGGCGCCGTCACGTTGCTCGACATGGCCGGACGCGGACCATCCATCATCGCGGGCATCACCGTCATTCCGGGCATTCCCGTCATTGCTTGCACACCCGTCGTCACGGGCAACCCCGGCACGGTCGACGACGGCGCGGGATTCATCACGGGCATTGCGGGCACGGTGGAGCTTGGGCGAGCATTCAGATCCGCGGGGATATCGGCCAGCAATTCCTCGCACGACGAATAGCGATTTTCCCGCTGCTTTTGCGCGCATTTGCGAACCAGATGCTCGAGCCAATCCGGGACG
>CAYSYX010000032.1:0-21042 GCA_964435055.1 uncultured Polyangium sp. | reverse complement strand
AAGCGAAGGCAATGGTTCGTGTACGTGTTGGCTCATCAATTCAAAATTGCTTCCCCCTTGAAAAGGCCGTTGTCCGGTGAGTAGTTCGAACAGCAAAATACCCAGGGCATAAACATCGGCGCGTTTGTCCAGGTCCTTTTGGCCCTTGCATTGCTCGGGCGCCATATACCGGACCGAGCCGATCACGCCGACGGTTTTACCTTGGCCTGATTGAGCTTCCGATTCGTCTTTGGCAATGCCGAAATCGGTCACCTTGACGACGCCGTCTTTGGCTCGAACGAGCACATTGGCGGGTTTCAAGTCGCGGTGAATGATGCCTTCGGCGTGCGCCGCCGCCACGCCGCTCACGATTTGCCGAAAAATCGTCAATGCTTCCGCGAGCGAAAATTGCGTCTTTTGTTCCAGATTTCTCTCAATGCGCGCATCGAGCGATTCGCCTTCGATGAACTGCATGACGAGACAAACTTCATTCTCTTCGCAAATGACGGCATTGAGCCGCACCACATTGGGATGATCGATCCGCGCGAGCGCTCGTCCTTCGGCCAGGATACGATCGCGAAAATCCTTCAAATGTGTGAATTCCGCGCGGATGGCTTTCAGAACGACGGGAACGTCGGTCACGACGTCTCGGCCGAGCCACACGACGCCCATGCCTCCTTCGCCGAGGACTTTTTCGATTTTGTATTTGCGATCAACGATCGCGCCGGGGGCCAATGTCTGCATGGGTGGTATCGTCGTGAGGTTCGAGCAATTGGCTCTGATTTGGCGCTGAAGTCAAGATCGAATTCACGGTTTGAGGGGCTTTGTTCGCAATGATTGCAAAAAAAGACGGGCCTCGGCTTCCGTCGTAAACAGTCGAAACTCGGCCCGGCCTTGGGCACTGCCGAGCAAGGCCATCGCTTTGCGCATCAGGTCGGAAAGCACCCGCAATGTTCGGCTTGCGCCATAACCCGCCACGGCTTCGATGCCCACATAAGGATTTTTGGACATGTATTTCCGCGCTTCGGGAGATGGAGCTTCGGAATGCGACAGATCGAGCAAGACGAAGCGCACCCGAAGCGTTTTCGCCGCGTCGCGAATCTGATCGTTGATTGCCATCATTTCCGGCAGCGAAACCGAACCGTCATTGATGCAAACGAAAACGTCATCATCAATGCCGACTCGGTGTTTTCCCACGTAGCCCCACTGCATCTTTTCGCATCGTACACGCATCGAGGTCCGATACGATGACGAATTGAGCCGTTACGAGCGCGTCCTCGGGCGGGGCCTGCGAGGTTTGACGCGACGCACACGTTTGCCCGCGTCCCGACATCCGTTGGAACACCAATCAATTTGTCCGGGCGCCGACACGACGCTTTGTCGTTTGCTTGCGGCTCGATCGACTCCGAACTATCTACGAATCGAATCGGTCATGCGTCCTGCCTGGTCTTCGTTGTGTATTTCGATCGTCGCGATCTCGACCGCCTTGTCGGCGTCGGGGTGCAAACGTCGTTACGAGGTCGGCGACAAAGTGCTCGTCGAGTGGGAGAAGAACACGTATCCCGCGGTGATTCTCGAGACAAACGGGCCGACGAAGATCAAGGTCCACTACGAGGGTTACGATCCCGTTTGGGATGAGACGGTTCCGCGCGATCGCATCAAAGGGTTCAACGACGGCAACGCGCCGCACCCCGAACCTCCGCCGAAAGTCCGAGCCAAAGCGCTGCAAGCGGCCCAGACAAACGTCTACAAGATCGGCGATCGCGTCCGCGTCGAGTGGCACGGGACGACGTACCCGGCGGTGATCGTCGGCATCGTCGGTCAAGAGCGCTACCGTGTGCACTTCGAGGGGTACGGCGACGAATGGGACGACACCGTGGGCCTGAATAGAATTCAGCAGCGTTAGCCTTGTTTTTTCGCTATTTCGCCGCCGCCGAAAACGCGCCGAAAACGTGTCGCGACGGTGTCAACGAACCGTCCCGTCACTTTTCTAGTGGCACGACTCGCGCGTAGCGACTATAGGGCGCGGCGTTTTGAAGCACGCCGCAATCGCTGGTTAGGCGATGTCGAAGCGGCAGGAGTTCCATCTCGTGATCAGCGATCTGTCCAAAGTCAGAAACATAGGGATCAGCGCGCACATCGACTCGGGCAAGACCACGTTGACCGAGCGCGTGCTGTTCTACACGAAGAGAATCCACGCCATCCACGACGTGAAAGGCAAAGACGGCGTCGGCGCGAAGATGGACTCGATGGACCTCGAGCGCGAGCGCGGGATCACCATCCAGTCAGCCGCGACGCACTGCACGTGGGGTCAATACCACATCAACATCATCGACACGCCCGGACACGTCGACTTCACCATCGAAGTCGAACGCAGCTTGCGCGTGCTCGACGGTGCCATCCTCGTGCTTTGTGCCGTCGCCGGTGTCCAGTCGCAGTCGCTCACCGTCGACCGTCAGATGCGTCGTTACGGCGTTCCTCGTATCGCGTTCGTCAACAAGTGCGATCGTGCCGGGGCAAACCCGCTCCGCGCCCGCGATCAGCTCCGGGAAAAACTCAACCTGAACCCGTGCCTCTTGCAGCTCCCGATCGGCCTCGAAGACAAATTCGAAGGCGTCGTGGACCTCATCAAGATGAAGTCGTTCCGGTTCGAAGGGGCAAACGGCGAAAAAATCATCGAAGGCGCCATCCCCGCCGACATGCAAGCCGAAGCCACCAAGTGCCGCGAGGAAATGCTCGATACGCTCAGCATGTTCTCGGACGAACTCACCGAAGCCATGCTCGAAGAAAAGGTCACCGAAGACCTGATCAACAAAGCGGTTCGTTCGGCGACGATCAACTTGCAGATCGTGCCCGTCATGATGGGTTCGGCCTACAAGAACAAAGCCGTGCAGATCCTTCTCGACGGCGTCGGTAAGTTCTTGCCTTGCCCGACGGACGTGACCAACCAAGCCGTCGACCTCGACAAGGACGAAGCGAAGATCACGCTCGACAGCGACGCGGACAAACCGCTCGTCATGTTGGCCTTCAAGCTCGAAGACGGACGTTTCGGACAGCTTTCGTATTTGCGCGTCTACCAAGGCACGGTTGCCAAGGGCCGTGAAATCACGAACACGCGCACGGGCAAACGCCACAAGGTCGGCCGTCTCGTCCGCATGCACTCGGACGAAATGGAAGACATCGACAGCGCGGGCGCGGGCGACATCTGCGCCATGTTCGGCGTCGATTGCAACTCGGGCGATACCTTCACCGACGGCACGCTCAGCGTGGCCATGACGAGCATGCACGTGCCCGATCCGGTCATTGCGTTGACCGTCACGCCGAAGGACAACAAGGCGCAAGTCAACATGTCCAAGGCGCTCAAGCGTTTTACCAAGGAAGACCCGACGTTCCGCGTGAGCAGCGATCACGAAACGGGCGAGACGATCATCCACGGCATGGGCGAATTGCACCTCGACGTCTACATCGAGCGTATGAAGCGCGAATACTCGGCGGAGGTCATCACGAGCCCGCCGCGTGTTGCGTACCGTGAAACCATCACGCGTCAGGTGAACTTCAGCTACACGCACAAGAAGCAGACGGGTGGTTCGGGTCAGTACGGTAAGGTCGCGGGCTACATGGAGCCTTGCGAAGCGCAGTACGAGTTTGTCGATCAGATCGTCGGCGGCTCGATTCCTCGCGAATACGTTCCGTCCTGCGACAAGGGCTTCCAGTCGATGCTCGCCAAGGGTTTGGTCATCCAAGCGCCTGTGACGGGCGTGCGCATCATCGTCAACGACGGTGCGGCCCACGCGGTCGACTCGTCGGACATCGCCTTCCAAGAAGCTGCGCGTGGCGCGTGGCGCGAGGCGTATCCCAAGGCGCATCCGCAGATCCTCGAGCCGCTCATGAAGGTCGCGGTCGAAGGTCCGTCGGAGTTCCAAGGCGGCGTCGTCGGTGTCCTCATGCAACGCCGCGGCATCATCATCGGCACGACGGAATCCGATGGCTTCTGCCGCGCGGAAGCTGAAGTTCCGCTCGCCGAAATGTTCGGCTTCTCGACGGTTCTTCGTTCTGCAACCCAGGGCAAAGCCGAATTTACGATGGAGTTTTCCCGGTACGCACCCGTCCCCGGTGCCATCTCGGAAGAACTCATCAAGAAGCACAAAGACGAGTTGGCCAAGAAAGCGAAGTGAGGGAGGACCCGATGTACCGCAAAGAAGTCAACGAGCGGAGCCCGATGCGGGTCTTCGAAAAATCGATTCACGGTGGCCTTGGCCGCGGCAACGTGGGTGTCATCGTGTCGCGCCCCGGCGTGGGCAAGAAGGCGCTTCTCGTTCAGATCGCTCTCGACGATCTGCTTCGCGATCGCCGCGTCTTGCACATCTCGACGGAACATCCCGTCGATCACGTGCGCGCGTACTACGACGAACTCTTCCACGATCTCGCCACGTACACACGCCTCGCCGAACCCGAAGCCGTGCGCCTCGACATCGAGCGTCATCGCTTGATCTTCTCGCTCCTCGGTCATGCCGAAGCGCCTGAATCCGCGATGAAGAAGCTCCTCGAGACGGTCACGTTCGCTCGGGACGTCGCGCACTTCTCACCCGACGTCATCATCATGGACGGGTTTGACTTTGCGCACGCGTCCGACGAGATGATCGACGCGCTCGCGGGCATTGCCCGGGATTGCTCGGCCGAAATCTGGCTCACCACGGTCACCAAGGCCGCGCAAGTTTCGCCCGGATCCGCGCCCGAACCCATCTCGAAGTTCTTCGACAAACTCGGCGTGATCATCTACCTCGAGCCGGAAAAAGACGTCATTCGTCTGCGCTTGCTCAAGGATCACGACAGCAAGGACCTGGCCGAGATCACGTTGCGCCTCGATGCCCACACGATGCGCATCATCGATCAAGACTTGCTCCCGCCGTCCGAACGTCGTCGCGATGCCAAGCGCTTCCGCTTGCATTCGGGCGGTGCAAAGGGCGCGGAAGCCACCTTCGGCGCGTGCGCCGAACGCTGGGGTTTGACCGAGTACAATTACAGTTTTGAAGGACATACGCTCCGCGAACGTCAACGCGGCGTCGTCATGCTCTCCGAAACGGATCTGCGTCGCGGCGACTTCAGCCTCGTGTACGTATCCAAGCGTCTTGGCCGCGTGCTCAGCGAAATCCCGCTCGTGCGCAACGTGCTCCAAACGATTTGGTATCAAATCAATGCGGCCCGCGAGGTCTTCGTCATCGGTCAAATCCAAGACGACGGCACTGTGCGTGGCGGTACGGGCTGGGGCGCCGAGCTCGCGCGTTTGTGGAAGAAGCCGCTCTACGTCTTCGATCAACAGAAGCGCACGTGGTTCCGCTGGAGCGGCAAGGCGTGGGAGATGGTGACGGCACCCATCATCTCGAGCGAATCGTTTGCCGGCATTGGGACGCAGAACCTGACCGACGATGGCAAAGTGGCCATCACGGAGCTGTTCCAACGTTCCTTCGGCGATCCCTCCTGATTCACCTTCCAGCGCGCTTGGGACGAAGGGCCTTTTCTGTTAAAAGGCCCCCGTGTCGTCCGAAGAGCATTCGACTTCCCACATCATTCAATCGCTCGTCGCAAACCTCGCCATAGCTGCGGGAAAAGGCGTCGTCGCCTTTATCACCGGCTCCGGCGCGTTGCTGGCGGAAACGCTTCATTCCACGGCGGATTGCGGCAATCAGTTGCTGCTCTTGCTCGGGGTAAAACGGGCGCAAAAAAAGCCGGACGCTTCGCATCCGCTCGGCTATGGGCGCGACCTTTATTTCTGGTCCTTCCTCGTCGCCTTGCTCTTGTTTTCAGGCGGCGGCGTTTTCTCGATTTACGAAGGCATTCATAAACTCGGCCATCCCGAACCCGTCGAAAAGGTTCATCTCGGCCTCGGAATTCTGGGTTTTTCTTTGCTGCTCGAAGGTGGCGCCACCATCTCGAACATCCGCGAAATGAATCGTCGTCGCGGACAAACCCCGTTTTTCAAGTACCTACGCGACACGAAAGACAGCGATCTCATCGTCATCTTCGGTGAAAACGCGGCCGCCTCGTTGGGCCTCATCATCGCACTGGCCGCCCTGGGCATCGCGTACGTCACGGGCGATCCGAAATGGGATGCCATCGGCAGCATCGGGATCGGCCTCGTGCTCGTTGCCGTCGCCGTCTTCCTCGCGGCGGAAGTTCAATCGCTCTTGATTGGCGAAGCGGCCGATGCGGACGTCGAAAAAGCCGCCAAAGAAGCCGTCGAAGCGCATCCGAAGATCGAAAAACTCCTGCACCTCATCACAGTGCAACAAGGCCCCAACGAAGCGCTCGTCGCGATCAAAGTGAGCTTCGTCGAGAAGGCCACGATCGAAGAAGTTTGTGTTGCAATCAATGAGTTCGAAGCGGACTTGCGCAAACGTTGTCCGGAAGTCCGTTGGTGTTTCGTCGAGCCCGACATACCGCGTGGACCCAACTTCAAGAAGTCCGAGGCTGCTTAACAGCCCGTCGCCTCAAGCGTATTTCTCGAGCAGCTTCGACAAACGGGGGACGGCATCTTCCACGTGCTTTTTCGCCGTTCCGCGCAGCGACTGATACGTCGATTGCACGAGGGCGCTCTTGGCGCGTTTGGACTTTTCGTCCGTGACCGAAAGAAGCGCATCCGCCACACGACTGCGGTTTTTCTGGAAATACTCCGCCGGCTTGCCCTCTTTGACGCCCTCGGCCCAAATCGGATCCACCTTCGTGGCGAACTCGGGCAAGAGGTTCTCGAGGACGTGCGAGATGAACCCCGGCTTGATGCCTTTGACCGCTTTGTAGCCCGCTTTCAGCGGAATCGACGACAAACCACCTTTCGCGTCGACCTCTTGATCGATCAAGACCGTGCAATCAGCCACGATCTTGCTCTTCTTGTCCTTGTCCGCGAGCGCTTCCGAAAGTCCCATCTCGTCCTCCAACGGCGGCCTTCCTAGCACACGACACACACGCGACGCGAATTCTGCGTGTTCTTCTACGTGTCAAAGGTGCCAACCACTTTTTCAAACGCCCCCGGTCAATACTTCGACCACGGCGTGGGCATGAAAAGCAGCACGAACACAATCAGCGACACCACCGCGATCGCTCGCCGCCCCGGCGACAACTCCCCCGGCTCCGTCGGCGGATGATTCTGCCCGGACAAACGTCCCAACAAATGCACCAGGACGAACCACACGAGCCACGCCATCGAATTTCCCACGGCATCGGCGAGGCTCTCTTTGCCTTGAAGCGCAGGCGGCAAGAACCGAACGAGGTTCAGGACGAACATTCCGAGCATCGACCAATGCACGATCCGTGCGTATCGATTCTGCTTTTCCCCAAAAAGCGCGTACGCGATGTGCCCGCCGTCGAGCTGCCCGATCGGCACGAGATTGAGCATCGTTACAAAGAGACCAACCCAGCCCGCGAACGCCGGACCATTCAGGAAAACATCGTGCCCTTCGGGGATTTTGCCCAGCGCGATGTACTTGAGCAGCCAATACAAAAGCGATTGGCCTTCTTGCGCGCCGTCTTCCGGAATCGGCTGCACCGGCGAATGCTTCAACCCGTAAAGCACCACCGGAATCGCCACGACAAGGCCCGCCAGCGGCCCGGCCGCCCCGATGTCCAGCAACGCATTGCGACTTTTGATGCGCCCGCTCATGCCGATCACCGCGCCCATCGTTCCAAAGGGACTCAGCAACGGCAGCGGAATGAAAAACGGCAAAGACGCAGGCACTCGATGTAGGCGCGCCGCGAAATAGTGCCCAAACTCGTGCGTCAACAAGATCGCCATGAGCGGCACCGTGTACGTCCATGCGCCAAGTCCCGCCCGTATCTGCTCGGACAAACTCGCTTCCGCAGGCACGATGCCGCTCGTCAGCGCGTACGTCACGAGGGTCGACAGGATCGTCAAGACAAACAGCAGGAGGTTCTTGCGCCAACGCAGAGGTCCTTCGACAGCGCCTTCGTGCGGATCCAAGCCTTGATCGCCCGTGGGTTCATTCGTCGGCGGCTCGGTGGCGGACGATGCGTGTTCGGACTCTGTCGACATCGCGCGTAGGTTGGCCAAGACCCGTCCCAACCTCAAGGCCGGATCGATGAAAAACTCGGCGCTTCAATCGGCGACATCCGCAGCAAGCGCAGCCGCATAGTCTTCGGGCGTGTTGACGTTCATCAGAAACCTCAACCCCGGATCGATCCGGCGTAACTCGTCTTCCTCGATGACCCGAGTTTGCACGCGCCGTACAAGATCCATCACGCGCAGCTGATCGTGCTTCAGCATGTCCTCGATCGTGCGCAGGACGCTCAGCGCGTACACGGCCGCGAGCGGATGATGCCGACCAAGCGCATGCGGAACGACGAGATCATGCGAGGTTTCACGTCGCGCGGCGAGGTGCTTCACGACGAGCGGATCGACGAACGGGGCATCCGTGGACGAGACGAACGCGGCCTCGGAGTGCTCCTTCAAGAGCGACAAGCCCGCCGCCAAACCTTGCAACGGCCCTCGATCCGCAGTGGCATCTTCCGTGACCAGGACGTGAGACGGAAGATCCGGGATGGTTTGTCCAGCCGCACGCACGACGACGATCGGATGAGCCACGGTCGACAAACGCCGCACGACGCGAGCCAAAAGCGGCTCGGATCCGAATGAAAGCCAGGCCTTCGACCGACCCATGCGTCGGCTGTGACCACCACAAAGAACAACGGCGCCAAAACCAAGAGGCCTCGGGGTGTTTGTCACTCGAAACCAGGCCCGACGTCATCGACCAAGACGAGATATCTCCTGGAGGCGTTTTTGCAGCTCGTTTGGCGGAAGAAACACCGCGAGAGCGGCTTGAAGTGCGGGGATGGCCTTCTCGATGTCTTGCGGCTTGAGCTTGGTGTGATCCACACCGATACGAGCAAATGCGCGCTGGATCGTTCCTTTTGCGAACACCGGCGAAAGGCCGCTTCGCTGAACTACTTGGTCGAAAAGTGAGTCCACGCGAGTCGTTTCCGCATGAGATTCGTCGGGCGAAGGGACCGATGAGGTTCAAGGGCGCGTCGTTGTTCGTTCGTTGTCGATCCTTTTTCCGGAGACAAAGCGGCGCGTCGATCCTCGAAACCATGCGCATTCGCAGCACCAAAACGGCGCACGTCGACACGACGGCGGAGGAACGCACCCATCATGTTCCAAATCCTACCATGACGGTTCGGACGGCAACACGGCTTCGCGCGGCGGCCATGTATTTCATGTCGAGGCGACTGATCTGAACGTGATTTGCCGATTTTGGGGAGGAATCAGTGACCGCAATCGGTCTTGGCAAACACGACTCAGGCCCGGGACCGAGCCGGTTTGTCTTGGGCTTGACCGCGTTTTCGCGGGCGAGTGATTCGGCGCAAGGGAGCCAAAATCGCCAGCAATCCCAAGGTCAACACCGACGCTTTGGGGCCGCGTTTGGCCGATTTTGCGCGAGGATGACGAGCCACGGTGCAGTCGCTCGAGTCGCTCGAATCGCTCGAACTCGTGTCCGTGTAGTCGGTCGATCCGCCGCTTCCGCCACCGCTGGTATCGCCGCTGCAATCGATGCTGCCGTCGGAGGTCGAGCTCGTGTCGCTCGTGCCGGTGCTTTCGGTCGTATCGCCGCCGCAATCGTCCGAAGATGAACTATCGGCGTAAGGATCGGTCGACTCCGTCGTGTCCCCGCTGCAATCGTCCGAAGATGAACTATCGGCGTACGGGTCGGTCGACTCCGTCGTGTCCCCGCTGCAATCGTCCGAGGACGTATCTTCGTAGATCACGTCGCCGCCTGCACCGCCGTAGCCACCGTAACCGCCGTAACCGCCGTATCCACCGCCTCCGCCGTAATCCGTGATGATCGGAGCCGCCACGGGCCCGCCGCATCCACAGGACATATCCGAGTCGTAGTCGGTCTCGGGCGTCACGGGTGCCGACGCTCCGACGCCACCGCTGCCCGATGTCGTCGAAGGCCCGGACAAACCGCTCGAGGTTCCGTTCCCAGACGAACCGCTGCTGGTGCTTCCGGACGAACTCATGGCGTCACATCCGGCAAAGCTGATTCCGGCCGCCGTTTCGGTGGGATCGACCGTCGGCGCAACGGCGGTGAACGTGAGGGGCCATGTTTGTCCCGACGAATCTTTGGGGACGATCATCGTCACCCGAGTGAGCCACGCGTTCGCCGGCTGAAGATCGGAGAGGACGACGGCCAAGTCGTCGGCTCGTCCACCACAACGAAGTTTGGCCGGATCAACCTCGGCCCCTGCGGGAGCTTCGACACATGACGGAGCGCCGTCGACGACCCCCAAATTCGCGCGGGGACATGCCTGCGCGACGTTCGCTGCGCCTTCGAGCACCGCGGCGGCGCTGATGATGCACGGATTCGCATCGGAGTTGCCGTCGAGGTACGTCGCGGCCCGTTGAAAATACCCCGTCACGAGGCCCGTAATCGCGCCTTTGCCTTCGGCGATCGCCACGTTTTTGACGAGCGCATCGTGGCTCGCGGCTTCGGTGATGCTCGCCGAAGATCCACCGGCAAGCAGCGCGCCGTCGCGAAGTTCGATGTAGTTCGAGCTCTGCGTCTTCGCGCTCCATTGCAAATCGTTCATCGACAACTTGAGCGACGAACTTCCCGTCAAGGTGGCTCGACCAGCACCGACAAACCAAGCCGTGACGCGCAGGTCGGAGCTGCCGGCGTGCGTCAGCGCGAGCGGCAACGTCGGCGTTGAACCGGGAAGAACGACGCGCAGCGTGGACGTAAAAAACGGCGCGTCTTTCGGCTCGAATCGTTCCACGAAAAACCGCATGCCCGGCATGTTTTCGAGCGCCGTTTTCGTCGCGGCGGAAACGGTGAAGCCCCCGGCGCCGGCCCACGCCAGCACAGCGGGCACGTCGGGTAAAACCTGCGATTGCGAGGGATCGAGACCTTTCATCGGCGATGGAAACGTCGTCACGTGAAACGGATCGACCGCGGGATCGGGCATCGTTCCCGGACAAACGTACGCGGCACCGGTGGGAGGCAGGATGCGCGGCGCCGTTGCGTCATCGAGCGCCTCGAACCACGCATCCGAGCTGTGATCGAGCGCGGCTCCCGGAGGCACCGGAACGACCAATCCGACGGGTTTCGCTGCCGAATCGAGGCGCAGGTTTGTCCAAACAGTCGTGCGTGACGGACTCACCGCCACGGCGATGCGCTGCTCGATCGGCACCGCCGAACCACTTGGAAAAATTGCTGTCGTCGCCTGCGCATCAGGCGCTGCAGCGAGCGACGTGAGCACGAGTGCCACCGATGAAGGCCACTGAAAACGTCGAAGCATGCCTCGTTGTTGGCAAGCGACGTGCCGCATCGGTAATCGCGTAATCACAGGGAAAAACATGGACTTCTCCAAGCACTGAGAACGAGCGTTCATGAATGGCGGGTCATTCCGTTTTCGCGCGTGATGAGGTCGTCGCACGATGAAGAACAATGTTGCAGGTTACGTAACTTTTTTGGTGTAACCTTCGCTCGTGGATCAACCAAACGTAGAAGCTCCGACGACAGCTCAATCTGATGCGCGTGTGGAGCCGGGATCTCAGGTCGAAACAGACCGAGCTCGTGAAAACGTCCTGCTTACGACGGGCGAAATGGCCCGTTTGTCGAACAGTACGCTGCGAACGGTCAGGTTTTATGAAGAAGAAGGCATCTTGCGTCCGGCACGTAGAACCGATGGTGGCCATCGGCTCTTCGAACGCACGGAACTCGATCGCCTGATGCTCGTCACCGACTTGCGAATGGCCGGTTTGTCTCTTGATGACATCAAAGCCATCCTCGACGTCAAACGAGCGGCTGCATCGGGATCGGCTGCTGCAGAAAGCGCGGTCAAGGTGCTTGGCGTACGCATTACCGAGCTGAAGGAGAAACTCACCGTTCTCAATCGCTTGCGTGATGACCTTGAAGAAACCAGCCGCATCGTCGCCGGATGCATGGCGTGTACGAACGAAGTGTCGACACCGGATACCTGTGGTCAGTGCTCGGTCATGACGCAGCATCCGTCGCTTCCGCGCAGCGTGCGTGTGCTCTGGTCGATCAGCCATTGTGCGCACCATGCAACCACTACGACGGCCCCTGCCGGAGAGAAGCAAGCCGACGCCGAACAAGCGTAGTCGGCGTGGTTTGGCGCCGTAGTTTTTCCCGGCCATGACTGCGGAGAAATTGCGGCGCACGCGCAACCCGCATAAGAGATCCGCGTGATCGACAGAATCGCAGCGGCGCGAGCCATCGAGGACTTCCTCCGTGCGCTCGGGCATGAACCTACGGGCGAGCTCGAAGGCACGGGCGAACGCGTGGCCGATGCATGGGCGGATGATCTTCTCGAAGGTCAATCGATCGATGCGGCTGCGGTGCTTCGCGAAGGTTCGCTCGATGTCACGCCGTCGGGCACGGGCCTCGTCATCGTGCGGGATTTGGCGGTGACCACGGTTTGTCCTCACCACCTGCTGCCTGCGTTCGGCACCGCGACGATCGCGTATCTGCCACGAGCGCGCGTCGCGGGTCTCGGCACGCTGGCCCGCGTCATCGACGTCGTGGCGCGTCGCTTGATCTTGCAAGAACAGATCGGAACCACGGTCGTCGACCTCGTTTGTTCGCAGCTCGATGCCGAAGCCGCGCTCTGCCGTTTGGCCTTGACGCACACGTGCTTGGTTTCTCGGGGCGAACGCAAAACGAGCGCTCTTGTCGAAACGATCGCGTTTGGCGGCGCGTTTGCCACGGATATTGCCGGACGAACCCTGGCGCTCATGACGCTCGGTCGTTGAAGCTCCAACATTTCAGCGTCGAAGCATCTCACGCGTGATACGTTCGTCCGGGTATGCATGCGCCTGATGGTCACGAACCGGCAGACATCGCGGGCGCCCTCGGGGCTTTGCCCCTGTTTCCCCTGCCAAACGCCGTCCTTTTTCCAGGCACGTTTCTCCCGCTCCACGTCTTCGAACCGCGTTACCGCGCCATGGTTCGCGACGTTCTGCAAAGCCATCGCACGTTGTCCGTCGTGATGATCACCGACCTCGATCGCACCGATGCCCACGGACATCCGGCCATCGCCGCGATCGCGGGAGTCGGGGTGATCGTCGATCATGTCGAGTTGCCCGGAGGCCGTTACGACATTCTTCTGAAAGGTCGCGCGCGAGTTCGTCTTGATGAACTACCGTTCGAACCTCCGTACCGTCGCGCCCGAGCCCACGTGCTCGAAACGCCTGCGGAAGAAGTGCCCGCAGCGGATCTCATGGCGCTGATGGCGAGTGCTTCGTCATTCGTCGCGTTGCTCGACAAGGCCCAGGGTGGTTTTGAATTTCGTCTGCCGGCGCGAGCGACGCCTGCGATGCAAGCCGATCTTTGTGCTCATCAGCTCGTGCTGGATCCACGTGTGCGCCAAGTGATTCTGGAAACGCTCGACCCACGCGTGCGTGTGCAACGCGTGACGGAGGCGCTGGTCATGCAGCGTTTGGCCTTTGGATCCACCGATCGCGAATTGAATTAGTAGATGCGTGCGTTGTGGGCACCTTCGGCTAACCTTGGCGCCCCTATGACCGCTACCCCCGCTACCGCATCTGCGCCGATCGTCGTCAAGCACGTGAGTTGCCCTGAATGGGGCCTCGGATATCTCGCTGAAGAACGCGACGAAAAACGCTTCTACGACTTCGAAGATGGCCAGAGCCATTCGATTGCCAAGGCCTTTTGGTCCAAGCTCGAACCCGTTTCCTTGGGCGCGCCCGAAGCCGCGGCGCTCGAGAAAAAAGTTCGCGGTTTGCGTGACCAACGAAGTGCGCCGGGCAAGTCCAAGACGCGCGCAGTTCCCGTGCAATTGGCCGACTTCGACGCTCAATTCACGCGGTTTCTCGAAGTTTGTCCCGGGGGGTTTGCCGGAGAACGGTTCGCCAAAGACGAACGAGGCACCGTCGTCGAAGAGGCCGACAAAAAGGTCAAAGCCAGCAAAGCCCAAGCCATCGCCATGGCGCAAAAGCTCCTGACCAAAGCCGAGCTTGATCGCCTGATCGGCGCTGGATCCATCGCGGAAATCATGACCAACGTTCGCGCCATTCAAAAAGTCGCGACGGGCCTTTTGCATCCGCTCGGCGACATCATTCCGTTCAACAAAATGCCCGCCGAAAAGGATCGCGCGTTCGCGGAGTCCTTGCGGGAAGTGCTCCACGGAGACGGCGCATTCGAGGCGCGTTTCGACAAATTCGTCGCCACGCTGGCCGACGCTCAATTGGCCACATGGCCCTTGGCGACCGTGTTCCTCGCCCTCGTTTTTCCCAACGAACACACCTTCGTCAAACCGTCCTATTACGAAAAACAAGCGGTCCTTTTGAGCTTCGATCTGCGTTACGAACGAGTCCCCAGCTCGGCCGCGTACGGACGCATGCAGCAGTTGACCGACGAACTCGGCAAGCGCCTGACGGCTCGGGGTCAAACGCCGCGCGACCGCATGGACGTCTACGGTTTCATCGGACGAACACTTTCGCCTCAAAAGAAGTAAGCTTCACGCGAGAAGCTCGAGCGCCTGATCCAGAAGTTCTCCAAACGTCACCGGACGCTGCGCTCGCGTCGAGCTCACCAAGGTCACGAGATCCGCATCGGGAAGCCCTCGACGCACCACATCCAACATCGCCGCATCCACAGCGGGCAGCGTCGAACGATCGGGCGTCGACGGAGGCCCCGACGTTTCGCCATCGATTTCCCAACGGGAAAAGTCCTCCACGTCCGGGTCGATTTCCGACCCGCGAACGCCGGCCAATTTTCGCGAAGCCGGCGGACGTTCGACGGACTCGGGCCCCGGCAAAGCATCGGGATCGATGACGTCGGGCAAAGCGTCGTCGAGCGGCACGTCGTCACGATTGGATCGTGGTTGTCTCGACGAACTCGGCGGGAGATGGTCGTCCGAATGGCTCATGTTTGACCTTTCGAACCCGATTGCATTCGGGACAAGACCTCGGCCCAAGGTTTGTCTCGAGCGATCTCCGTACGCATTTTCGCGACGGCCCGTTCGTTTCCCACAAAAAGCCGCAAGCGCGATCGCGTCCGTTCGAGCGGAGTGACAAACACGCGACGTTCGGTGGCTTCTTCGAGCGCGCTCGAGAGCACCAGCGCCATGAAGTCGTCTCCTTCAGGCCCGAACGGCGATTGATCCACGGTCATGACGAGCGCTTTTCCCCAGCGTTCCAGGCCCAAACCGCCCAACCCGGCCAGCGCCCAGGCCGCACCCAATTCCGACAGCGCCGCTTCGGGATCAGCCTCGACCAACGTCCGCGGAGCGGCAAAATCGCCTTCTTTGATGCGAATCGTCGCCACCCGCCCGATCGACCGGCCGAAGGCCCGACCCAGCGTCTCGCGCATCTCGACCGTTGCTGCTCCAACGATTGTCAAGACCAACGATGCCGGCAGGACAACGCGCGCTTCTCCGCCCAGGTGCACACGTCCTTCGGCGAGGTCGAAGGCCAACGTTCCATCGCGAGGGCCAAGACGCGCCGTCACTCGGTTCTCCCTGTCCGCCGCCCGAATTTCCACATCGTTCCCGACCTCTCGACGGTCACTTTCGTGTACATACCTCAGTTGTGCCGAGCGGTCTTCCAAGGCTCGACGACTTTCGATGGCGCATGGCGGCGCGCATGATTTCACGCCTGCCGTCGCTTTTCGTCGGTCTGACATGCACCACGTGGATCCTCACGTCGACGCCCGCGTTTGCTCAAACGACGTCGGCGGCGTCGAGCGCATCGGCCGAGCCGCGCAGCGCCGATGTTTCCGGGGCCCGAGAAGTTGCAGGACCAAGTGTTTTTCCTGAACGAACTCGTCCGGACCCCGCGATCGTGCCGCTGCGCGCATGTTCGTTTCGCGCGCCCGTGTGTGTGCATGCGGCGGCGAACGTCGAAGAAGCATCGATCATGCACGTGCTTTTTTCGGCCGAGAAGTTTTACCGCGTCACGACGGCCTTGGGGTTGCCTCAACCATTGCCCGATGATCGGCGCGGAGGCGACGATCGCTACGATCTGTACGTGCTCCCGGAAGCTGCCGGCGGACAAACCATTGCCGATTGGATGACGTCGACACCGACGTGGGATCGAACGTCGGCATTTTCGATCGTCCCGCCGCCCATTGCGCCATTTGCGTGCGACACCGAAGCCTTGATCGCGCGGATGCTCGCGCGTGCGGCGGCGTGGCGCGTGGACGCGGGCCTCGAAGATTCCACGCTGAGCATGATGGAATCGTACGTCGCCGACGTGGCGACCGATTGCACGATGACGAGTATCGCTGCAGTCGACGATTTTCAGCGTTTTCCCGAACGAACCTTGGGGTTTCACCTGACCGACGAAGCCTCGGGGGCCATTCTCTTTTCACGATTCTTGGACGACACGTACGGGGCGGGCGTCCCCGGAAGCGTTTTTTTCAGCCTTCTTTCCGTCGCCGGACAACACCGGCCGACAGCGCGAGGGCATTACGAGAACGAGCCGGATTTTTTCGACGCATTACGCAACAATTCCCAAGGTCGCGGAAAACCATTCGACGATTTGCTACTGGAATTCGCGGTGAATCGAGCGTTCGTCGGATCCCGCAGCGATAACGGACATTTGAACGACGTCGACAAATATGGCGACCTGGGTCGCGTTCGTTTTGAATGGTCCGTTCCGTATTCGACACTGCCCCGACGGTTGGCGCCGATGCGGCCGATCGAAGCCCTGGGCGCGACGTACATTTGGGTGGATATGCAAGGAGCCCCGGAAGAGCCGAATCTGGCGTTTGTCGCGGATTGGGAAGCCGGCGTTTTGTTCCATTGGCTCATCGTGAAAGTCGACGCTCGCGGCATTGAACTGGGACGCATTTCCATTGCGGGAATTCGCGGCGCCACGCACGCCGAACGATCCTTGCTCGAACTGCGCGGAGCTGCGGGTTTGCTCATCGTGGGAGTCAACACCGGCAGCATCGACCGCGGTCTTCCGTTCGACCCGGACGAACAGGAGCTGCCAAGATCGTATACAGTGACCGTCTTTCACTGACGTTTACGGGCCATTGACGATGGGAACGCACAGTCCCTGGATGGCATTGATGATCGTATTCGAATAACCGAAAATTCCGTGCAGCAAATACCCGCGCGGACATTCGTCGGTAAACGGAATACCCAAGGTTCCGCCGACCGATGGAAGTACGCTGCCTCGTCTTCCCTGCTCGAACCAAGGGCGCACACGTGCACACGACAAACCAAGCCGATCGACGCCCGTCGCCGCTCGACCCCGCAATCCCAAAATAGCTTCGTGACGACCGCATTGCATGGAATATGGCTCGCCGGACGATGTCCCCAAAATCGGCCGCTGCTCCGGCATGTCCAGCGTTCCATTGGGACGAACTCGCGCACACGAAAGACCGAGCGTCTCGACGGTCATTCCCACGCGCCCTCGCACACCGACCACAAGTTCGTCCGGGCCGCACGTGAGGGCGAACGGCATTCCGGCATTACCACCGCGTTGGGTCAAAACGACGGGAGTTTGCGAATCGATGGTCCATCCGGGTCGTCGAGGAACTTCGGCGAGATACAGACGGCTTGCGGGATTGGTTTGTCCCGGCATCGACATGGGCGGAGGCACGTCGGCGCTGGCCACTTGCGCGACAAACGAGGCGATCATGAGCAGGTTCCAAGGTGCCAACCACTTTTGCACCCGCCTTGTCGACGGCGCGAACGGTGCCCACCACCTGCTCACTCTGCGTTTCACCTCACACATCTTCCCGGAAGCGGTGCAGAATCGATGCCACGACGCGTGACTCCTCTTTGCCTCGGCGCGGAATGTTGCTACGGAGTCTGTCCTGCCGATCGTCGGAACGTGGCGAATCATGAGCGAAATGAAGGACAACGCGGGTCAAGCGGAAACCACATCGGAGCAGCCCGAAGCGGAAACTTCGGCCGATATCGATGCGTCGAGGGATGCGGATCCGCCGGGCGAAAACGACGCTTCGGCGGAAGCGGACAACGAAGACGCGCAAGGCGCTGCGGACAAACCCGACGACGACGAAGAGCCTGGCGAGTCCGACGAAGAGGATGAGGTTGAGGCAAAACCGACGGCGGAATCGGAGAAGGGTGAAAAGGACGCGGCTTCACCGGAAGTGCTCTTGGCGCCGGGTAATCCGCCGCAATGGATTCGGGGCGGGGCGACGTTTGGTATCGGGATATTCGGCGCGCTCGTCTTGATGGCTTTACGGCCGCAATATCGGCTGGGCGTGCCTCTCGGGTTTTTGGCGATTCTCTTGGCCACGTTCGGCTTGCTCGATTTGTGCGGGACGTTCGACGATCCGGACGAACGTGTCGCAAAACGCCTGCATCTTCGCGAACTTGGCGAACCGCTGGCGATATTCGGCAGTGGTCTGCTCGGGTTTGTCGGAGCTATTTGTTTGGCGGTGGCCGGGCGCATGGGTCCCGTGCTTTCGGCGATCATCGTGCCCGTTTGTTTTTTGGCTTCGGTGGTGGGTTTGGCGCGGTGTGCCGAGCGGCTCGGGGTATGGGCCGGTTCCGAACCGATCCCGCTGCTGAAAAGGCACGGATTTTGGCTGGTCGGCATTGTCACGCTTTTGTATTTGCCGCTCTTGGGAAGTCATTCGCTGAGCGATCCGTGGGAGACGCATTACGGCGAAGTGGCGCGCGAGATTTTATCGCGCAATGATTGGATTTCCTTGTGGTGGGCGCAAGAAGGCTGGTTTTGGTCCAAGCCTATTTTCAATTTTTGGGCACAGGCGTTGGCGATGGCCACGTTCGGCGTACGTTATGCCCCGAATGCGATGTTGTCCGCGGTCGCCGAAGGCCGGGAACCTTGGCCGGAATGGGCCGTACGTTTGCCCATTTTCGGAATTACGCTGATCGCGACGTATTTGCTCTACAAGGCCGTAGCTCGAGTTTTCGGGCGCCGGGCGGGATTTCTCGGCGCCATCGTCCTGACCACGATGCCGCAATGGTTTCTCGTATCGCATCAAACGATGACCGACATGCCGTTCGTCGCGGCGATGTCGGGAGCCATGGCGCTCTTTTTGCTGGGTATTCACGAAGACCCGGACAAACGAGTTCGTGTGTACGAGGTGCGGATCGCGAGCCATGCGCTGCGCTTGTCCGGTTATCATTTGGTGCTCGGAGCCATCATCGCGTGTGCATTGCCGCAAATCGTGTATTTGATTTCGCGCAACGTCGAGATCATTCCCCGTCCTTTCGACATTCGTTTTCACGCCGACGCCTTCCGTGCGGGCTCACCCATCAATTGCGGATTGCCGAGCAACGAAGCGTGTCGTGATGTTCTCCCGGTCATGCGTGGACTTCAGCCGGTGCTGCAATCGATTCTTTGGATTCAATCGCTCGGGTTGATTCTTTATTTGTCCTGGGGCGAACGACGCGTGCAGCGGTTGTTTTTCCTGGCCGCATGGTTTTTTGCCGCTTTGGCGACGATGGCCAAAGGTCCCGCGGGGTTCGGTTTGCCGGTCCTGTGCGCGCTCATGTACGTGGTCGTCGCGCGCAAATGGCGCGACTTGCTCCGCATGGAGATCCTCGCCGGCGTGCTGATTCTATTGTGCGTCGCGCTTCCCTGGTTTGTCGCGATGTACGTGCGCCATGGTCAACCCTTCACGGATCGGCTCATTTTCCACGACATGTTCAAGCGCGCGTTTACGCACGTGCACGATACGAATGACGGGGACGACGTCGGATTTCGCTTTTACGTCTGGCAACTCGGTTATGCCATGTTTCCTTGGACGGGCCTTGTTCCGGTGGCTCTCGTGCAATGGCTCAAGCGTTCCGAAGAGACGGATCGTCGGGCGGATGCAGGCGTTTTTCTTTCGATGTGGTTTCTCTTCGCGTTTGCGCTTTTCACGCGGATGCTGACGCAATTCCACCAATACATCATGCCCGCATTGCCGCCCGCCGCGATGCTCACGGGCGTGCTGCTCGATGAAATGCTCGAACGCAGCGGAAAGTTGGCCAAGGAAGCGACGGCGCAAGAGCGTTTCGAGCGCATCATGTATGGTGCGGCGGGTTTGTCCGGAGCGCTCGTCGTGTTTTTCGTCGGGCGCGACATGGCGGGCACGCATTCGAGCTCGATCGATCAAGTGCGTCTATTGCATTTGTTCACGTACAACTACAAACGCATTTTCCCGCCGAGCCTCGATTTTCGTCCCGCCTTGTGGGCGTTTACCATCGCCGCGACGGTCCTGACGCCGGCGCTGGTTTGGGCCCGGATGCGTAAATGGGTCATCGGCGCGATGCTCGCGATGGCGATTGTGTTTACCGGCTGGGGCATCGATGTGTACCTCTTTCGGCTGTCGCCGCATTGGGGCCAGCGCGAAACGATTCTGGCGTATTATCGCGCCGTCCAAGAGGTGCCCGGGCCGATCATTGCTTTCCAAATGAATTGGAAAGGCGAGAACTTTTACACGGGTAATGCCATTCCGGCGTTCGTTTCGAGCGGCAAGAAGTTTCAGGATTACATCTTGGAGCAAAAAAAGAAGGGCCTGAAGACCTTCTATTTCGTCACGGAGCACGGGCGCATGGGAAATCTCTCCAATGAGCTCGGCAATCCGCGCATTTTCGACAAACTCACCCCGCCGGAATTGAACAACAAGTTCGGCCTCGTTCGCGCCACCTTCGAATAGCGTTTGCGCCGACCGAAATCCCCGACATAAAGACTGATTACAGACGACGACATTCGATCGTTTGGCGCTTGACGGCATCTCCCAATTGGTTTGCTATCTGGTTTACTGGGAGGAGTCTCATGAATGCGGTAAGAACGGCTTGGGGTTGTCTGGGGTTGCTGATTGCAGTCGCGAACATGGCATCTTGTTCGGCGGGAGGTGCGCGAACGTCGGGAACCGGAGGGGCTGGAGGCGACGGGGGCACGGGCGCGGGCAATGGTCCCTCGGGTGGGGGCGGTGACGGTGGATTGGTTCTGGCCGGAGGCAGCAGCAGTTCCGGAGCGGGAGGCTCGGGCGGCGGGTGCGCATCGGTCTCGCAAACTGCGGAGAATCAGGTGGTCCCGGTCGATATCATTTGGGCGATTGATACATCGGACAGCAT
>CAYSYX010000031.1:0-39847 GCA_964435055.1 uncultured Polyangium sp. | reverse complement strand
CAAGAGATTGTGAAGCCGCCGGCGGAGCCCCCCCATCGTAAACCGGCTCGTCGCGGAGCGCGCTTGTTAGCGCGCGGAGCGACCGTTCAATTCAAGGTGTGGGGTTTCAGGAGAGGGGACGAGGTTTGTCTCGTCCCCTTGATGGTGAGGAGCGTTCAGCGACGGCGGCGGCGCATGGCGAGCATCGCGATGGCGCCGAGACCGAGGCCGAAGCCGAGGGGTGAGCTGTTGTCGTTGTCCGCGGCGACGCGGCAGCTGCAGCCTTCCGGCGTGTCCGGAGGCGACGGAGGAGGCGGCGGAGGTTCGGCGCACATGCCGACCGTGTTGTCCGTCGACGAACACACCATCGTGCCCGGACAACCGTTTCCTCCCGCTCCACGACAACCGTCGACGCACTTCTCTTCCACACACACGCGACCGCTCGTGGCATTGCCGCAAGCCGCGTCGTCCGTGCATTCCGGCGGAATGACGACATCGTCGCCGGGGAAGAGCGGATCGGATTCGTTGGCATCGACGACACCGTTGTGGTTCGTGTCCTCTTCGCCATCCGGCTTGGATCCGTTGTCGGTGTCCGGATCGAGCACGCCCGTCTTGGTTTGTCCGTTGTCACCATCGGGCAAACACTTCATGAGCGAGTTGTCCGTGTCCGGGCTGTTGCAAGCGCTGCCGGCTTCGGTTCCATCGAACAACTTGTCGTTGTCGCTGTCGGGATCGAGGATGTTCGTCGTGCCGTCACCATCGGTGTCGACCGTCGGATCAAGCTCTTCTCCATCGAGCAGACCATCGTCGTCCGTGTCGCCGTCGTTGGCGTTTGTCCCGATCGTCGTCTCGAGACCGTCGCTCAAGCCGTCGCCGTCTTTGTCGACGACATTCTTGTCATCATCGCCGTTGAGCGGATCGAGCTCTTTGACTTCGATGGCGCCGTTGAGGTTGGCGTCTTCGGAGCCGTCCATCACGCCGCCGCGATCGGTGTCTTTGAGCAACGTCGAGGTCTTCGTCGCGCCCGCGTCCTGATCCTTCTTGCAGCGGTTTGCCGCCGGGTTTGTCGCAGGATGCTGGCAGCCCTTGCCGGCTTCGGTGCCGTCGAAGAGCGCGTCGCCGTCGCTGTCGACGTCGATCAGATTGACAAACCCATCCCGCTCGGTGTCGTCACTCGGATTGTTCTCGTCACCATCGAGATGCCCGTCGTCATCGCTGTCGGCATCTTTCGTGTCGGAGCCGAGGAACGTTTCGAGCGCATCACCAACGCCGTCGCCGTCGAAGTCTTTCGTCTTCGCCGCATCGGCCGGATCCGACGGATTGGCTTCATCCATGTCGACGCGGCCGTTGAGGTTCGGATCTTCCGAACCATCACGTACGCCGTCACCGTCCGAGTCCGCATTGAGCGGGTCGGTCTTGGTTTGTCCGACATCCGCATCCGGACGGCAATGCCCGAACTGCGCTTGCGTCGCCGGGTCATTACACGTCTTGCCCATCTCCGTGCCGTCGAACAGGCCGTCGTTGTCGCTGTCGGTGTCGAGTACGTTGATCGCGCCGTCGCCATCCGAGTCGGTGTCGAACGAGACTTCATCGCCATCGAGAACGCCGTCGTCGTCCGTGTCGGCATCATTGGGGTTCGAACCAAGTTGAGCCTCGAGTCCGTCCCACAAGCCGTCGCCGTCCGCGTCGCCGCAACCGTTGTCGACAGTGCCGTCACAGTCGTTGTCCTTGTTGTCACCGCAGACTTCCGGCGTGCCCTTGGGAGGTACGGCGTCACACGTCACGCCGCCCATCGCATCACACACGGTCGTCCCGTTGGTGACGCATTCGCCAAGACCCGACGAACAGAGGATTCCAAGTCCCAAACCATCGTCGATCATGCCGTTGCAGTCGTTGTCCGCGCCGTCGCATTTCTCCGGCTCGGGACCGTTCGCGACCGCATCACACTTCGTGCCGCCGTTGGCATCGCAGATGAGCTTGCCCTGTTCGGAACAGCCACCAATGCCCACGAAACACGTCGCGCCGACGTTGAACCCGTCGTCGGTCATGCCGTCGCAGTCGTCGTCGACGCCGTTGCAAGTCTCCGCAACGCTGTCGGGAGCGATGTTCGGTACGCAGTCGAGCACGCCGGCGTTGCAGCTGGTCAAACCCGGCTTGCAGATCGACACGTTCGCCGAGTTGCACATCATCCCCGCTTCGGGATTGTTGTCGTCGATGACCATGTTGCAGTCATCGTCGATCCCATTGCAGATCTCGGGCATCGGCATCTTCGGTACGGCCGTACAAACCACGTTCGGGCCGTTGCATTGAAGTTTGCCCGAGGACTGGCATGCCCCGATGCCCGCGCTGCATGGCTGATTGAACTGCGGACAATCCGGCACGGTGACCGTCAACGTGCAGTAGCCGCTGATGTTGAGCGGGTTTGTGTAAAGCACCGCGAGAATGCCCGTCCCGTCGTCACCAAGGCTCGGCGCCCACGTGAAGTTCGTCGTGAAGGGACTCGGCTTCGTCGTTCCGGAGATCGGGTTCAAGAGACCAATCGATCCGATCGACGTCATCTTGAGGTTTCCACCGCCGACGTTTGTCCCCACAAACGAGGTGTTGAGGGTTTGTCCCATGTCGACGGTGAACGAATTGCTCCCCGTGCATGTGGGTGGCGGTGAATTGACGGTCTCGATGATGAAGTCGAGCACCGAGGCGCTGATGTTGCCGTTCTGCGAGTTCGCCGATTCGAGCCACACCTGCACCGTGAACTTGGGGCTCGTGTTTGGCGCGACCGTCGTCAGATCCCACGTGAGCGTACAACCGGGCGGATTCGCGCTCGGCGTGAGCGTCGGCACGACGCCGCTGCCCGGGATTTGGGGCGGCATGATCGTGGTCGCATCCCCGGTTTCCGCAGCCGTGGCAAAACGACACGTCACCGGCGTTTGGTCGGGATCGACCGCCGGGATTTGCATCGTTCGTACGCCGCCGGTTTGGAGCTGAACGATGGGGGGAACGACGGAGACGGGGTTGCCCGTATTGCCGGGCGTAACGTCGACCGTTGCTTGGACCTCAAACGAATTGTCCGCGGCGTTGGTCAACGTCGAAATGCGACAGCAGCTGCCGAAGTTCGCAATGTATTGACCAGCCGCGGGGTACGTGTGCGTCGCGGTGTAACGAAACACCTTGTACTCCTCGCCGGCCGTATCAAAGCCGGAACCGATGAGTACGCCTTGGGCCAATCCGTTGTTCGTTCCGTCGCCGAAGGTCAATGTCGTGCTGTCCGTAAAGGCTGCACGCCACGCCGTGACGACTTCGAAGCGCACTGTCAGAGGCGCGGACTCGGGATCGGGAATCGTGTACCTGATGTTGCCGTAACGAAAATGCGTCGCCTCGGCGCGTGACGTGAATACAAGCACGAACACGGACGCCAGGAACGCAAGGAAGGCCTTGATCTTCGACATCGGTCCTCCAAAGGACGAAGAGGAGGTGAGGAGCCCTTCGAGCGACGAATCAACCAACGTTGGAACGTGACTCATCGCGCGCGAGTCGGACGAGCCGACCCTTGCATGGATCAACCGAGATGGTTGCCGGTCCACGCACGCGATGCAAGCACGCGATGCAAGCGCACGTTGCGCCCGTGCTCATTCGGGCAAACCCACGCGCGGTATCGGACAGACGAACGTAGTTCAGCCGCCAAGGTACGCCGCACGAACTTCTTCATTCGCCGCGAGTTCCTTCGACGATCCGGTCATCGCAATCTCGCCGGTCCGCAACACATACGCTCGCGTCGTGTATTCGAGCGCCAAGCGCGTGTTCTGTTCGACGAGCAAAATCGTCGTTCCCGCTCGAGCAATACTCGCAATCGCCGCGAAAATATCCTGCACCAGCCGCGGCGCGATACCCAGTGAAGGTTCGTCGAGGAGCAACATCGCCGGCCGCGCCATCAGCGCTCGACCAATCGCCAACATCTGCTGCTCGCCACCCGACAACGTTCCGCCCTCTTGCTGCATTCGCTCGCCAAGCCGCGGAAACAGCTTCACCACGTCTTCGATCGTTTCATCCATCGATGCGCGGCTCTTGTGGTTCCACGCGCCGAGCTCGAGGTTTTCCTTGACCGTCAAGTTGGGAAAAATCGCGCGACCTTCCGGCACGAGCGATATGCCGCGACCAACCACTTCTTCCGCAGGTACCGGCGCAAGATCCTTGCCGTCGTAACTCACGCTGCCCGATGCGATCGGCAACAAACGCACGATGGTCTTGAGCGTCGTCGTTTTACCCGCTCCGTTGGCTCCGATCATCGCCACGACTTCACCGCGACGAACCTCGAGGCTGATGCCTTTCAACGCCTTGATGCCGCCATAAGCCACGGCCAAGTTTTTCACGACGAGCAGTGGTTCACCCGCAGGCGTCGTGGGCAGAGCTCGCACCGGATGCGCCGTTCTCACGACTCGTTCTCCTTGCGCACTTGGCTGCTCTTCGCTTCGTCATCCACGACTTCACCCAAATACGCCGCCAAAACCTTCGGGTTTTTCCGGACCGCTTCCGGTGTTCCATGCGCGATCGTTTCGCCATGATCGAGCACGTGGATCTCTTCACACACGCCCATCACGACCTGCATGTTGTGCTCGACCAAAATCACCGTGAGATCGAACTTGTCGCGCAACCACTGAATCTGCTTCTTCAGCCCCTCGGCCTCGCCGTAGTTCATGCCCGCCGCGGGTTCGTCCAGGAGCAAGATCTTCGGCTCGAGCATCATCGCGCGCGCGATCTCCAGCCGCCGCTGGTTGCCGTACGACAACGACGTCGACGTTTCGTCCATCAGTTTGTCGAGCTCGAAAATAGCCAGCAGCTCGAGCGCCCTGCGGCTCATTTGCTCTTCGTCCCGGTAAAACCCCGGAGTGCGCAGCAACGCCGAAAGCAGGTTCGCCTTCCGTCGATTTTCACATGCGACGAGCACGTTCTCGAGCACCGTGAGTTGTCCGAAGAGACGAATGTTCTGAAATGTTCGCGCTACGCCGCGACGCGCGATCTGCGCCGGATTGAGCGTCGACAGTTCTTCCCCATGGAACCGAATCGAACCTGAATCAGGCTTGTAAACGCCCGTCACGAGGTTGAAGACGGTGGTTTTTCCCGCCCCGTTCGGACCGATGAGCCCGAAGATCGAACGCTCGGGGACCGAAAACGTCACTCCTCCGACTGCGCGCAATCCGCCGAAGGTCTTCGTCACGCCTTGAAGCTCGAGCGCCTTCACTTGCTCGCGTCTCCCTCTGTCGGCTTCGGTGCCGGCGGCAAGAGCGATGGTCGAACTGCAGGCTTGCGCTTGACGAGCTCACGTTCGCCAAAGAGTCCTTCGGGACGCATGATCATGAGGCCGATCAAGACAGCTGCGTAAATCACCATGCGCAGCGCGTTGAGGTCGAGAGACGGGTACGTCACGCGCAACGCTTGGACCGAATCGAGACCCTGAAGCTGCTCGATCATCTTCACGGTGAACGTGACGAAGACGCCGCCGACGATCGCCCCGGAAACACTTCCCGAACCGCCGAGGATCACCATCGTGATCGCGTCGAACGAATACGCGAACGTGAATTGATCCGGCTGCACCGTGGGGTTTCCATCGCGCATCGAAGCGAGAAGCCCACCGGCGATGCCCGCGCCCGTCGCGGCAATGACGAACGACGTGACCTTGTAACGCGTGGGATCGACGCCGACGCTGGCCGTCGCGATTTCATCTTCACGCAGCGCCCGAAGCGCTCGTCCCCACCCGGAGAACTTCAATCGCCACGCGACGAGTACGGACAGGACAACCGCCCCGAAGATCCAAAACGGTCCCGCATATTGCGGAATGCCGTTCTTGTCGGGTCCGGCGTAACCGTTTTGACCTCCAAGGTACGCAAGGAACCGCGCGATCGATCCGTCGACCGAACCTCCGGTTTGCGCCGTGGCGATCACGAGTCGGAAGATCTCGGCAAACCCAAGCGTCACGATGGCCAAGTAATCGCCCTTCAAACGCAAGCTTGGGAGTCCTACGACAAACCCAAACAAAGCGGCCATCGCTCCGGCGGCGAGAAGGGCCAGAGGCATGACGATGAACGAGTTGGCGAAAAGAACGTCCGTCGCACCAAGGGCTTTGTGCACGTGTCCCGCGACGATCGCCGCGGTGTAGGCCCCGATTCCGACAAACCCGGCGTGACCGATCGAAAATTGTCCCGCCATCCCGTTGATGACGTTCAGCGACAACGCGACGA
The DNA here is from genome assembly GCA_964435055.1 of uncultured Polyangium sp. Classification (GTDB taxonomy): domain Bacteria; phylum Myxococcota_A; class Polyangia; order Polyangiales; family Polyangiaceae; genus Polyangium. The sequence goes on along the minus strand of CAYSYX010000031.1, from coordinate 33,635 downwards.
TGACGTTGACCATCGCGAAGAGCGCCAATTGCCGCCACGCAGCGTCGGAAATGAGCCACTCGAAGGAAAACTCGAGGCCCACGACGGCGCCAATGAGCGCCAACGGAATAAGGATCCGGCGCATAGGACTTGACGGGACAACTTGGTTTGTCCGAGCTGAACCCTCGTTTTTCGACGGGACCATGGGCGGTGGTGAAGCTCTCGTGTCCTGCCTTTACGGTCAAGCGTCAGCTACTTGATCACGCGCAGATAGGGTGGAAGTTCGCGCTTGGGCTTGCGTCCTGCGGGTCCGGAGGGGCGTCGTGCCGGTTCCGGCGGGGGCGGTGCGTCGTCTTCGTCGTCGTCCCGCGTGCGGGCGGCGTTGCCATCGGACACTCGAGCGGCGTTGCCGTCCGATACCCGCGAAGGTTGGCTCTGTGCAGCGCGCGAAATGCTCGTAACGGTCGCTCGCCCCGTCTTCTCGGGTTTGTCTTTCTCAGACGACAACGGGGCCGCTTCTTCGGCTTCTTCTTCGGGTTGCTCGCGTTCACGAGGTTTCGACCCGACCGCCGACAACTTGGGCCGCGGACGTTTGGCCGCTGCTTTGGGCGTCTCCCGCTGCTGTTGCTGCTGCTGAGGGTTCTGCATCTGCGCCACGACTTCGGGCGGAATGTCGTTCGGCCACATCATGCCTCGACCATCCTCACCGACGAGCGCGTACACGGCACTCCAAGGCATGCGGACCCAGAACGGAGCTCGATCGAACGACAACGTGCACGTGATGCCTTCGTCATCAACCTTCAGATCCGGGATCGGAACGAACATGTTGAGCCCGATCTGCAACACGAGCTGAGGTTTGTCGCGGAACCGCGGTGGAACGAGCACGCCGGGACGCCGAGGATCCAGGTGCACGAACATGCTGGATCCTTCCAGCAACGCGAACGCGACCTCTTTTTTCGGCGGTAGCTTTTGGTGTCGATCGGACATCGTCTTTCTCCGATAACCCGCAAACGTCCTGCACGCCAAGCACGGAATGATTTGTCATTCACCGCGGAGTCGGGTCGCTTGGCGCTCGTTCACGCGAGCCGCAGAACTTCAGCGTAGAGCGTATCGTAAGCCGCGACCATCTTGGCAAGGTCGTAACGCGCAACGACATCTTCACGACCTCGTTGCCCCATCGCGTGACGATCCAAGCGTGTGGCGACGGCTTCGAGCGCCAACGCAAAAAGCTGCGCCTGACCGGCAGGGACGAGATAGCCGCTTTCACGATCCACCACGATTTCTGCGTTTCCTCCGACGCGCGTCGCCACGATCGGGAGCGCCGTCGCCGCCGCCTCGAGCAAGGTGAGACTCGTGCCTTCCGTCAGCGACGCCAGCGCGAACACGTCGAACGCCGGCAAGACCGTCGTGACGTCGTGAACGTACCCGACAAACCTCACGACATCGCGCGGAAAAAGCCGCTCCGCAAGCCGTTCCAGCTCCGGTCTCGAGCCGCCGTCACCCACGAGCGTCAAGCACGCGCTCGGCACACGCGCGCGAAGAATCGACAGCGCCAGCAAGAGCGTCGCGTGGTCCTTCTCCGGCGACAAGCGCGCGACACATCCGATGTGAAAAGCATCGTTTGGCACGCCCAACGTTCGTCGCGCCAAAGATCCATCGCCGGGACAAACTTTGTTCGTATCGACGCCGTTGCGAATCATCACCAATCGATGCGGTTCGATCTGCTCCACTTCGAGCGCGACACGCCGCACGTCATCGCTCACCGCGACCACTCGATCCGAAAACGAAGCCGCGAGGCGATTGACGATCACGCGACGAGCATCGTCGGGATGGTTGCGCCCGTGCTTCGTGTGCACGACCGCTGTTCGACGAGCGCGTTGCCCACGCCCGATCGACGCGGCGAACGATCCGTACACGTGCGGGCTGGGGTTGTGCGTGTGCACGACATCGATTCGTTGCTGCTCAAACAATCGCGCGACGTCTCGCAGCACCAGCGCATCGAGGCCTCGTCGGCGCGGAAAAACATGCAACGGCACGTCGAGCTTGCGGAGCTCCGGAGACAGATCTCCCGGCTCTTGCAGCGCAACGACCAGCGGCTCGAAGCGCGTTCGATCCATCCGTTCGACCAGCTGCAAGACGACGCGTTCGAGGCCTCCCGGATGCAGCGCCAACACGACATGCGCCACACGTTTCCGTTGCGCGGTTTGTCGCTGCGGAACCTGCGCGGGCGTGTCCGTACTTGGCGGCGTACTCGTCAAGAGATCGACGGGCACATCCGTCTTCGTGACGCGATGCTTGCCGCTTGGCGTGAGGGGAATTTCGTCGACGGTAACGACGGAGAGCGACGCGTCGACGCCCAGCACCGTTCGTAATCGAGCGTCGATCTCGTCGGCTTGTTCGGCGCGAAAAGCGCGGCCCGGCACGATGCGCAACGTCGTCGAACGATCGGCGCGCTGATGCACTTGAAAACGATCGATCGGGTAGTCCTTGAGCAGATGCACGAACGCTTCGCCCGCCACGATGCGTCCGTTTGTCCCGACGATCATATCGAGCACGCGGCCTTCGACGGAGGCGAGCAGCGGCAGCCCTCGACCACATGAACAACCGCCCGCTTTGGCCGTGGCAATGTCGTCATTTCGGTACCTGAGCAGCGGCATGGCGCGATTGTTCAAGTCGCTCAGGAGCACTTCGCCGGGCGTTCCCAGAGTTGCCGGTCGATCCCCGCGGTACAGTTCGACAAACACGCTCTCGCTGTTCACGTGCAGCCCCGAATGTCGTTCGCACTCGGCGCCGATCAGCATGACTTCACGACAGCCGTAACGATTGAACACGGCCGCGCCAAACCCCTGCTCGATGACGCTGCGCTGCTGCTCGAAGAGCCGCTCGGCCGACGTGATGATCCCGCGTAAATTCGGCCATGGAATGCGTTCATCGAGAGCCGCTCGAGCCAGCCAAAACAGCGGCGTCGTGTACCCGACGATCACGCGTGGCGTGAACGCCGCGATCTCGCGCAACGTATCGGCGAGTTTGTCTTGGTGCAGATGGAAACTCGACACGTACTTGTGCCGCCAAACGAACTGCTCGAGCAGGCGTTTCCACTTGCGCCGACCTTCGCGTTCGCCCGGAGGTCGCCCCCACACGTGCACTTCGCGTTCGCCCACGTCCGCGCCCGCCCAACGATTGGCCCGAATGGCTGCGGCGACACGCCGTTCGTACGTCGCATGGTCATAAGCGAACGCCATCGAAGCTCCGGTCGAACCACCTGTCGCGCTGCGATGCAGTTCGCCGCGAAAGTTCTCCGCGACAAACTCATCGTGATGTTTGCGGACGTCGTCTTTCGTGACGATGGGAAACGCGGCGAGGTCTTCGGGAGTTTTGATTTGGCTTACGCGGACGCCGAATTCGGCAAAACGGCGCCGATAAAAAGGCACGTGCCGTTCGGCGTGTCGAAACGCTTCGAGTAAGCGTTGAAATGACGCTTCGGCTGACTTTTCAGGCGATTGCCATTGCGATTGTTCCAGCTCGGCGAGCGTTTGCAGCGTGGCGCGGCGACGTATTGCGGAATCGTAAACAGGGAACAGGACGTTTCGAAAAAGGCTCGAGTACATCGACGAAAGGGTTCCGCGAAGATGATTCGAGTCAAGGAAGGGAATGAATCATTTGCAAATAGGTTTGTCCCGAACAGAGGCCGCGAATAGGTTCGTCAGGGACGAATCAAGACGATGTCGACGACGATTGCGGCGTCGGGCCGAAGATGGCAAAGAGCACGCCGCTCAAGATCAAGGCTGCGCCCACGCATTCCAGCGGTTTGGGTATTTCGTGTAAAAAGACGGCCGCGACCAAGAGGCCGCCCAAAGTTTCACCCGGAGAAACCAATGAAACGATCGCCGGCGGTAACGTTCGCGCTGCGGCTTGCACCGACGTGTGACCGATGATGGTCGGAATGAGGGCTACGCCGGCAATGGCCAAAAAGGAATGACCGGGTAATTCGGTGACATTCGAAAATGCCCCGAAAAATGGCAAGACCAAGAGAATCGACCACGCCGCGACGGCATAAATCATCGAACCGGCATGTTGCGGCGGTAATGCATTACGAATTGCCCGGGCCGCGGCCACGTAAAACCCAAACAACGCGACGGATCCGAGCACGAGCAAATCACCGAATAACTTGTGTTCCCCCGTTCCCGCGGCAAAGGCAATCACTGCGGCGCCCGCGGTCGCGAGCGCCACGCCGATTTGTTCTCGTCGCGAAGGTTTTTCCCGGAAAAATATCAACGCCGCAAAAACAACGCCCACAGGCTCCAAGGAAACCAACGACACCGCCGCCGGTAATGACGTGGCATTGAGTCCCGCTTGGAACAATGCAAAATGCACTCCGAGCAACGCGCCGCACAAGAAAATGCGCCACCTCGTCGCATTCGTCATTTCCCGCCAATATCGCCAGACGCCTGCGATATCGATGAGAAACAAAACCAACGACGCCAAAGCGACTCGGCCGAAGGCAATAAAAAGAGGATGCGCGGGTCGGGCCGACCGGGCAATGGGCGAACTCACCGCAAATGACGCGCTGGCCAAGGCGACGAATGCAATCGCTCGACCGCGTCCCTCGCCAATCTTCATTCGAGGCTCATTTCACCCGCCCAAGACACCGCGAAGGCCGCGCGCACGTGATCGACACGCTTCATGTTTGTCTCGGAACAACGCCCGAGCGCCAACATGAGCTTCGTCAACGTCGCTTCCGAAGTCATGTCGCCGGCTCCGATCGCGCCCGCATTCGCCGCCGCCACGCCACCTTGATAACGCGTCAAATCCACGGCTCCTCGCGGCGATTGGCTGACGATCACCACGGGCACATCCAGTGCTCGCGCCTCTTCGATGACCGGCACGAGCGAATTCTCGATACGCGGAACGTTTCCCGCGCCAAACGCTTCGAGCACGAGACCGCGAAGTCCCGCTCGTAACGTCGTTTGCAAAAAGCGCGGATCGAGCCCCGGAAACGTGCGGACGACCAGCACCTGCGTCTCGATGCGTTCGTCCAATGGAACCGCGGGACGAGGCGCCAATGCGTGCGCGGCGATGTTTGCGCCAAGGCCCAATACCGCGAGAGGAGGACACGCAGGCGATCCGAATGCTTTCATGCCCCACGCATCGAGCTTCGTGGATCGACAACCGCGGAGCAGCTCCGAATGAAACGCGATGCCCACCTCCGCGATGCCCATCGTGGCGAGATGACACGCATCGACAAGGTTTGTCCGGGCATCCGTGCGAATGTCGACGAGCGGCTTTTGCGCCCCTGTCAGCACGACCGGGCGATCGAGCCCCGGGAGCAAAAACGCCAGCGCGCTCGCGGTGTACGCCATCGTGTCCGTGCCGTGCACAATGACAAACCCATCGTAACGATCGAGCGAACCGTGAATCAATCGCGCCAGTTCGATCCAATGATGCGGCTGGAAATCCGCCGAATCCAAGTTGTACAGGATGCGCGTTTCGATCTCGGCGAGCTTGCGCAAGACAGGCAGTTCCGCGACGAGATCGCGCGTGTACACGTCGGGCGCGAGCGGTGTTGGATGTCCGCCGCGCATCATGAGCGTTCCGCCGGTGTGAATCAGAAGGAGTCGCACGCGTTGCGAGGGTAGCAAAACGTGCGGCGGGTGAAACTCAATCCGGGGGCGACAGCATGACGGGATAAACGACCGTCACAATCCCGCTTTCCGGCTGCGGAAATGAAAGGCTGGAGAACGCGCGCACGATGCAGCTCACGACGCCGCCGTCGGGCAGATCGGAGCCGCCGTTGCCCACGTTGGAGACGGCTCCGTCGGTGCCGATGACAAACCGTACGCTGACGCGACCTTGCAAGTTGGGGTTGTTGCGCAAGCCGTTTTCGTAACACAACCGAAACCGACCGAAGTTTTGCCGGACAATCCTTTGCACCACTTCCGGCGGCAAACGACCGTGCAAGGTCACCGCGCCCATACGCACGCTCGGGAATCGGGAGCGGTTCGGTTGTGTGTCTGGCGGAAGGGTGACGGGCGTGGTTCGAACATCACGCGTCGGCGTTTGCGGACGGTTTGTCGCTTCAGGCTTGGGCCAATCGTAAAGCACGCCGATGAGCCCCTGATCGGTGCCTCGAGGCGCTTCGTCGCGAGCGGCGAGCGCGGCGCGATCGTTTGTCCAGCCTAACCCCGGCATCTGACCGGAACGCAAATCTTCATCGCGCTCGTCGTCGAGGATGTTCTGCAAGCGACGTTCGTTGCGCCGTGCGCGACGGAGGTAGCCGTTGCGTATGGCTTCGAGATCGAACTCCATTTCCTTTTCGGCAGCGCGATTCAGGCGCTCCTGAAATTCGTATTTCTGATCATCCGACATGCCTTCGTCGGCATTGGACGTGGGAAGTGGTTGGAGAAAAATAACGACGACGAGCACGAAGGCGTGCACGAGAAACGATCCCAATTGCGTGAGGGCGACACGTTTGTCGAAGAGCGGCTTTCGTGGAGGTTTCGGAGCCGCTTCGCTTCGGCACACGTCGATGGTCACGTTTTTGAAGAACAACACGGAGGTTTGTCCGGGAAGAAGCTTCACCTCCACCGCATCGGGCACGGTCGTCGATGCCTGGCCGAGACCGCGGGCCAGACAACGCGCCGCCGACATCCGTTTGGTTTGACCTCCAAGCAAGACACGAGCCGATCGCGGGACGATCAGCCGGACGTCTCCATCCCAACGCGCCAGCACGATGGGGACGCGCGGGGCACCGAGGACTTCTTGGGGCAGGGTGATGTCGCAACCTTGTTCGCCCGCGACAAACGTGCGCAAAGGGGATATTTCGTGCGCGGACAGGACCCAATCGCCCCAGCGTACGACGATATCGACGGCGCCGGCCGGGGAACGAAATGATTCGCGAGCGAATGGTTCGTCCGGTGTTGCGCGTTCGGTTGCCGTGACTGCCCCACCTTGGCCCATACGAAATCGCCCTGCGCGTGAATCAAAACGTGACGATATCAAAAACGAACCGGGAGCGCGCCGTGAAAGCACACTCCCGGTTGAGGGGGAAGGGTTTGTCCGGATCAGCCGCCGGGTTGGAACATGATCGGGTAATTCACCGTCACGATTCCATTTTCAGGCGACGGGAAGCTGAGCCCGTAGAAGGAACGCACGACGCACGACACGACATTGGCATCCGGCAGATCCGATCCGCCATTTTGAACTTGCGAGACGCTGCCGTCGCGACCGATGACGAACCGCACGGCGACGCGGCCCTGCAAATTCGGATTCTGTCGCAAACCTTGCTCGTAGCAGAATCGATAACGACCGAAATTCTGCCGCACGATGCGTTGAATCACTTCCGCCGGCAATCGACCGCTCGTCGTGACGCCTTCGGGTCGAATGCGCGGAGGCTTGGTTTCGTGGTTTTTCTGGGTCAAACCTCGGCTGAATCCACCGCGATTACCGAGATCCGAACCAATCGTGCCCACGCGACCAATTCCGATGCCTTCTCCTTTTCCGCCGCCGCCTTCGCCAAGCCCGGACAAACTAAGTCCGCCGGCACCGGCTGCTTCACCGAGAGAATCGCCCCACATATTGCCGAGCGCGCTGCGCGCATCATTACCCGAGGAAATATCGCCGCCCCATGGCGCGGTCACCGCATTGGGATCTCCACCGGACAACGAAGAAACCAGACCAATCATGCCGAAGCTTTGCGCGTCGGAAAGCGCGGCGGCTCGAGCGATTTGCGGATCCGTATTGTCTTTCGTTCCGGCCACCGCGAATCGGCCCGATGCATTGCGGCTCGTGGTGCTGCCCATTTTGCCTTCACTGCCGACCGAACGCGTTCCTTCGGTTCCACCCGGCGTTTTGTCCTGCTTATCGACGAGGTCCGGCGATTCTTTCGGCTCTTCCTCTTGTTCCGCATTCACATTGAGAATCTGCTGCATGAACGAGAGTTTGTCGCTATCGATCGAACCTTCATCGGTCGAACCGATCGGGGGCAAGAAGTACGCCGCAGCAGCGAGAATTCCGGCGTGAACCAAGAAAGACAAACCATGCCAAGGCAAACCTTTCTTGTCCAAAACCATTCCGCCTTTGACCTTTTTGCCCGCTTTGACCCGCGAGACGTGCAGCGTCATGCCGCCCAATTCGATTTTCGCTTTCGCGCCCAATTGGATGATGACTTGCGACGCTCCGGCCAATGCGGCACAAGGCTCGGCATTCATTGCATCAATGGCGGAGACCTTTCCGTCGTTTTCAATCGAACCCGTCGCCGAAGCCGACAACACGACGCGCGCGATTTGGTCGTCACCCACGAGCACGACGGGCAAACGCTTGGCGCCGATTGCATTTTCCGGCAATACGAAATCCGCATTCTCTTCGCCCACGTAAAACGACCGCGGAGGCGAAACGTGCGCGACGTGCAGAATCGATGCGCCCCATTGAATCATGATTTCGAGCGCGTCTTGTGACAGCTCGATTTCTTCTGCGGGCACGGCCGGACCATTTTGCACGAGCGCGTAGGTGTACGAACCCTCGGGCGCGTTTTCGGGCACATCGACCGGCGTGGGTTGAGCAAAAACGGCGCGCGGGTCGAACGACGGTTTGGTTTGTCCAAAAAGAACGTTGGAATCTTGGAGGAAAGGGTTCTGAGATGAATGATTGCGTTCCATGACAAACAGCTCCTGCGTCCTCCGCGCGAGGCGGGGAAGTGATGAGTAAGGCGAGCGAACGGCGCACCGGGCAACGCGTCTTTTGGCGTCGCGTATGCGGCTCATTTCGTTCCGCCCCATCACCGACAGCGCGATCCCGAAAGGGTTCCGAAAATTTTCAGAGCGCCGTGTTCAGGGCGTATTCACCGCGAAAATCGCTGACAGCGTGGTCATTGAGGCCGAAGAAGCGTCGCCTGTAATCGCTGCGCCGTCTCGCGATGCTCCGCCGCCTTCGCCCGCAACGTCTGCATCTCCGCGTCGATCGCCAAGATCCGGTGTTGTGCACTGTCGAGCTCGTTGACGAAGCGCATGCGCAACAACCCCTCCGGACCTCCTTCACGCAACACGCCCAGCTGATCGGTGACCTTCGATTGCCTGCTGAACAGGTCGAGCATCTCGCGCTCGAGACGCGTCCATTGAGCGTCGGCATTTCGAGCTTCATCGCCCGCCCGCAGGATCGCTGTGAGCGCATCGTACTGTTCCGCTCGGACCAACCCGGTTCGACGCCACGTTTCCACCTGACCAAGATCCAGGTTTTCGTAGGGAATCCGTCGCGTTTGCTTCCAAGATTCGCACACGTGCAGCGCGGCTTCACCGAGCGCCGGCACGCGCACGCAGTAACTCACGAGCGTCGGCGTTTCCACGACAGGCGTTTGTCCTTCCGCACGAATGGTTCGCTCTTCCGCACAGGCGATGTCGAGGACGACGTCGATGTCGATGGGATGATCGCTGCGAATCGTCATGAAATGCCGCTCTTCGAAGCTCTCCTGTTCTTCAATGCCGTCGGTCTTGAAGTCGACCAGCCCCAAAAAGGAGGTCTTGTTCGTCGTGCGCGTGCGTCTCAAGCCCGGGTCTTTCGCGAACGTCAGCTGCACCGACGCGCCGGGCGCCGTTTGCGGCAACGTCGCTTCGCCAAAGTACCGGCCTAGGTCGTACATGGCGCAACGGCCTTCTTCCAGCGCGGAGGACGTGGGATTGTCAAAACAAACCATCAGGTCGGGGTGCACGCCGGTCGCATCGCGAAACACGCGCTCCTTGCGAATCGAGATCGTGCACGCGTGGATCGGCACCATCGCTGCGCCGCGACGACGAATCGACACGGGGTCTTGCACGCGCCATTCCGCGGGTTCCATCGGCGCCAGAGGCTGCGCATCGATTTCATTCACGCTCACGTGCGAGTCGGCGCTGTCCGATTGTCGCTCCGATGTTTTCGGCGGCAGGGTTTTTCCTGTCGTGATGACCTGCACCGGAGGCGGAACGGGAAGCGGCGCCCGCACCGTATGCGGTTGTCCCGACGCACGACGTCGAACGCGCTCGGGACGCATGGCGTCACTCGCCCGCGTGGGTGCGGGACCTTGGGCGGTGTTCATCGCCTGGTTCGGCGCTTTCGTCGACAGCTGAACTTCCACGCGATCCAAGTCTTCCTCGAGCGGGTTGTGCACCAGCGCGAAAGCAAAAAAACGAGCGTCCGACGCGTTGCAGGCGAGGCGGTACGATATGACAAACTGCGCCGCGGGCACGATGTAAAGCACGCGCACGTCATCGGCCGGGCCGTCGAGCGCCACGTGCACCGTGCGTCCGTCACCTCGCGCCGAAGCTCGACTGCGATCGACGAACATGTCGAGGTTGCTGCGAATGGCCCCGTCGCCAAAGTCGAGCGATCGGATCAACGTCAAATCGAACACCGCGATTTTGCCGAGTCCCGTACGCAAAAGCAGCCACCGACGGGCTCCTTGAGGTCCGCTCGATTCTTCGAACCCCAACAATTCTCCTTCAGCAGAACCTTCGGCGCTCTCGACACGCACGTGTCGTCCACGCGTGGCTTGCAGCATGCCGCGCAACGTTGCGCCTTGTTCGAAACGCAATTTTCGCCCGGCCAGTGCGGCTTCCGGATCTTCGGGCGCATCGAAGGCCAAAGCCGTCAGATGCCCGTTTCCTCGCTCGACCCAAACCGTCAGCGAACGAAGAACCTCGCCCAGTTCGGTACGATCGAACAGCAGATCGAAATCACCGGAGGCACTCCCGCGGCGTTCGATATGGGCAAAACCCTGCTTGAAAAGCACGATTCGACGTACCGTCGGGGCAGCGCTCATGAGTGACATTCCTGTTGTCCAACGTCGGCGCTCGAGCGGTCGGACGAATCAACCTGCGGTCTCATCGAGGCTCCACGCTATCGCCGCCGAGAGAGGCAGAAAAGAACCCAAGCGCATGAGCTTGACCTTTCTTCGCGCAAAGGCTTCGATTTCGACATGCGAATCGTGCTCGCTCTTGCTCTCGTGACGGTGACGTTGGCCTGCGGATGCGTTCGTGCGCCGGCGCAATCGGTTGATCCAAACCGCTGCAACTGTACGTTGCAGCAGAATCAAAACGGCGGAGGAGCCTACTACCCGTACTCGGGGCGTTGAAGCGTCGGTACTGAGAGACAAACGGGTCGACAGGTTTGTCGGAGCGAAGGACGTTTGTATCAGCCACCCAATTCGGCGGAGGACGAGACCGACGAACGACGGGGTTTGGGTGAAGGCGTCGTCGCGAACGGTTCGGGATCCAGCGCGGCGGTATCGGCATCCGCGGGTGGAGGAACGGACACGGGTGCGTTCACGAGGTGCCGCGTGTTGTCGTACAAGGCGCGACAAAGTTCGAGCGACGGGGTTTTTCGTTTTGCCGCGACGGCATGAACTTCCGCTTGAACGGCGGCATTGATGGGCGTCGCGAAGCCGTAGGTTTGTCCTCGACGGGTGATTTCTCCATTCAAGAAATCCACGGCCGGCGGTCGTCCGCGTTCAATGGCGGCGAGCATGGACGAGCGCATTTTGCGAAAACGAGTTCCGACGGCGAGCAAAATGGCATGTTTGGCAAAAAGACCGGTCGAACCGACGGCATTTCGTTCCGCATCGGTCAATGCGATCCAATCCAAATCGAGCGTCCCGGACACTTTTTCCAGACGAACTCCTTCCGCTCGCGAAGCCAAAACCACTTCGGTCATGATTTCGAGCGCCAAACGGCGAACAAAACGGTGGCGCATCAAAACGCCGAGACGTTCACCGCCCAAGGCTCCGAGCGATGTAATGGCGCAATTGATGGCTAATTTGGACCAACGAGCGCCGGCCAGGTTGCTCGAGACAATGGTTTCACCTATGGAACCGAGGGCAAAAGCCAGGGGTTCCAAACGTTCGTCCCGAGCGCCATCCATTCGTCCCAAAACGAATCCGCCCGGAGACGTTCGTTCATACACGCCGGGATCGTGCATCGACGCGCCCCAGGCGACGACACCCCCGAGGACGCGATTTTTGCCGACGATTTCCGCAATACGAGCTTCGCAAAGGCCATTTTGAAACGTCACCATCGCCCCTTCGGGCGCAAGAAATGACGTTACGCCGCGCGCCGCCTCTTCGACTTGCGGAGGTTGTGTGGCGAGCAGAATGTAATCGAAAGGCTTGGTTGCGGCATCGAGCGCCGTGACGGCTTTTCCGCGCGCGAAATTCACGCGATCATCACCGACGACGCGAAAACCATTGGCATTGATGGCCGAGGCAATCTGCGTATTCGTCGTCAGGACCGTGACGTCATGATCGTGCGCAAATAAATGCGCGGCGACCAATCCGCCAATGCCTCCACAACCGACGACCAGAAAACGCGGGCGAGCGCTTTTCAACACGTCATTGCTCATGAGACGAGCCATTCTACAGGAAAATGAGCGCGGGGAAAATCAATTCTTCGTGCTGCAATGCATCATTGCTTGGGGACGAAAATTTCGATTGCGCTTGGAACCATATCGACGACCATTGGTAATCGTCCGAGAGGCTCTCCGTCCACGTCGAGCAAGAAGCGACCGTCGACATCTTTGTTGAGCAGCTCGATTTCGATGTGGTCGCATCGGTAGTGCTTCACATCGAGCGAATGAATATGCGTGCCGGTGTACATGCGCGCATTGACGGTAAGAAAACGCAGTCGCGGTGCCGAGCCGAGATCGATGATGTCGAAGAGCCCGTCGTCCGGAATGGCCATGGGCGCCGCTTGCATACCGCTGCCGAAAAATCGGCCGTTGCAAATGGCGATCAGTCGCGTTTCGATGGTTTCTTCCCGCGACATATCTTCGCGACGAATGGTCACTTTCAGGCGCCCGACGACACTACGCGCCAAACCTTTGATCGACGAAGTCAAATACGCGACCGTGCCCCCGAGCGATCGCGAAGATTCCGCGACGTATTGATCAACCAGGCCCCCGACGCCCGCGGAAAGAATGTTGATGAAATGAGATGACTTCTTTTCACCTTCGTGCGTTACGTACGAAAAACGGCCGATGTCGACCGCGCGCGTATGCCCGTCCGTGATTGCTTCACAATACCGATCGAGCCTATTTTCAAAGCCCAACGTGCGTCGATAATCCCCGCCCGTCCCCGCGCCGATGATCCCCATCTTCGGCAGCTTCACCCCCGCTTCGCGCGCCTGCATCAACCCGTTGGCAACCTCGTGAATCGATCCGTCGCCACCCACGGCAACCACGATCTGCCGCCCCGCGATCGCGGCTTCCCGCGCGATGTCCACCGCATGCCGCGGCCTCTCGGTGAACGTCACATCCACGTGTCCGAGGTGTTTTTCGATCGGCCCGCGCATCTTGTCGAAGATGATGCCCGTTTGTCCACGACCCGACCTCGGATTGACAATGAGAAGCGGCTTCATTCACTCAACACTTGCCACGATATGACCCATCACGACAAGTCCATCCTTGGGCCACATGTTTTTCGCAGCAGCGCGAAGCGTTTTTCGCGCCCGCCTTCGTATCCGCACGCGATTGCATTTACGTCGCGCGTAAACGCGTCATTTTCGCCGCCCCGACGTTTGCTCGTCGACCCATTGCAAGTAATCGATCGGGCCCTCTTTCGGCTCGAACGTCAATATCTTCGGGACCTCGTACGAATGCAATTCCCGAATACGCTTCATGAGGGCGTCGACACAATCATCGGCGGTTTCCATGAAAAGGATTTCTTCGGGTTCGTCGCAGACCTTGTCCTTCCAACGGTAAATCGAACGTACGCCGGCAATGATGTTGCCTCCGGCGACGAGCGATTCTTCCACCAATTGACGGAGCATGGGGGCGGCCATTTGGGGACCACAGGTAACGAAAACGATGCGCATCTGTTTTTCTCGACTATATCAGGTTTTCCACGGTTTGTCGCAAAGCGGCCAGAAACAAAGGACGCGATTGTTCCAGCAAGTAAAAGTGACCGCCTTCGAAGAATTGCACGTTGAACGATTGCGCGGTTTGTTCTTTCCACGCTTCGAGTTCGTCCGGGTCGGTGCGGTGATCCGATCGACCGCCGAACGCGGTGATGGGGAATGATAATGGTGCGTCCGGGGTGTACGATTGCGTTTCGAAGATGGTCAAGTCGGCGCGTAATGGAGGCAAGAAGATCTCGAGGAGCTCTTGATTTTGCAGGACGGCCTCGGGGGTGCCTCCATAACGGCGCAATTCTTCAATGAATCGAGCCTGCGGGAGCGCATGCAATGGTTGGCGACGAAGAGGCAGCTGCGGCGCTCGAGTTCCCGAGACGACCATACCTCGAGCCGCATTCGCGCCCTTGTTTCGCAACGCTCGCGCCAATTGGAATGCCACATGCGCTCCCAGGCTGTGACCGAAGAAAGCGTACGGGGTCGACGTGAGCGGTTCGATGATGGGCAATGTCGCGGCGACCAGCGACTCCATCGATTCATACATCGGCGTGCCGAACATCGTTTCACGCCCCGGAAGCTGCAAAATGGACAATTCGACCCAAGGCGGCAAACCGGTATTCAGTTGGCGAAATGGATAGGCTCCGCTTCCCGAGTGCGGAAAGACAAACAAGCGCAGTTTGCTCGATTGTGTGGAAGGAACGTGAACCCATCGGGGGGGCGGGGGAAGGGGAGGCATATCGCGTCGATATGCAACACAACATCGTTCGAGAATCAAGGGCGCAGCAGGCGGACCGACTTCGCGGCGGAGCGCGTCCGTCGTTGTCGTGCGGGGTGGAGCGGCAAAGCGTTGTATGGTATACGCGGGCCATGGTCGCCGCTAAACGAGGCTCGCGCCGATTGTCCGTACGTACGCCGTCGCGTGTTGCGCGCGTGGTGCGGGTGGACGATGATACGCTGCGACAAACACTCGACGACGTGCGGGCCAGGTGCGACGTGGCGGCTCGGCGCGAAGCGGATCCGGTGCATTTCGTGCATCGTTACGAACGGCGCGAAGATCGGGAAATCGTGGCGCTTTTGGCCGCGTCCCTGGCGTTCGGCAATGTGAAAGCGCTTTGCGCGAAAATCGAAGACGCGTTGAATCGCCTGGGTTCGCACATCGCCGAGACGGCGGATGACGCCGCCGATGTACACGGTCGGCTCGCGGGATTTCGCCATCGGCTTTATTCGGGCAAAGACGTCGCGCACCTCGTGGTGGGAGCTCGAGCGATGCAGCGTGCGCACGGTTCGCTCGCCGCACCGTTTGTCCAAGCAATGGCCACGGGAAAACCATTTCGATCGGCCGTGCAGGCTTGGGTTCATGAATTGCGGGAGCGGGGAGGTTTTCCGGCGATGGGTTCTCGCGAAAGCCTGGGTGCGGATCACCTTTTGCCTGATCCGACGAAAGGAAGTGCGCTCAAACGATTGATGCTTTTTTTGCGTTGGATGATTCGACCCGCCGACGGAATCGATCTCGGATTATGGAACATATCGCCTGCGCACCTCGTCATTCCGCTCGATACGCACATTCACAAATTATCGCGCAACATCGGCCTGACCTTGCGCAAAGCAGCGGATTTCCAGGCGGCGGAAGAAATCACGGCCGCGCTTGCGCGTCTCGATGCGGACGATCCGGTCAAGTATGATTTTTCGTTGTGTCACCTAGGAATGCTGCAATCCTGTCCATCGCGAAAAGATATCGAACGCTGTCAGGGTTGCGGCGTCAAACCAATTTGTCGGCATTGGGTTGTTCTTTCCAAACGACGTTGAGTCCGGTAAAACTGTAAATTGCTCCGCGGGGATGTCTCATGAACGAAATACAAAGTGCTCCTCAGGTTATTTCGATGCAGCGACCTGGTTTTCGAGCGGGGCTTCGCGCGTTGTTCGACGGGTATCGTTATCTTTTTCGCACGCCCGATATTTGGCCGTCGGCGATCATTCCGGTGGTCGTGGCTTTGGTGTTGATGGGCATCTTCGGGGTGGTGGCGGTCAAAACCGCGTTATGGCTCGTCGTGAAGTATTTATCCCGCGAGGATACGAGCGCCTATTGGACGATTGCGTTTGCGGTCATCAAGGTGGTCGCCGTATTGCTGGGGCTCGTGGTCGCGTTGTTCGGATCGTTTGTCTTGGCAAAGCCGCTCTCCGGCCCGATTTTGGAACGAATGGTTCGCCGGGTGTCCAAAGACTTGGGCGCGCCGGAATGGCCTCAGCCGACATTGCTGCAAGATGTCGCCCGATCGCTCCAATCCAGCTTTTTGGCGTTGGTGTTTACCTTGCCTTTGCTCATTCCGCTGGTCGTGATCGGAGTTATTTTTCCCGTGGCGGCCGTGGTGACGACGCCGCTGCAATTCACGGTGGCCGCATTGGGCGGCGCTTGGGATTTTTGTGATTATCCCTTGTCGATTCGCGGCACGCGCGTGGTGGATCGAGTGGACTTCGTGCGGCGAAACATTCGATCCGTGATGGGATTCGGTCTTGGATTGGGCCTTTTGACGTTATTGCCGTGTTCGCTCGTGATCGTATTGCCGGCGGGCGTCATCGGGGCGGCGCATCTGATCGTGATGCTCGAGAAATGGGAAGCGACGTCGAAGGGAAGTGTGACGGGCTGAAGGAATCAAGCGCGGTTACGACGTGACAAACGGCGCATACCCAGCGCGGCCAAGCCGAAGGCGACGAACCACGACGACGATGACGGCGTCGCGCCCGTATTCACGCTGCATTGTGCGCTCGGGGCGTCGGCTTTGAGCGCCACCTCGGGCGGTTCGTCGGCTACCACCGGGGGCGGCGAATTCGGATTTTCGAGGACGGAGAATTGATATACCGCGCCGGAATCGATGCCATTGTCATCGTCGCCGTTGGCGCCGGCCACGACGCGGTCGTTATCCATGGCTACGGAGATACCGAAGAGTTGCCCGACCACGCCGTCGTTGGGGAGGTATTTGAACAGCGGGCTCCAAACTTTCTCGACGTAGCGGTAGGCATAAACCGATCCGGAGTAATCGCCATTGTCTTGATCCCAATACGACCCGATGGCGGCCATGTCGCCCCACAATCCAACGGCTGAACCGAAGGCTTGGGACGCATTTTTGTCTTCCGGTTCGATGATTTGTTCCTGGCACCACGTGTCGTTGTAACGCCCGAAGACATACACGGCGCCCGAATTGACGCATGCGCCGTCGCGGAAGGGGGCGCCGATGAATGCTTTGCTGTTGTAGATAGCCAGGGAAAAACCAAACGTGTCGTTTGCCGAAGCGTCGCTGGCAATGAGCTCGTCTTCCTCGAGCCACGTTCCGGCATTCTCTCGATAGGCAAATACGGAGCCCTTGTTTTGGGCGGAACCGTCATCCCATTGCCCGACGAGCACCGTCGAGCCCGAAATGGCGACGGACCCGCCGAAAAACCCGAATGCGCCGCCCGTCGACGCCCAAATTCTATCCTCCTCGACGAATTGTGTTCCATCATGGCGGTAGATGAATGCCGCGCCGCTGTCAAAACCGACTTGATCCGCTTGCGGCGCACCAATGACCGCGACGTTGCCTTCGAGCGCGACGGCATAACCGAAATAATCGTTCGTCGTGCCGCCGACCGGCGTTAATTTTTGCACGAGCGACCAGACTTTGTTGACCCGTTCGTAAACATAGACCGCGCCCGTGTGGCTGTTGTTATTGCCCGCTTCCGCCGCGCCGACCAGGATGCGATCGCCGGCAATCGCCACGGAAATACCGAAGTAGTCATTGGCTCGCGCGTCTTTCGCCATGAGTTTGGCTTGTTGCGTCCAAACACCATTGTCCTCGACGAATACATACGCCGAACCCGCGTCGCCGCCGAGATCGTCATCGTAGATGGAACCGACGACCACCGTATTGCCCGAAATACCGACGGACACCCCAAACTCGTCATGGGCTTGGCCATCGCTGGGAAGCAATTTATTTTGAGGCAACACGCCCACCGGGCCGCCACCGTTTTGCGGTTTGAGCGAAGGCGCATTTCCAAAAGGTGACTTCTTGTTCAACGACGGTTTCGCGTTGCTTTCATCGATGGTCGCGCCAATGTCGGACTCTCCCACGTCCGCTGGCTGTCCACCACAGCCCGTCGCGACGGCCATTGCGGCCAGGATTGCACCACGTAACCCGATGCCCCGAATGTCTCGCATCTTCATGACATTGTTCCTTCTTTGCCTGGCAAACGAACGCAGGATGATGCGAGTTTACTAGGGCCTGTCGGGGATTGGCTAGTGCTATCTTGATTTTTCATCATGCTTTCGAGGGCCGATCGGAAGAGCAAAACTTCGACGGTCGTTCCAGCCGCACTCGGCAAACTCGAATCACCGTCCGACTTCTTGGCCCACGTGGCGTGAAACCATAGGATCGGCAAATCGACGGAGCGACAAAACCATGCCGACACCTCATATCAACGCCCAGCCGGGTGATTTTGCCGATGTGGTTCTGATGCCGGGAGATCCACTTCGCGCCCAGCACATTGCCACGACATTTCTGCAAAATCCGCGCCTCGTGACGGCCGTGCGCAACATGTACGGTTTTACTGGAACATACCGAGGTAAACCCGTGTCAATCATGGCGCACGGAATGGGGATTCCGTCGTGTTCCATTTATGCGACGGAGCTCGTTCGCGAATACGGCGTCAAAGTGCTCGTGCGCGTCGGAAGCTGCGGGGCATTGGCCGAGACGATAACGCTTGGCGACATTATTTTGGCGCTCGGTGCGTCCACGGATTCCAAGGTGAATCGAATGCGTTTCTTGGGCCACGATTTGGCGGCGATTGCTGATTACGGACTTCTCGAGACGGCGGTGCGGGTAGCTCGGGAACATCAAATTCACATTCGCGTGGGTAATGTCATGTCCACGGATTTCTTTTACCACCCGCAGACAAACCTCATTGATATCGCCGAAAAACTGGGCATTCTGGCGCTCGAAATGGAAGTGGCCGGATTGTATGGCGTCGCAGCCGAATATGGCGCAAGGGCGCTCGGATTGCTCACCGTGAGCGATCACATTCGCCGCGACGAACATCTGTCCACCGAGGAGCGACAAACCTCGTTCGAGGCGATGATTCGTTTGGCGCTCGAGACGGCCGTGCAAGTTTGAGCGGCAACGTCAAAACGTACTTTTTTTCCGATCCGATCCCAATCGAGCGAATACTTCGGCCGGATCGAGATACGTCGCTCCGGAAGCCAGTTTGGCCTGGCTCAATTGGATCGCGATTTCCTGGCAAATTTGTGCGGAATCTCTGACCCCTCGCGTCTGCAACATCCGCGGCAGCACGCGCGTGACGATGGTCGCCATATCTTGCGGCGAGACATAAGCGGGGTTTTTCCCGACCTCACGCAGGGCGAGACGTACCGTTCCGCGAGCTTCGATACGCGAAATCTTCGCAATGGTCTCGAGTCTCTCGCAGACGAATTCGAACGCGGGCGACGTCTCGCTCATACGATGTCGCCTCCGAGTTTCCGTTCGACACGCCGACGATACCAATCCGGCGGAAAGAACGCGAGCCAAACCAAAAATCCCGTCGGAACCGTCAAAATGGCCCCGACGCTCAAGGTCAAAGCTCCGATTTCGCTGAGCGCCGTGAGCTTGAACGTAATGCACATGGCGATGAGAATCAGAAGCGCCAGGGTCGTCGCGACGCCCCATAACAAGAAGCGATTTTCGACCAACGGATCGCCCATGCCGTAGTGGGCGCGGCGACGCATGATGCCATAAAAACGAAATGCTTCGTAACTCCCCCACGCGTAACTGGCGACTCGCAACACTTGCTCGCTGTAAAAAATCGGATTCACCGTCGGCTCGAAAAGAACCCCGATCGGTTGAACGACCGTGATGGCAATGAGCAACGCAATGCTGAGTTTGCGTAATTCCGGCATTTCAGGCCGATAAACGTCGACGCAAAAAAACGCAAAACAGGCATAACCCGCATCGATGACGATGCCGCCCGTGCGCACGATGATGCTTGCAGCCCGCGTCCCATGCAACCCGATGAGCACCGCTCCTTGGACAATGACATTTCCCGAAGCAATCAAAAGGGCATGCGCACCAAGCAGCGTTTCCGGGCGAGTTTTGTGGGACAAACCGCGCATCAGCAGGCGTATCCCGACGACAAAAGAGGCGAGTGTAAAGAGCCCGAGGAAGAGAAAGGCCATGGTCGAGCCGGCAGAATCGAGGAGCGATCCCGCCCCCCAGCGACTCGGCAATGACGCCACGGATCCGGCCGCGCTGTAAAGCAAAAAAACCGGGATGGCGGCCTTCGCGAATTTGCTGGGAATGATTTCAAACCGCGGTCGGCGGCCGACGACATACCCCGTTGCATCAAGCGGTCGGCACGCGTCGATCATGGCGCCTCGCCGGCGGTGGTCGGGAGGATGCGCAATCGGTACCAGTTTGGCGGAAAAAACGATATCCATGCCAAGATGGCCGCGGGAAGCGCCAAAATAGCGGCGAATTCGAGCATCAGTTGGCCCAACCAATGCGCGGGCGTCAAACGAAAGGTAATGCTGAGGGCGACGAGGATGAGCAGGGCCAATGCCGTGGCCAATCCCCATAACAGAAAACGATTTTCGACCATGGCATCGCCCATTCCGTATCGAGCTCGACGCCGCATGATGCCATAAAATCGAAAAGCTTCGTACGTCCCCCAAGTGTAACTGGGTAATCGCAAGAGCTGCTGGCAAGCAAAAGCCGGATCCAAATGAATATGAAAAATGACGGAAACGATTTGCACGGCGAGGATGAGCCCGAGCACGCCCATCCATAGATAACGCAATTTTGGTATTTCGGGCCGATATACCTCGATGCAGAAGAAGGCGAACGTCAAATATCCCGCGTCGATGAGCGTTCCGCCCGAGCGAATCACGATATCGCCGAGGACCGAAGCCTGGAGATTAAAAATAACCCCGGCCTGCACGATGACGTTGCCGGCGGCAATGAGCAGCGTGTGCATGCCCAAAAGGCGTTCCGGGCGCGCATGCGGTTCGAGACCGCGGACGAACAGGCGTAGTCCGACGACGAACGTGACGAATGAAAAAATTCCCAAGAAGACGAAGGCCATGGTCAAACGGTGTCGTCGGCGCAGGTCATACCAAGAAATGCGCGAAGTCGGGCCGATGATAGATCGAATTCTCGCGTTCGAGAAGATGTGCTAACGTCGCCAAGTGTCGGCGTTTGTCCATGAAGATCCATTCCTCGAGCGATTCGTACGTATTCTCGAGGAAGAACACGGATGTCATACCGTCATTCTGTACGGTTCACGAGCGCGCGGGACGCATACGCCGACGAGCGATTACGATTTGCTTGGTATTCGTACAGACGGCGAAGACACGCGCGATGCGCGCCGGATTGCCGGCGTTTTTCTTGATGCATTCGTGCGTCATGAGACAACGGTCGTAACGCAGCCCGAAGCATTCTTGCACGTGCGTGGAGGCGTCCTGTTGCGCGATCCGCGAGGTATCGGAGCGCGTTTATTGGAAGAGGTGACGGCAATCCTCGACAAACCGCCCGCCGACGTACCTCGAGCCGAAATCGAAGCGCGCCGGACATGGTGCATAAAGATGCTCGAACGAATCCGCAATGCCGGACCGGAGGACATCGAAGCGCATTATCGTCTCCATTGGCTGCTCGTGGACTTGCTCGAATTTTACTTTGTATTGCGACGTCGACATTATTTGGGATCGAAAGAAAGTTTTGCTTGGATGTCCGTGCATGATGCGCGTGCGTATCAGGCATTCGCGGAGGCATTACGTCCGGGTGCGGGCGTGCCGGCGGTGGAGCAAGTGGTGGCGGAGGTGTTGACGATAAACGGTGCAACGTGAAACAGAGGCCTGACAGCCCGTTGAATGGTTCGATGACCTTGTGTTTCGCCATTACCTCGAAAAAATGCCCATTGGATGAATGTCCATGAAATATGCGTTTCGGGAAGCATCCGTTGGGAGCGCTGTCGACCGACGATTTGACGATTTTGGGTACGCTCGGGTAAATCAGCGGACAGCCTGGCCGGCCGGTACTGCCATTTACCATTGCCCTTCATCCCTGTTCCCGTCACTCTTGCGCCCATGTTCGACCGGTTTTTGCGCGCTTGTCGCCGAGAAGAAACAGATGTCACCCCCGTTTGGTTCATGCGCCAGGCCGGCCGATACATGGCCGAATACCGCGCTCTACGTGAAAAACATACGCTCCTCGAATTGTGCCGCACGCCCGAGCTCGCCCTCGAGGTCACCCTTCAACCTCTGCGTCTCGGCATGGATGCCGCCATTCTTTTCGCCGATATCCTCCTGCCGCTCGAACCGATGGGCGCGCCGTTCACGTTCGCCAAAGGCGAAGGCCCCGTCATTCATGAGCCTGTGCGTACGCGCGAAGCCATCGAGAAACTCCGCGTCATCGAACCGGAAGAAGGACTCGGGTACGTCCTCGAAGCCATTCGTCTCATTCGGCGCGAGTTGGAAGGAAAAACCCCGCTCATCGGGTTTGCCGGCGCGCCCTTCACCATCGCCAGTTACCTGATCGAAGGCGGCCGTTCGTCCGATTATTTTCACGCCAAACAATTGATGTGGAGCGACCCGGCGCTTTTCTCCGAGCTCATGGGTAAAATCGCCGAAGTTGTTCGGCGTTTCTTGCGTGCACAAGTTCAAGCCGGCGCCCAAGCCGTGCAGCTCTTCGATTCCTGGGCCGGCGCTCTTTCGCCTGTGGACTATCGCGAACACGTCGCGCCGCACGTGAAACACATCCTGAAAGACCTGGAAACAACGGGCGTTCCCGTCATTCACTTCGGGACAAACACCTCCACGCTGCTCGAAGCGCAACGCGATGCGGGTGGTACGGTCATCGGTGTGGACTTTCGAACCCCGCTCGACGAGGCCTGGAAACGCGTTGGTTACGACCACGCGATCCAGGGCAACCTTGATCCGCTTCTGCTCTGCGCACCGCGTGAAGTCGCCGCCAAACGCGCGCGTGCGATCCTCGATCAAGCCGCTGGACGCCCGGGCCACATCTTCAATCTGGGGCACGGCATCATCCCGCAAACACCCGTCGACAACGTCAAAGCGCTCATCGACGTCGTTCACGAATACAGCGCCAAAAAAGCATCATGAGTCGCCACATCGCCGTCATCGGCGGAGGCGTCACGGGTTTGTCCGTCGCCTATCGCCTTCTTTCGTCGCCCAAACGCGATGGTTTGTCCGTCACGCTCATCGAAGCCAAACCACGTCTCGGCGGAAACATCGTCACCGAACGTCGTGACGGATTCGTCATCGACGGCGGCCCCGATTCGTTTGTCGCCGCGAAACCTCAAGCCACGGCGCTGTGCAAAGAGCTGGGTCTCGGCGATCGCCTCATCACGACGATCGAAAAAAATCGGCGCGTCTACATCTTGCGTCATGACAAACTTCATTCGCTCCCGGAAGGAATTGTCCTGACAATCCCCACGCGGTTTATGCCCCTGGCCGCGAGCCCGATCTTTTCTTGGTCGGCCAAAGCCCGCATGGCGCTCGATTTCGTGCTTCCCAGGCGAGCGAACCCGAAAGACGACGAGTCCATCGGCAGTTTCGTGCGGCGACGTTTGGGACGGGAAGCCGTGGACGTTCTGGCCGATCCGCTCCTCGGAGGGATTTACGCCGGCGACGTGGAAAAACTCGGCATTCGCAGCACGTTTCCGCAGCTCGCGGAGCTCGAGGACAAACACGGCAGCCTGATTCGCGGCGCGCTCTCGCAACGCCGTAAAACGGCTCCCGGGACGCCTCCGCCAAGTCCTTTTCAATCGCTCGAAGGCGGCATGGGCGAACTCATCGACGCGCTCGAAGCGAAGATTCGCGCGCTCGGTGGAAACATCATCGTTGGAGCACCAATCAATTCGATCGCCCCGCCCACGGAACGATCTTCCGGGCGCTGGACCGTTCGACACGCTCTGGCGACCGGCGCGGAAGAGACGCTTTGCGTCGACGGGATCGTGATGACCACGCAGTCGCATGTCGCCGCGTCGGTGTGTGAACGGTTCGATGCCGAGCTTGGGGAAATGCTTCGGGGAATTCCGTATTTATCGACAGCGACGGTGGCGCTTGCGTATCCGCGATCGGCCGTGGCTCATCCGCTCGATGCCGTGGGCGTGATCATTCCTCGCGACGAACGACGCCGGATCCTCGCGGCCACGTTCATTTCGAGCAAGTGGAGGAGTCGCGCGCCCGAGGACATGGTGCTCATGCGCGTATTCGTTGGAGGTCATAGGGATCCGTCGCGTTTGTCGGCGAGCGACGAGGAGCTGGCGGCGGTTGGTCGCGAAGAACTCGAGCGGCTCTTGAACCTGCGAGCGGAACCTTTGTTTACGCGAGTTTTTCGTTACGAACAGGCCAATGCTCAGCCGATCGTGGGCCATGCGGATCACGTGCGACGTATTCGTCAGCGCGCCGAACGTCATCCCGGGTTGTGGTTCGCGGGCGCTGCGTACGAAGGCGTCGGGATCCCCGATTGCGTGCGTCAAGCGAACGATGCCGCGGCAGTCGTGCTTCGAGGTTGAGCGGATTTTCGGCTTGAATTCAGACATTCTGGAATGCGCCGTGAAAGTGGAACAGCGACCACGAAGTCGTGTGAACTTCGAGCTCGGCTGCTTTCTTGCGTTGGCTCACTCGTCAAAGGCAAGATGCGCGATCGTTGCCCATCATGTTTGGGAGAGACTGGCGTATGCGAAGCGGCTTGACGTCTGTACAGCAGGATGGATACGCTTGGATCCGGAGGTTGATCCGGATTCGAGGATACGCCTCATGGGCCGTCGATCGTCCAACGGGGCCGGGCCGCGAGCGCTCGCCGATTCGACCCATGACACTGGCACACCGGGCTGAAAACGCGTGAACGACTTCGACGAAAAGACTCGCGTTACGCAGGTCGTGAACCCCGTTGTCCCTGCTGAAGGTACCGGGGCGAAAAACAACGATTGCCTCGTCGTGATCTACACCAAAGAGCCGACGCTCCTGGGCAAACGGTTTGTCCTCGATCGCAGTCCCACGCGTGTTGGTCGAGGAGCCGACAACCAGATCGTCCTCGACGGCGACAGTGTCTCGAGACGCCACGCGCAGTTCCGACAAAAAGGCGATGCTTGGGTCATCGTCGATGATGGGAGCACCAACGGAACGTATTGCAACGACGACCAAATCACGCGCGAGGTTGTCTTGAAAAACGGCGATCGGGTGAAGATCGGCCCGACGATTTTCAAGTATTTCTCGGGTGCGGATGTTGAAGCGCAGTACCACGAAGAAATCTATCGGATGACCATCATCGATGGTCTCACGCAGATCTACAACAAGCGGTACCTGTACGAAGCGCTCGAACGAGAGATCATCCGCGGCCGCCGGCACGAACGTGAACTGTGCATTCTCATGTTCGACATCGATCACTTCAAACGCATCAACGACGTTCACGGTCATCTCGCGGGTGATTACGTGCTCAAAGAAGTCGCACGCGTCGTTCAAGCGCGCATTCGTCGGGACGAAGTGTTCGCGCGGTATGGCGGAGAAGAGTTCGCGATCATTCTGCCGGAAACTCCCATCAGTGGAGCGACGGCGCTGGCGGAGACATTGCGCCAAAAGGTCGCTGATCATTCGTTCGTGTTTCAGGCCGACAGCATCAAAGTGACGATCAGCCTCGGCGCTGCGTTGATGGAAGAGGGCGATCGCACCGCAGCGGATCTCATCAAACGCGCGGACGAGAAGCTCTACCAAGCAAAACGCACGGGCCGTAATCGCGTGTGCGTTTGAGTCATCCGCTCGAGTTCGTACGCGTGAAGCACTTCGTCACGGCTGATCAATTCCGCGCCTAATCGTGTTACCAACAAGGCATGCCGCTCAGCGAATTTCCGCAGCCTGCGGAAGAGGCGTCCGGAAACGATCTCCCCGACATTCGCATTACGCCGCCCGGACCTGCGTCACGCAGTCTGTTTGGCCGAATGGAACGGGTCGAGTGTCCTGCATTTGCCCAGCGTCGTGAAGCTCGCGAGGAAGCGGGCGGTGTGGACATGACGCCCGTGTTTTTCACGTCGGGCAAAGGCGCGAATCTCTTCGACGTCGACGGCAATCGATATGTCGACCTTGCCGCAGGGTTTGGCTCGGTATTGCTCGGTCATGGAGCGCCGTCGGTGGGTCGCGCGATCGAAGCGCAATCCGATCGCATGCTCCAAGCGCTCGGTGACTTGTATTCAGCCGACATCAAGGTCGCGTTGCTCGAGCGTTTGGCTTCGATTCATCCCGGACAATCCCCTCGCGTTTTACTGTGTCAAAGCGGCAGTGACGCGATCTCCGCGGCGCTCAAGACGTGTGCGTTGTTCACGGGCAAACCCGGCATCGTCGCGTTCGAAGGTTGTTACCACGGGCTTGGATACGGCCCGCTGGCCGCTTGTGGATTACGAGAAAGTTACCGCGCTCCTTTTGCCGAGCAGCTCAACAGCCACGTCTCGTTTGCTCCGTACCCGACAAACCCGGCGGACCTCGAGCGCTCCTTGGCCGCCGTCGAAAAAGCCTTGCAAAAGGGCGACGTCGGCGCGGTTCTCGTCGAGCCGATCCAGGGGCGCGGAGGTGTCGTCGTTCCGCCGGACGGGTTCTTGTCGAGTTTGTCCGAGCTGGCGCATCGTTACGGCGCGCTCGTCGTTTCGGATGAAATTTGGACGGGCCTCGGTCGATGTGGCGCGATTGTGCGTACGACGGCCGTGGGTGCGCCGGTGGACGTCTTGGTCCTTGGAAAAGGCTTGGGCGGGGGTTTGTCCATCTCCGCGTGTATTGCTTCGGACGAGGTCATGCAAGCGTGGGCGCGAGGGGGCCAAGTCGTGCATACATCGACGCATGCGGGGGCTCCGCTGCCGTGTGCCGTGGCGATTGCGGTGCTCGATTCCTTGCGTTTTCGTCGACTCGTCCCGAATGCCGCAGAAGTTGGTGCTCGAACGAAAGCGTATCTCCAGGCTTTGCTGAACGGAGTGCCCGGCGTGGTCGAAGTTCGCGGAGCCGGGTACATGATCGGTATCGCGCTCGAAAACGCGGCGCTCGCTTTGCGCACGACGCAGCGTATGTTGGAGCTTGGGTACGTCGTGACAACCGGCGGGCTTCATGGCGAGGTCATCGTGTGGACGCCGGCGCTCACGATCGCCGAGGAGCAGCTCACGGCCGCGGCAAACGCCATGAAAACGGCGCTCACCTGACGTGCATTCGCGTCTTCGCCTGCTACGAACCGCTCCGTGAATTCCCGGTCGAAAAGTGACGAACTGCATCATCGAGTTCGTCGATTCATCGAGACATCCATTGGTAGTCAAACGATCGAGACGTTTGATGATCTCGCGCGTGATTTGGCGTGTTTTCAGGTCGCGCACGTGCCCGCGTTCGCGCGGTATTGTCGAGCTCGCGGCGTCGATCCGAGCGTCGTGACGGATGCGCATGCGATACCCGCGTTGCCGTGTGATGTGTTTCGATTGGCCCGGATCGCGGCGCACGCGCCTTCGGACGATCGGCGTGTTTTTCGGACGAGCGGCACGTCGCAAGGCACCGAAGCGCGCGGGGAACATCCCATGCGGACGACGGCGACCTACGAGCTTGGTGCGCTTCGTTGGGCGGCGCCAATGCTTTGGCCGGACGACGCGCGATTTCACGTGCTCGTGCTCGCGCCGAGTGCCGCGGAAGTGCCGGACTCGTCGCTTTCGTTCATGATCGAAAAGTTTGTCCAGGCCGTTGGTTTGTCATCCCGGTACCTCGTTCGCAACGGCGTGCTCGATTTGGACGCATTGGAGCGAGCCGTTGGAGATGCGTGGTTTTTGCAGGGCCCGGTGCTCGTGCTGGGAACGTCGTTTGCGTTCGTGCACTTGATTGATCGTGGCGGCGGTCGAGATTTGCGACTTCCGCCGGGCAGTCGGCTGATGCAAACGGGTGGATTCAAGGGGCGATCGCGCGAGGTGCGTCCGGAAGAACTTCGGCGATTGATGTCGCTGATTTTCGGATTACCTGAATCTCACGTCGTGGGTGAATACGGCATGACGGAATTATCGAGTCAGCTGTACGAGGGGACATTGGCTACTGCATTGGGAAAGCGGTCCGACGGGGCGCATGGAGTTTTTCGATCCCCGCCGTGGTTATCGGTTGCGGCGGCGGATCCCGTGACGCTCGAAGCAATGCCCTCCGGAGAAACGGGCATTTTGCGATTTGTGGATTTGGCGAATGTCGATTCGGCGGTGGCGATTCAAACGATGGATTTGGGTCGAGTGACGGAAGACGGCGTGGAATTGTTCGGTCGAGCGCCCGGGGCGATGTTGCGGGGTTGTTCGTTGGCGGTCGAGGATCTTTTTGTAAAGGGTTCGTCATGACGATGGATCGCTTACGCATGCGTGTGGAATGCGTATTGCGTGCTGCGCGACGGATACAGGATCCGGCGGACGAATTGGGGCTGGAGGCGCGAAAGCGGTTGCCGGAATCGACGGGTTTGTCGAAGGAATCCATTGAGCTGGCGTTGCAGGACCATTTCGAGACGCGTCCGAGCGAAGCGGAAATCGACGCGTTGCTCGAGTCGACGGGTCGGGCGGACGTTTGTCACGTCATTCTATCGGCGAATGTGTTCACGGCGTCTTTGCGGGCGATTGTGTTGGCCGTGGCGACCGCGCCGCGTGTGGTTGTGCGACGTTCGCGGCGAGATTCGGTGATTGCGGATTTGTTGATTCGAAGTTTGGCGCATGAGGCTCGATTTGGGGATTTCGAGGGCGAGGTTGCTTTTACGGCCGAAATCGCGTGCGAGCCGGGACACGAATTGCATGTGTATGGTTCGGACGAGACGATCTCGACGATTATGGCGAATCTTCCCGCAGGCGTGCTCGTGCGGGCGCATGGGACGGGGTTGGGGATTGCGATCATCGGAGACAATGACGATTTTGGTTTGGCGGCGGAAGCCTTGGCACGGGACATTGGGGTTTTTGATCAGCGCGGATGTTTGTCGCCACGATTTGTATTTGTCGAAGGTGACGAAGCGTGGGCGCGGAAGTGTTGTGAAAAATTGAACGAATCGATGACGCGTTTTGCGTTCCGGGTTCCGCGCGGCGAATTGGACGAAGGATTGCGAGCGGATGTTGCGCGTTATCAGGCGACGGTGGAGGCGATTGGTACGTATTGGGACGGGTTTGCCCACGGCATTGGGTTTGACCCGGAACCGCGCGCGTTGGTCCTGCCGCCCGCGGCGAGGATCGTGCATGTCGTGGCGGTGGATGAAGCGCGAGCGCGTGCGTTGCTGGAGCCGTGGAAGCGATATGTGACGGCGGTGGGGGCGAACGCGGAAACTGGTTTGGCGGGGGCATTGAAGGAATGGCTCCCGCAGGCTCGATGGAGTCGATTGGGGAATATGCAGCGGCCGCTTTTGGACGGGCCGGTGGATGGAAGGACGGGGGTTGTGAGATTGGGGTCGTGAAATCTTGATCGACTGGTTCATTCTCCACGGACAGACAAGAAAGGCCGATTGGGATTTTCTTGGACGTACGCTGCTTTTCTGATAGAACTGTGCCTTGTGACAGTCTCCGCGTCACCTACGCTTCACATTCCTGGCCAACCGCCCGTGTCGCTCGAATGGGGCCGAGTGATAAAGATCCTTGACGGGGGCAATCACCACCCATTGCTCTGTCATCTTGACGCGACTACCGGGCCAGCCGGTCTATGGGTAGTGAAGCCTTTCGATGTATACAGCACAGGTAATCGGCGTGATGGCGGGATGAATATCATTGCCGAGTTGGCTGGGGCGGAAGTGTGCGTGTTGGCTGGTATTCCGGCGCCTCAACCAGGTCTGATACGTTTTCCAAAAGATCCAAAGGATGCAAACCATGACAACACTTCGGAAAAAGACCGGAAAGAGGTCGAGACGATATTCAAGATGAATAGCGGTAAAATCGCTTTTTGCTGCGCGTATATTTGTGATTCACCAGATCTCGATGTGGACGTCATTAGCGGGCGGTATGGTCTGGCATTAACGCAGCAATGGGGCGCGACGCTGCTGGCATTGGACGCCTATATTCGTCATGACGATCGGCGGTGTACAAATCCCAATGCACTCGTTTTTGGGGAAGCAATCATAGCCGTTGATCATGGCGCAGCTTTTGCGGGTATGAGCCAACCAGGAATGACTGGTCGGGCACTCGCAATGCGCACAGTTATACAATCAAGCTTGCACGAGCACGTCTTTTTCTCGGCGGTCAGGAAATGGTATGACAAGATTGACTGGAACGGTGTTCGTGATAGGTTGAGACGTATCGGACGGCCGCAAATCGCTGCGGCGGCATCATGGTGGCCAGAAGAACTGGAGCCCCATCGAACGCACGTGGTGGAATTTCTCTTGGAACGCCAGGCACACGTTGATACGATTGTCGAGAATGTCGCAGAATTAACGAAACCGCGAAGTAAGGCATGACCATGGTGCGAGTAGAATATCGCATGTTACACGTGACAGTGTCACCATTAACGGGTGATAGACTCACGGTTGCGTTACTTCATTGGGATGGCAATGCACTCCGAATTGCCAGTTCGCTTGCGCCGTTGGCGCACGTTCACACTACCCAACGTGAGCATTTGCGACGGGCAATTAACGCAAAAATAAAGCGAGCGAAGATTGCCAGCAGAACGCTTGAGGAGCACCAGGGCAATTTGTATGGGTTGGCGGAACTGGTCAGTGTTCGCGAAGGTGAGGGCTCGTCCCTCTTTTGGTCGCCCGTTTTGCGCAGTGCGACTCATAATGCACAGGATCACTTTGAAGAATTGCGAGTATTGGCACGTTTGGAGCAACAAGCACGTGAGGATGGTGAAATCGTCACCAATAGGGCGCTTATCAATTATATGAAAGTTGCGGCCGAACAATTGTCTTCGGATATGCCGGATCGCGTATTGATATCGAACACGATTAAAAAGCAACAATCGCTCGTGTCGCCCATTTCATGGAAGAATGGGTGTTGGCATCATGCACTACCATTTAGCTTGGATGGTGTCGACGAGTCAGCGCTTGAAAAACGAGTTCGCGATATGGTTGGAACCGTCGAACTCTGTGTGCCTTCAGCTGACATCCCGGTTCCAATTGCAGTCATTCCCAAGGATCCAATGCTTGAGCAAGCTGCACTTAAAGGTATTAATGCGATTCGGGAATGCCTGCGTGGGCGAGGTGTGGAGGTTGTCGAAGTGCGCAATCAGGACGGTGACGTGAATTTGGAGCCGTTGATTGCGCGCATTAAAGCGGATGTCGCTGCATAGAATTAGTACAAGCGCCATTGTTTAGTACAAGCGCCATTGTGTACAGCGGTGGCGTGGGGCGAGGTCTGTCTTGGGCCTGCATTGACACCTTCAGTCAAAAACCCACAATGGTACGTCGAGACGCACCACCTTGAGCTCGGGTATTGGTCAAGCATTATCGCAACATGTGAGCTTCTGGATACGACCCGCTGAACCCTCACTGAGCCTGGTTCACTTATCATCGGGGTGTGGCAACTAGTTCGTCCCTCCAATATCCCTTGGCGCTCCAACGAATCACGTCACCTGTCATCGCTCACCAACCCCCCGGCCTCGTTAGCCACCAATCACCGAAGGTTTTTCATCGTCTCCATCCCCCTGGATCCCCGCACCCCTCCTGATATCTTACGCGCCGCTCATGCCCCCGCGATCCAACTCCGATGCCGAAGTCGCCGACACGTCGTCGCTTCTCCATTCGCACGATGCTCCCGCGCCTTCGTCTCGTCCGAGCATCGGACCGCCCGCATCTCGCGGTGAATCGCGCCTGGATCAAACCATCGATTACGTCTCGTTCGTCGCCAAATCCATTCCGCTCTCCGTTCTTCTCGACGAAGCCCCGAAGCGCATTTCCACCATCGTGCAAGCCGATGTCGTCTCGCTGTTTCTGCTCGAAGGCAGCGGTGATGCGCTCGTGCTTCGTGGAAACGTCGGTTATCCCGTCAATGTTCGCGGCACCGTGCGTATGTCCGTCGGCGAAGGTTTGACCGGGGCAGCTGTCGCGTCACGCCGTCCGATCGCGGCCATTCATGCTCCCGGGGACAAACGCTGGCTCGCCTTTCCGGAGATCGACGAAGAACGTTTTCCCGTTTTTCTCGCCGTACCCATCCTCGGACATGATCGCGTTCTCGGCGCCATCGTCGCGCAACGCTCCGGCACGCGCGCGTTCAAACCCAGCGACGTGAGGCTGCTCGTGGCGCTTACCGCACCGATCGCTTCGGCCATTCGTCACGCGGAAGTGCTGCGCGAACTGCGCGAAAAGAAGCTGCGACGCACCGGCGGAGGCACACGCAAGATCACGCTCCCCGGTGTTCCCGCGCTTCATGGTCGATCGCTCGGAGCCGTCGCCGCGCTTCGTCGTCCCGCGACCACGCCGCAACGTATTTCGTCGCAAGATGATGCGAAGAACCTTCGGCAAGCTTGGAACAGTGTTGAAAAAGGTTTGTCCGGGATCTTCACTCGCGCGCAACGTCAGGGCCTTCTTCGTGAAGCCGGCTTCTTGTCGAACTACGTGCTCATGGCGGGTGATGAACGCATGCGCGAACGCGCGTTCGAACTGCTCGCCGAAGGCCAAGGTGTCGCGGAAGCGTTGGGATCGATCGCGCGCGAAGCCGTGCGCGTGGCCAATGGAATCGTGGGCGATCCGTTTCTCCAGGAACGAGCGCGCGATATCGAAGATCTTTGCGACACGCTCGTGATGCTCGCGTCTCCCGATGCGCGCGCGGAATTGCCTTCCAAAGCCGTTCTGATCGGCGACAAACTCACCGTCTTTGATCTGCTCGTTTCAGCCAGGGCAAACCCTGTCGGTGTGGCGCTGAGCGAACGCGTGCCGAGTCCCCGGACAAACGTTCTGCTCAAACTGCTCGGCGTGCCCGCGATCACGCACGTCGACGGATTGTTTCAATGGGCATCGCCGGGCGACGTCGCGCTGCTCGATGCCGACCATGGGTTTCTCATGATCAACCCATCACGAGCGGAAATGGCGACGCTGCGTGCGGAACGGAAGAAAGTCCGAACAAACGCGGACGAAGTGGACGCCGAACAAAACGAAAACCTCACCCCCGAAGCTCAATCGTAACGAGCGGTCGGGGGCGAGGTTCGTCGAAAGAAACACCGTGTCTTGCGACGACGAGATCCGTCAGCTCGAAGCTTTCGGCGTTTCTTGCGCCTTCTGCGCAGCTTCAGCGGCCTTCTTGGCACGCCATTGCGCGAGGCGACGGGTTTGACGGACTTTTTGCTTGGCACGGACGAGCGGACGTTGCGGCATGCGCCCCGTATACCAAACGCTTCTCGAAGGTGCCAACCTAGATCAAAAGGTGCCAACCACTTTTGAAAAGACTCGTTAGGATGCCCCCCGAGGTCCGCCCATGAAAACCCTCGTTTGTCGATGCGAAGACGTCACGCTGCACGAGCTCGAGGCGGCCATGGAGCGTGGATATCGCGACATCGAGTCGGTCAAGCGGTACACCGGTTTCGGAACGGGCTTTTGTCAAGGCAAGTGGTGTTTGGCCCTGTGCGCGCGTCTCGTGCGCGAACGCGGAGGCGATGTGGACAAACCCATCACGCCCCGTCCTCCGTACCACCCCGTCGAACTTTCGGCGCTGGCCGGCCTGGACGAACTCGATCTTTGCGGCGGCGGCCACCACGACCACCCGCACCAAGACAAACGCTAGCCCTGGCGCGCGTTTCCTGGGGTTTCACCCCAGACCCGACCAGGGGTTGTCCACCCCTGGACCCGGACCAGCGAGCGCTGGACCAAT
>CAYSYX010000030.1:0-40011 GCA_964435055.1 uncultured Polyangium sp. | reverse complement strand
GCTCGATGCAGCCGGCGTGCCTTGCGGTGATGAGATCTTCGAATACGACTTCGGCACCGTGGCGCTCGAAGTGAGCGAAGACAGCTGGTCGCCCGACGGCCCGATGCGCCGACGTTGTTATTCCGGCGCGGAGCTCGTCTGCAACCTCTCCGCATCCCCCTTCCGTGCAGGCGTCGTTGGCACGCGGCGCGAGATGATCGCGACCCGCGCCTCCGACAATCAATGCACGATTGTCTATGCAAACCTCGTGGGCGGAAACGACGGCCTCGTCTTCGACGGCGGCGGGTTCGTCAATCAAAACGGCCGCCCCATGCTCGAAGCTTCGCGTTTTCGCGAAGGGTTTGTCGCAACGGTCGTGGACTTGGACCGAACCACGCGTTCACGGCGCGAAGCGAGCACCTGGCGCAGCGATCTCGAGTCGTTTCGCCGCGACGAACGTCCCGTTCCGATGCGCCGAATCGATCAAGCCACGGCCGATCGTTCGATGCTCGCGTATCCGGCTCCGCCTCCGGGAACGACGTTTTTTCTGCCCTCGACAAACCTTCCCGCCCGCACGTCGCGCGACGAATTGCTGGATGATTTCTACGACGCCCTCGCGCTTGGAGTTGCCGACTATTACCGCAAAATCGGCGCGTTCAAGTGCATCGGTATCGCGCTTTCCGGTGGACGCGATTCGCTCCTGACGCTGCTCATCGCCCATCGTGCGATCGAGTTTCTCCATCCGGAACTCGACAGCCAAACGCTGCGCGAAAAGATGCCCGGATTGCTCAAGGCGTTTTACATGCCGTCGCGGTATTCGAGCGACGCGACACAAGCCGCAGCGGCGCAAATCTGTACGGATCTCGGCGCGGAATTCATGGTCGTGCCCATTGAAGAAGCCTTTACGCGCGAGCTCGATACGACCCGCACGATGTTGGGCGGCGGCATCGAACCGACCGAAATAACCAAGCAAAACGTGCAGGCGCGTCTTCGCGGTCAACGCATGTGGAACTGGTCGAATACGAGCAACGCGCTTTTCTTGCAAACGGGAAACATGAGCGAAAAGGCGCTGGGATACACCACGGTCGGAGGTGATCTCGAAGGAGCGTTCAGCGTCATTGCGAACTTGCCGAAGACCGTCGTGATTGCCCTGATCGAGCGTCTCGACAAACGGTTTGGCCACGCGGGCATCGGCGCCACGTTGGCGACGACCGCCGGTCCCGAGCTGGCATCGAATCAATCGGGCGAATCGGAGCTCATGCCCTTCGAAGTGCTCGATGCATGTTTGTACCTGTACGGCGCGGAAAAACTCGCCGCGGATGAAGTGGCTCGAGCGTTGCCGAGCATTTTTCCGCAGCGGTCGCCCGAGCAGCTCGCGTTATGGGCGCAAAAATTCGCCCGATTGTTTTCACAATCGATCTTCAAGTGGGTCCAGTCGCCTCTGGCGATCCACGTCGGCTCGCTGGATCTCGATCGCGAGCGTGCGCTTCAGCTGCCGGTCGTGCAACGAACCGAATGGAAAGGTTGCTGAAGCCAAGTTTGTCCGGGTTTGAGGTTTTACCGCGGACGCGGCGAAGCCCCGGATGTGCAAAAAACCGGGGCTTGGGGCGGAGGGCGCCAACGGCGACCCGAAGCCCCAAATGACGAAAACCAAGTTTTACTGATTGCGTTTGATCACGTGAAACCCGAATGGCGTCTCGACCGGATCGCTCACGCCGTCCACCTTCAGCGCAAAAGCCGCATCACTGAAAGGTTTGACCATGCCCTCGGGCTTGAATTTTCCGACGCTTCCAAGCCTGTCGATCGTGGCTGCATCATCCGAATACTCTTTGACGAGCGCGCTGAAGTCGTCGCCGGCTTTGGCTTTGGTCGCGACTTCCTCCGCTCGTCTTTTGGCTTCGTCTTTGGAACGTTTCACGGTCGCCGGAGCATTCTTGGCGCCTTTGAAGGCGACGAGCACGTGTTGCGCAGTGATCCATTCCGGTTTGTCCGCACCGGCCGGTTTGTCTTGCGCAGTCACCATGGTCGACGGAGTCGGCAAAGCCACAGGGGCCGGCGGAGGTTTTACCGCGGAGGCGGAGCTGGATGTGGCCGTGGTTGGCGACGACTTCGGTTCATCACAACCGAGAACGCAGACCAGCGACGCGAGCGCGAAAACGGAGCAAAAACGGAGCATACTTCGCGTCGTTACGCGTTTGAGCGAAGGGGTCAAGCTTTTGTCGGCGGACGTGCGTCGGGACAAGATGCGTGCCATTTCGGAAATATCGGTCGGGCGGCAATAAAAATCTAGGATCTCCCGGCGCAGTCATGGCACCATTGCGATGATGTCACGAGAGCCCGAAACCGCCGCTCAAGCCCCGAAACAGTCCTCCGCCGACGGCGCTTCCAATGCGGGAGCACCGGCCGCATCGATGCGATTTGCGTCGATGACCAAGGAACAGCAGTTCGATGTATTGGGCGAACTGGTCTCGATGGGTGATTGGGACGGTGTCTTGCGGACGCTCGGCGTGGCTGAGGATCCCAGCAAACTTCCCCCGAACTTGGGCCTTTTGTGGGCGATTGCGCGTCGTGAGAAATTGAATCCCGACGATCCCAAAGTCGTGGAAGTGACGGCCGTCGCCAGTCGATGTGCGGCAGCTCTAATGGGCATTCACGAGACCAGCAGCATTGCACCGATGGTTGCCAAACGCATTCTTCGACGCAATCCGGTCTCGTGGACCAAAGCGCCGGCCCCGACGGCGTGGGTCTCCGCGTTCATTATGATTGCGGCGCTGATCGTGGGAAGCGGTATCGGTTGGATCTTGTCGGGCGGTCAATCGTTTTTCTTCATTAAATAAACGGCGCCGAGAGAATTCCTTCAACGTTTGTCAAGGCCAAGCTCCGCGCGCATGTCGGCTACGGAGCGGTCGAGCAACGAGTCGTCATACGTCGCCCGATAAAGGTTTTTGGATTTTCTTCCACGACGAAAAGCCCGCCACGTCGGTCCCGGATTGATGAATACACCGATCCCCATGGCCCCGATGTTGAGCACCCACGCGGCATAATGATCCGCGCATCCCGAAGCGAGCTCCCACGCGGCAATTTCCGCTTCGCCTCGTAAATCGGTATCGTATCCCGTGAGGATATGGTGCAAATCGTGAAATCGTACGGCTCGTTTGCGCCCGTCCGTATTTGGAATGGATACCTGAAACGGTCCCAAAGTAATTTTCACCCGTGCTTCATCGTAGCCACCATTGGTCCCAAATCGATTCCGTTCGAAATATCGCTTTCGTGCTTCACGCAATGTTTCCCGAGGTTCCGAAGCAAATGACGTCATTGGTTTGTCCTCCTTCGACCATTACCTCGACGGGGTCAATTCGTGACGGTTCCATAGCCGCGACAAGATGCATTGTCGGTCGGAGGTCCGGATGATTTGGTGTGTATCATTTCGACCGGATTGAAAAGCGCACGATTTCTGCACCGATGCAATCATCGAGACTTGACGGCACGTGTGTTTGGTTGTTCCGATGATATGTGGAGGCGCGAGCGATGCGAGGCAAGTATTTCTTTTCCAGCTTGGGTGGTGCGGTAGCGATAACGGTGGCTCTCGGCACGGCCGTCGGCGCTTGTTCCGCGGCTGGAAACAACAATTCCGGGGCCGGAGCCGGCCAATCGAGCAACAATGGGAGCGGAGGGAACGGGAACAACGGCAACGGGGGCGAAGGCGGCGGATTCATTCCGGGCTCGTCGAGCGGAGGAATCGGGGGCAACTCCGCATGTGCGGCGACCGTGAACAAAGCCGAACAAGTACCGCTCGGCATGTATCTGATGATTGACAAATCGGGATCCATGCAAGGCGCCAATTGGACCGCGGTGACGAGCGCGTTGAAAACGTTTGTGGACCAACCATCGACGGCGGGGATCGGCGTGGGTCTGCAATACTTTCCGCTTGATTCCGGCGTTCAATGCGCGGTGGTTTTTTGCGCGAACGACGCCGCTTGCGGGCCGGCGGCGTGCGGCCCGTGCACACCGCCGCCTCTGCCGGGTTTTCCCGGTACGTGCAGCGGAGCGGGAGGAAGCTCGTGCGACGTGGGTGCGTACGCCAAACCCGCCGTCATCATTCAGAATTTGCCCAGTGTTGCGCCGGTCATCAAGAGCTCCTTGGACAATACGTCGCCCACGGGCGGAACGCCGACATCGGCAGCTCTGGACGGAGCGATTACATATACGAAGCAATGGATGACGATGAACCCCAATGCCGTCGGCGTGGTGGTATTCGCGACCGATGGGGAACCCAGCGATTGCGATACGGATTTGGCGGTCATCAACGGAATCGCGGCTGCGGGTTTGAATGGCACTCCGAGCGTCAAAACGTACGTCATCGGCGTCGGCAGCCTCTTGACGGCGCTCAATGGTATTGCCGCGGCGGGCGGGACGGGCCAAGCGTATTTGGTCGACACCAACGCCGGAGCGCAAGATCAATTCCTCCAGGCGATGAATGCCATTCGCGGGTCGGCGCTCTCGTGCGCATATTTGATTCCGCAACCCGCCAATGGCGAAATGATCAATTACGGCGCCATCAACGTGCAATACACGCCGGAGGGCGGCAAACCCGAATTGATTCCCCAAGTCACGACGCTCGCCGGATGTCCCACCGACAGCAAGGCCTGGTATTACGATAACAACAATCCGCCGAAACAGATCTTGCTCTGTCCGTCGACGTGCGACGCCATTTCGGCGGATACCAAAGGAAAAGTCGACGTGCTCGTCGGTTGCGACACGATCGTCAAGTAAAACATGCTCCGAGCCCCTTTCCCCATTGCGAGGAAAGGGGCGACCGGCCATTACGAACCCATCAGGTCGGTTGTTTGCAACCTATGCCCGTGGCATTGCCCAGGTTGTTGTCTTCGCGGCACTCATTGTTCGCCCCCGACGCCGGTTGCTTGCAATCGTAACCTTCGTTGTCGACACAAGCCCGCACGTCGACCATTTGCGGGTCATTCGGCGCCCCCGCCCATTCGCACGTCACGGTTTGGCATTTGCCCGGACCGATCGATTTGGTCGTCGTGACCGCGCCGTTTTTGCACGTAATGGCCATTTGATTGGAATTGTCGTAGAACGAAATGGGAATCCCCGCGCCGACGACGACCGCCCCATCATTACAAACCGTCGCCGCCAATCCAAGCCCGGTGGGGCAATAGTTTTTATCGACGGCCAGGGTCAAGGTGAGGTCCGGAGCGGCATAAACGTCGAACTCCGGAAGGTTTTGCCGGAAATTATTCATTTTGGCGGATTTCGTCGCCGTCGTCGGTTCGAGCCAATTCGGTGGCTCGGCCATGGGGATGCTGCCGTTCTCCATGACGTTCGTCACGTGGTACGCATGCTGATTCCAAATACGTCGCGTGGGAACCCAAGAATCGTTGGCATCGCCCCAAATCCGAATACCTTGGCCCGTACCGCCATACCCGTTTTCGATGAACACGATTTCCGCGTTTCCGTCGTTGTCCACATCCGCGACGATGGGCATTTCCAATCGCGTATGCGAATGGTTGGGTTTGGAAAGAATGACCGTACCGGTGCTGCCGTCCATGACGCGGAACGTCGTTTCGTCATTGTAAATGACCTCGGCTTTGCCATCGCCGTCAAAATCGAAGACGCTGGAACCTGTTACGCGTGACGAGCAATCCTCATTGGCGACTTTCCAACGAATGCCGGGATCGGAACATGATGCCGGAAGCGGCGTGGCCAAACATTCCAAGTCGGCGACGATATAGAAGTTTGCCGCGGCGACACCAATTTCAGCCATACCGTCGCCGTCGAAATCGGCCACCGTCGGCGGACCACCTTCATTCTTGGTGCAAGCACCGACGGGAATGGGAACGATGACATCTTTGCCGCCCACTTGCAATGGCGTGCCGTCGTGATTCAAGATGTAAAGTTTGCCTGCGCGAACAATGACGATTTCACCCATATCATCAGCGTCGAAATTGC
The DNA here is from genome assembly GCA_964435055.1 of uncultured Polyangium sp. Lineage (GTDB taxonomy): Bacteria > Myxococcota_A > Polyangia > Polyangiales > Polyangiaceae > Polyangium. The sequence continues at coordinate 34,062 of CAYSYX010000030.1, read as the reverse complement.
CGGTCGCCGTATAACCGTCGCAGGTATATCCGGCAGGAGCCCCGCAATTCGTCGCGTCGGCTGCTTCGGCAAAATTGTAGGTCCAAATGGGCATACCGTCGACCGAATACATCGTATTGCCGGCGAGGACATTCATCGTGCCATCGAGATCCGGATCGCCCACGGAGCTCACGGGGCCCAAGAACGCATTGACACCCGTGCCAAACGTTCCCGCCCATTTCAATGAGCCGTCTTTACCATTGAGCACCACACGGCCGAGAATGATTTCCGGGTTTCCATCGTGATCGATATCGGCAATCGCGGGCGTCGTTCCCGCAAGATGATCGAACGTTGCCGCCGCGGGATACGCGGGCTGATACCATTTCACTTTCCCGGTACGTTCAAACGTAATCGTGCCGCCATTGTTGGTGGTGGCGACGAGGTCCACCGAGCCGTCGGAGTCGATATCGCCTGCGGCCAATCCACCCGAGTTGTCCAGCCAAACGCCGGCAGCGCCGATATCCGCCTCGATTTGCGCCGCTCCCACAGCGAAATGCTCGGTCATGGTCCCGTCGGCATTACACGCGCCCGAAAGCACGCGCAACGTGCCGGGCTTGTTGCAGCAGCCGTCCTCCTGAAAGCGATAACTCACGAACGCGATATCGGGAATGTCGTCCGTGGTCACCATTCCGTCAGCGTCGTCGTCGGTCAAATTGACGACGACCGGGGTCATGACGACATCGTCGCTATCGGCGTTGATTCCATTGACCGAACCACTCCATGAACATTCCATTTCGGCATTGAACGTGCCCGCCGTGGGGACGAAGACACAGGCCTGATTACCTCCACCGGCCCCGCCGGATCCCGCGTCCCCGCCGTCTCCTCCATTACCGCTGGAACTGCCCGCCGGAAATAAGACGCCGCCGTCTCCCCCTTGTCCGCCTTTGCCGCCCGATCCACCGACATTACCGGCGCCCGAACCGGTCGTGTTCGTATTGTTTTCGCCACCGCATGCGGACACCGCGCCGAGAGACGCAGAAACCACAATAAGCCCCAGAAGAATGCCTGATCGAGTCATGTTGCGCATACCTCGAGCATACGCGAATCGAGACGCGGGCGGCAGGCAAAAATGCATGGATCCGGCCAATGCGGCGAAATGCCGTAAGGGAAGCTCAAGCGCGATAACGTGCGTCGTACATGAAGGCGCGTTTGACCGTCGCCTCCTTACCGTCGGGATTGCGGACCACCACATCCACCATATCCCCATTTTTGCCGGGAGGCGATTTGATCTCGAGTGATGTCGCCGAGACAAACTTTACACGAGCCACGGCTTTCCCGCCGAAAAGCACCACCGAATCGGCCGTGAAGTTTTTCCCTTCGATCGATATTTCCGTTCCGCCATCCACCGTCCCTTTGTTTGGCGAGACAGACTCGATCGTCGGTGCGGGTGACGGATCATAACGATACGCGTTTTTCGTAACGTTCACGCCCGTGTCTCCGCGCCCGATTTCGACATCGACAAACCCCGATTGACGCGAAGGTGGAGCGATCGTTTCAATCATCGTCGCGCCGCGAACGACGACATGTTTCGGCGTTTGACCGCCGATACGCAAGAAGCAATTGGCGTCGAAGAATTCTCCTTCGAGCACGAGCCGCGTACCGCCGACCATGGGACCATTACGCGGCGTGACCGAATCGACCCGCGGCCCCGGACGCGATTCGTACGTAAATGCTTCTTCCCGACGAACCACAATGCCGTCTTTGTCGATGAGCTCGACGGCGACCAGCCCCGGTTCATGTCGCGGCGGAAGCTCCACTTCGATTTCTTTTCGTGACCGCGTCCGCGATATACAACGTACTTCGCCGATACGGACCACGGTTTGCGCATCGAAGTTTTCCCCGAGCAGATAAATCAATGCACCGCCTTGGCAATATCCCTTGGCCGGACGAACCTCGATGAGCATCGGCGGCGTAGGTTCCGGATCGTATCGAAATGCGGCTTCTTTCGTCACGACTTGCCCGTCCGGGTGTTCGATGACGACATTCACGGGCCCGGGATTTTCCACGCGCGGCGTGACGACTTCCATCGTCGTCGGGCTCTTCCATGTAAACGTCGCTTCGGTATTGCCGAATTTCAGCTTGCATCGCGGATGAAAATCCAGCCCGGTGATGACGATGCGTTTGTCCCCCGCAACCAATCCGAAAGCCGGCGATATGTCGTCGATTTGCGGCGTTGCCAAGCGATAGGTGAATATTTCGGGGGCGATCGACAAAAGCCCGTCGGGATTCGTCACGCGCACTTCGCCGTGAAAGAGATCGTCCTGTGGCGGCGTCAAAAAGCGTAATCGTTTGCTGCTTTCGAAGATGACCTCGGGCGCACGATTGGCAAAAAACGTGATGCGACAATCTTTCTCGAAATTGCGCCCTTCGATGACGACTTCCGTGCCTCCGCGCGGCGAACCTTCCACCGGAGAAAACTTTTCAATGACCGGACCTTCGGCGTAGCTGACGTCGATGACCGAACTGCCCAGCGCATTCTCGATGCGAATCGTGCCCGTTCCTGCAGGTTGTGGAGGCAATGTGGCGTCGAGCGAAAAACCATCTTTGCACGAAATGTCCAAACACGGTTTTCCATTGACCGTCACGCGACATTCTTCACTGAGATTCGCGCCGAACAGCGTAATGCGTCCGCCCGCGATCATCGAAAACTTCGTCGGGCGCGCAGCAGTCACCATGGGCCCGGGCGCCGAAACCATGGGCGGAGGAGCGACGGGCGCTTCGGGAGAAACGTCGGCGGGTTTTTCCACCCCAACCGGTTTGTCTTCCGTGGGTTTGTCTTGAATGAGCTCGGGCGGCGCCACGAGCGCCGGTTTTTCAACGACCGCCGGGGGGCTCGGAGGCGATTCCAATTCGACAGCAGGCGCGGAAACAGCGGCTTCCACCGGCGACGCGGGCGCAACGGCCGAAGGGTCCACCATAGCCGGCAGATCGACGCGAGCCGGTTGTTGACGCGGCTCCCAAAGTTCGACATTGCGCCCGTCCGGATCCACGAGCGCCGCGAACTTGCCCGAAGGACGCTCGACGACGGGACCGAAATCGAATCCATCTTCGCGCATACGCGAAGCAATGCCATCCAGTCCCGACACTCGAAACGAAAACGCACATTCGCGCCGACCATAAGGCAAAGGACCGCTCGCTCGATCAATGATGATCCGAGTTGCCTTGCCGGCACTCACCGATTCATACCGATCGGTGCCTTCGACACGATCGAAGGACAAACCGGCAACGCGCATGTAAAAGTCGCTGACCGCGCCTGGATCGCCCGAATAGAGGATGATCTTGTCGAGACCGAACGTCGCCATGGATCCACCTTTCGGCGCGCATGTTACCAGAAATGAGCGCGGGGGGGAAGAATGAACGAATCGGCGATGACGATGGGTTATCGAAGCAAATCCAAGCGTATACGTTACGTTCGTTCGCCGTCGCCCCGATGTCGGGTGCGCATCGCCGCCAATCCGTGATGCATTCGCGAGATCGCATTTTGATACGCAACGAGCGTGACTGCTCCGAGAATCGCTTCGTCGGACAAACCCTGGGCGCGCAGACGTTCCACGTCGCCGGCGTCCATGGCCCACGGCGTTTTTGTCAGTTTTCGAGCGAAATCGGCGAGGTGTTCGTCCAGATCATGTCGCGGCTTCACGTCTTTCCAATGGTCGACGGCCGCATGATCGCATAACTCCGCCGCCGCGGCTCGCGCAATGACCGCCCGCGTCGCCGTTCCGAGCGGCGCTTCGCGTTCCAGATGCAATGCTCGCCAAGGCGCGAGCTTGGCCTCGACAAACGGCACATGAACGAATTTCGGCAACGTCGCGCCATTCACGCTCGAATTCCAATCTTCTACGGCGATTCGCGGCAATGCTTCGCGGGTTTTGTCCACGTCGATTCGCGGCAGAGGTGAATCGTAATCGAATTCGACGCCCGTACCGTCCGCGACCCGCGGGAAATAATTGAAAAATGCCGTCACCAAAATGCTGTGCTCGATGGCTGCGTCGGAGATATTTTCTTTGCGCAATCGCGCCACGTCTTCAGCATCGACGGCCCAAGGCACTTCCGTCAATAGGCGGGCAAACCCGGCGAGCGCCCGTTCGCGATTCGAACCGCGTAATTCGTTTTTCCCGACGACCACATCGACGGCCAGGTCGTCATTGCCCGAAGCGACACGCAGAAACTCTGCGTGAGCGGACGTTCAGTAAAAACACCCGTTCGAGCGCGAAGCCGACGCGGCGATCAATTCCCGTTCGGCCCACGTCAATGCATCGTACGTCCAATACGAACCCGACGCACCGAAGGAAATGCCCATGAGCTCGGGATCGATGCTGTGCGCGCGAATGATGCCCGCCGGACCACCGTGCGGCGCTCGATAACAGTCGGGTATCGGCCGCTTGGCCATGGCTTCGTACGCTCCACGAAGCCGCTCCCCGGCGTCTTCAAAACCAATCATTCGAATGTACGGCATGTTCGAGGTCTATCACGCGCCGTCACGCATATTCAAGATCGATTTCTTTTTCTTGACGACCGACCTCGATTTTGATTCGTTACTCGCGATGTCCTCTTCCGTCAATCCGGTCTATCTCCCCACCCTCGACAAACTCCGCGCCGCCACGACGATCGACGAGGAAATTCCGTCGAATCAACCCGTCGAGATGGAACCTTTGGCCATGCTCGTGGTACAAGCCGCGTTGGTTCGTCGTACGAGCTGGACGGAAGAAGTCTTGAACGCCCCCGGACACCTGCAACGCGGCGAGCCGCCGGCACCCGCAGATGACGAACCTCGGCACCATGTTCGGATTGACGAACGCTTGGGCGGAGGGGCGTGTGGAGCTTGTTTCGAGCGCCCCGGGTATCGCAAGTGTCGTATTTGCGGGGGCCGGGGGAAAATAATGAATGACAAACAATTTTGCTCGTGCCGCGATGGGTGGGTCCAATGCCCGACGTGCAGCGGTACGGCGCGATCCGAGCGGGTGCGATTGCGTTATTATTCGGATACGCCGGCTTATTTGAATGAAGCGTACATGCCGCGACACATCGGGCAAATCCCTTCTCTTTTCAAGCTCGAGTCGTTCATGGAAAACGATTTGAATCTGGTGCGCACGCCGCCGGAAGAATTGCGTTGTCATGATTTGACGGGAGAAGTTGCGGGTACGGCGTATCGAGGTGGGCAGCGCAAAATCCGGCCGCAATTTTACGGTCATGATTTCGGTGATACGATCGAGCAGGCTTTGGCGGGATTAAACGCCGCGGGCGCGGGGGCGAATGTCATGCGTTATCAAGTGCGCGCGTACGCATGGCCATTTCTGCGCTTACGCTGGGACGACGAACGAGATTGGGTCACCTACGTCGACCGAATGGGACAAATTCGGTTATTCAAAGGACGGAACGCGTGAGAACGATTATGTCGGTCAAGGTCAAATCATGAATAACTCGACTACCCCGAACGATTGGCACTTCATCGGCAAGCATTGCATGCGCTTCGAGCCGCCGGATTTATTCATCACCCGCTTGATCGGTGACGTATCGCTCGAACAAAACTTGGAATCGATGCGTTGGCTCGATGATTTGGAAATCCCGACGATCGGGTTCTATTCGCTGGTCGATGTGTCCGAAGTGGGACGACAGGATCCCCGATTGATGAAAGCCGCCGACAGCGTTCAATCCAAACATCGCTGTCGCGCGATGGTCTATTACAATGCGCGATTTCATCAACGTACGCTCGTCAATATCTTCCTTCGCGCGGCCAAAGTCATTAATCATCCGCTGGCTAAAACGCCCACCAAGATTTTCTCCACGGAAGAAGAAGCCCGCGCGTGGATCGCTGCGGACCGAACCAAAACGCCTTGACTTTCACGTCATCAATCGGCGCATTACCGACAACCACGTCCCGATTTTGCTCGATCTTCAAAACGTGATCGGAACGTCTTCCCTTCGGCGCCACGTTCAAGTATGGTCGCGGCGATGGTCGATCCGATTCGTTTCGAGGCTGCGTCGAACCGCTTCCGTATTTTCTTCGACGAGCTCCACCGCATTTTTCTCGAACGCGACGACTTGCTCCTGCAACTCGCCCTCGCCCTTTTGTCCCGCGAACATTTGCTCGTCACCGGACCTCCGGGCACCGCGAAAAGCCAGCTCGCATCGACGGTTTTCGGGCGCATTCTCGACGAAGAAACCGGAAGCCCGAGCGTCTACGCCCGTCAAATTGGCGAAAGCACCGTCCAAACCGATTTGATCGGGCCCATTGATTTCAAAACCCTGATGGAAACCGGCCGCACCGAGCATTTCACGGACGAAGGCATGCTCGGATCGGTCCACGCGTTCCTCGACGAAATCTTCGACGGCCGCGATATGTTGCTCCGTTCGGCGCTGAACGTATTGCACGAACGCGAGGTAAAACAAGGCGGGCGGGTCAAACGCGGGCGGATCGAATGCGCGCTGATGACCACGAATCGCTATATCGCCGACGTGCTCGAAGGCTCCCGCGAGACATTGCTCGCGTTCGTCGATCGAATTGCTTTCGTGTCGTTCGTCCCGAGGAGTTTTGCCGATCCGGGTCGCCTCGGACTGGTCTTGCGCCGACACATTGGCGGAACGGGACAAACTCTTTTCGACGCGACCTTGAGCATTCAAGATTTGGATTGTTTGCAGCAAGCCGTGGACGAGGTCTTCGTTTCCGATCCAATTTGCGACGGTTTGGCGCAATTCTTGGAACGATTCGATCGCGAACTCAATGCGGCCGTTCGGGCGGATCCGCAATTCGTGCCCACGCGCTACATCTCCACACGTACGGCCGTGCGCAGCGGGCGCGTGTTGCGAGCGGCGGTCATTGCCGACCGAATTTTGCACAGCCCGAAACGACCGGCCGAGGTTTTACCGGGCGATTTCAAATGGCTCAGGTTTCACTTGTTGCTTTGCGGTCCCGCGCCTGCGGATGTCGAATCGCTCCTTGCGCGCGAAACGGATCCGAATGAACGTCGGCAGCTCGAAATCGTCCGCACGGAGCGTTCGATTTTCGATACGTGTTTGCATCAAATGCCCGTCATCGTGGTCAAACCGCGCTCGACGGACACGCAAATAAAACCCTCCTCGGTGTCTGTCCCGGTAAAATCGTTCGCGGACAAACCCGGTGGGCCGCCGGTGGACAAACCGCGGGCTCTCGTCGACCGAGCTCTGGCTTCCGCGGACATACCGACCGTTTTGAGTGCCGTGCGGGATCTATCGACGCTGGCTCGGGAAGGTTCCGTGGAAGCCGCACGTCTTCCGGGATTGACGTCGGAATTGACGTCGGCGCTGGGAGCCATGGTTTTGCGTCGCGGCTTATTGGCAGGCGCGACGAACGATCGTGGAGGCATTGCGGACGTGGCCCGAGGCGTGATGAAACACGCCGCGGAAATCGATGACGGAACGAATGCGACGCGAACGTTCGCGCGCTGGTTGCGCGGCCGAGCCTTGCTGATGGTCGATGAAGCCGCCGGACACGCGGCGGGGGCATCGTCGACCGATTTGATCGCCTCGATCGTCGACGATGCAGTGGAAGCTCAAAAACGAGCCGAGGCGCGGCTTGCTGCATTGGAAGAATTGGAGCATTTGCGCCGCGAGCTCTTGGGGCAAGGCGCGATCCATGAAACGGGCGAGGAAAACGTCTGGCGAGTGGCGGCATTGCAGGCCGAAGACGACATTGCGATTTTGCTTGATATCTCATTTCGCGCCGTCGTTTCTCGAGCCTTGAAAAGCGGGCGTTCACGCGTGCTCACGGAGGTCTTGGCCGCCATTGCACCCGAGCTCGATCGAATCGACGCCATGGCCAAGCGCCTCAGCGTTTTACGCAGCGAACCGTCGGCATTGAAGTCGAAAGTCGCCGGTCGCCGCATCGGGCCGTTGGTGGAAGCGGTGTTCGCCGATTTCGATGCGACCGATCGGAGCGCCTTGGTTCGTGAAGTCGATTCCTTGGCAAAGCTCCTACGAAAAGCGGGACTCGAAAGCGCCATTTCGCCGGAAAACTTTTTGACTTGGACGGCGGAAGCGCTCCTTCGAGGCGACGCGAGAAAATCCATGAAGCAGGTGGAACCGGATTTCGACGGTTATCATCGATTACGAGCCGCGGAACAACGCGTCTCTTCCGCATATACGTTGGCCGAAGTATCGTTGCTCGCCGTGCCGGTCATGTTCAAGGATCTGACGAATCCGACGGAAGCGGCGGCCGCCATTGCGGCGATGTGCGAAAAACTTCCGGAATCCATTCAGGAACGAGTGGTGACCGGGGACTTGGCGCGGATCTCGCGAGCGCTCGATTTCTTGGAAAAATTCTGGGACCTCCTGCAAACCCAAGGCACGGACACGGAGAGTCGATTGCGCGCCATCGTCGAATCACGATTTTTCGATATCGTGTGGGACGATTCCGCGCTCACGAGGTTCGCGCTCGAATCCCGCCTCATCGGAGACGTTTTTCCGCGTCAAGAACCGGCTGTCGTCGCCGTGCGGGAACGCATCGAAGCTTTCGACCAAAAAACACGCAATGTCGTGACGGCCTTGTTCCAAAGCCGTTCGGATGCGCAATGGTCGAGCTCATTGCGATCGAAATGAACCATGACCGACCATCGGCTCGATGAAATCGCCACCCGCATCGAAGGACTCGTCGCCGGTCCGCAAGGTGTTCGAGCGCCGATCGTTCGGCTCGTAAAACCTCTGCTCAAAGCCATCGGTTATCGACCGAAGCTGAAAACCGCGAAGATCGCGGCCTTGCTCGATTTGTTGCGCGCCCCCAAAACCGCGCATCTCGATTGGCGTCGCGTGGAAAAACTCTACGACGACGCGGTCGACGAGCTCGAAAACAACGTCGAGGGACTCGAACGAACATTGGTTGTTTACGGGCGAGTGCCTTTGGCGCATGCGGCGTGGGTGCGGCGTTTGTATGAAGTGACGGTGCGGGCTTCCCGAGCTGCTCTGGACGAGAAAAACGAAGCCGCACGTCGAATTGCCGCAGCCATTGAAACCGTGCGTATCGCCGCGCCTTTGGCCATTGACACGCGTCCGGCGCCCGGACAAACGGCAGGCAAAGGTGCGCCTGCGGAGAAAGACAAACCGGCGGCGACCCCCACGCCGGAGGCCGCGGACAAACCCGGCTCGATCGAAGATGAACGGCTCGTCGAAGCCCAGCTTTTGGCCATTGATCATTTGTTGGAATCGGCGCGAGGTGAGACCGAATTCTTGGCACGTCGGCGGCGACTTTTGGAAGCGGGACGCAAATTGCTCCTCGACGCCGCGGCGGCCTTGCCGCTGGCCCACGACGGCGTGGAAGTACGGCGGAAACACTTTGCGGCTGAAATCGCGCATATCGATCGACTCGAAGCGGCCGGTTTGTCACCGCATAAAGGTTTGTTGCACCAAGCCAAAGAAGCGCTGGCCATCGGTCAACGGCAACGTCTGCACACGGCGCTCGTAGCGCTCGATGGCGCGTCCTTGGCCGCGGGTGATGAAAGAGGCGCCGGATTGACGCGAAAAGCGCTCGATCAATTGGGCGTTGGGGATGACGAACCCACCGGACCGGACAAACTTCGTTCTTTGCGGCGGTCGAGCGAAGAAATGTACGGAGCGGCGGCGATGCAAGCCATCTCCGAGGGCTACACGAACGCGCGACAAATCCAGAAACGCCCTGTCAAAGGTGAATCGGCTGAAGAAAAAACCTACCGCCTGCTGGCGCTCGAATGGTTGTCCCCGGAAAAAGAACACGAGATGCATGCGGCGCTGTGCGCCATTGACGGCGCCGTCGATGTCGGCGTTCCGCTGGCCCCCATGCGCGTAACCGAATCGGAAACGTTTGTCCGAGTGGTACGACATCCGACGCCGGACATGATTCTGATGCCCGCTCGAGACATTACGGATATTCCGTCGGCGGTCATCGAAGATCCGCGCATGATTCTTCTTTCTTTGGCCGAAGGGCGGCTTTTGGCGCGTAGGTTCGTCGCGACCGAAGTCAAAAAACGCACACGCACGCAGCTCGTGGGGGAAGCGCGCATTTATGTGCTCGACGGGTCCAGTTCCATGTTGGAGGACGGGAAAAACGGTTCGCGAGCGCGAGTGCGCGACGCGATTTTGCTCGGCGAGCTCGGTACGCTGGCCCGACGTTATGCCGAGGGCAATCGGCAGGTGCGGGTAACGCTGCATTATCGATATTTCACGAAGAAAATACACCCCGTCGTCAAGGTCGAAGACGGAAAATCGGCTTTCGAGGCCATGACGAACGTGGCGGAAAAGGTTTGGCGAGGCGGTACGGATATCGAACACGCGCTATTGTCGAGTTTCGAGACGATTCGGGAAGCCAAAGAGGCGGATCCGGATTTGGCCCGCGCGCAAATCGTATTGGTCACCGACGGGGATGCGGCGGTTCGGGAGGAAGTGATTACAAAGGCACGCGAGGCGGTGGGCGATGTGCCCATCGCGGTGAGCGTCGTGGCGCTCGGATTGGAAAACACGGCGCTCAAGGCGATCGTCGCGCGACAACGCGCCCGAGGAGAACGCGCATTTTATCATTACTTGGACGACGACGCGCTCGTGGAGATATGCGAAGGTAAAACGTTTTTCGGACCGTCCATTCATGTCGAAGAGGACGCCGGCGACAAAGGTTTGTCGCTGGACGCTCGGGTGGCCAAGTTGCGAGCGGAGCTTGGAGGTTTGGTCGAGGAATTGGATGGTCTGGCCAAACAGCGACACGCGGCGGCCGTCGAAGCGGCCCTCGCGGATGCGGATGCGCACGCGGAAAAAACCAAGGCCGAAGCGGAACTGGGCATTGCCGTCGAAGCATCCATGTCGGGGGAAGGTCAACGCGCTCTTCGGGAAGCGGCGGATCGCGATCGCCGGAATCTCGAGAATCGTTTTGCCAAGTGGTTTCCCAAAGTCGAAATGGTTCCGCCGAGCGGCAATGAGGACAAACCCATCACGTCACCGGATGCCGAAGCGATCGTCTTGGTGTTGTCCACGATCGCCGAAGTGGTGAGCGAATTGAGCGGCACGGATTTGGGGCGGAAAGCGGATGCGATCGAATTGCTGGAACGCCTGTTGCCCGATGCATTGCTCACACCGTCGAAATGGTTTTTTGTGCTGAAGCACGAATCATCGGCGGTTGCCGAGGCAATGGAATCCGTGTGGACGGCGGTCGAAGGCCGACGGTGATTTCCCGTTTGGGGACTTCCGACGCGCCTCGAAATGCACTACCATCATCGCTCAACTTTGCGCCGAAGGACGCATGACTTTATTCGACCAAGTCGCGTTCTTCTCGAGGAGGCCCCATGCGCCGATCGCTTCCAGCTCTTTCTCGCGCCATATCCATTCGAGGTTTGCTCCTTGTGGCTCCGTGCGTGCTCTCGTGCAGCCAACCCGCGGAGCTCGTCAAGCCGCCTCTGGAAGGCGTGTGTGCGACAGCGCCCGCGGCATTCGAAGTGGGAGATCCCAAGGGCCATGCCGATCCTTTCGGCGCAAAAGCCGCAGGTCAAGCGCGTGCGGGGCGAATTGCAACGCTGGACGGAATTGCGCAACCGGCCCATGGGCGGCAGCATATCGATATCGGTGATTTCGTGCTCGCCAATGACAAAATCGCCGTTTACATCGAAGACAAAGGGCTGAGCGACGGATACGCTCGATTCGGCGGCGAAATTCTGGGCATTGATGCGATCGGTGACGACGGAAAACCCAAAGGTTTGTCCCGGTATGTCGAGACGTTGACCGGGTTGTCCATTGAAATGATCAATCCGACGAGCATCACCGTCCTTTCCGATGGGTCGAAAGGCGATGAAGCGATCGTCCGGGTCGTCGGTAAATTGGAAGGCATTCCATTCATGCAGGGCCCGCTGGAGAAGTTGTTTCCACGCCGCTACGGGTTCGATGCCGCGTATGATTTCGTCCTGCGCCCGGGTGAAGAACGCGTGACGATGCGTGTCGGTATTGCCAATTCGACGACGGAAGACGTGGATTTCGGCAATCAATTTACCATGGACGAGTTGTTTGGCTTTTTCCAGTACAATCAATCCCAAATGGTGACGCGTGAATTCGGGTATACGGAACCCAAGGGCAAAGTCGATTACGTAGGTTTCGACAGCGGTCCGTGGAATTTCGCCTTTCGCATGCCCGGCGAGCAGTTCTCTTATGGTTTGACCATAAGCGGCTTTTCGCTCTTTTACGGCCCGGGATTTTTGGCTCCCGCATGCACGCAAAAGATCCTGGATCGCGCGGAAATCATCGCCGGAGGTCCCGATTACGACGGTCTTCAGGAAGCCATTCGGCGCGTCGCCAAAGAAACTCCTTATCGCGAAGTCAAAGGCAAAGTCACGAGCAGCATGGGCGAAGCCGTCGGCGACGCTTGGGTCCACGTGCTCGATGCCAAAGGCGAATACCAAACACGGGCCCGAACACGGGCCGACGGATCCTTCACCGTGCATGTGCGTCCCGACGAACCGATGACGATCGTGCCGCAAAAGCGGGGATTTGCGACGCATCCGGGGTTTGGCATTACGGCCCAGGAGACGGACGTGACCATTCCGCTCGATGCGCACGGGACGATTCATGTCGTGGCCAAAGACAAAGGTTCGAATGAAGCGTTGCCGGTGCGGGTACAAGTCATTCCTGCAATGCCGGAGAGCGAAACACCGGACACGTTCGGCGTGGAAGACGAAAAGAATGGTCGATTGCATCAATTGTTCGTGATGAATGGAGATGCCACGATCACGGTGCCGCCGGGAACGCATCGGGTCGTCGTTACGCGCGGCTACGAATGGGAAATCCTGGACACGGAGGTCATCGTCAATCCGGGAGAAACGACGAACGTCGACGCGGTGCTCGAACATTCCGTGGATTCGACGGGCTATATGTGCGCCGATTTTCACATTCATTCGGCGTTGTCCGCGGATTCGAACGATCCCATCGATTACAAAGTGCAAGGGGCCATCGCCGACGGCTTGGAGATTCCCATTTCGAGCGAACACGAATGGGTGCTCGATTTCGGCCCGATCGTCGAAAAAATGGGGATGACGAAATGGGCTTTTGGAATGGCTTCGGAAGAATTGACGACATTTACGTGGGGCCATTTCGGAGTCGTGCCGATGACGCCGGAGCAAAAGAATGCCAACAATGGCGCCGTGGATTGGGTCGGAAAGGATCCGAAAGACGTCTTTGCGCTCGTCCGCGCTTTGCCGGACAATCCGGTGCTCATCGTGAATCATCCGAGCGGCAGCGGGTTTGGCGCGTACTTCAGCGCCGCTCAATTCGACCGCAACACGGGCACCGGAAAAGATGGTTTCTGGAGCGACGATTTCGACGCCATCGAGGTCTTCAATGATTCGGACTTCGAGGCGAATCGCGAAGAGTCCGTTGCGGATTGGTTTGCCCTGCTCAACCACGGGATGAAATACTGGGCCGTGGGCAGTTCGGACAGCCACGCGCTACGTTCGAGTCCCGTGGGGTATCCGCGCACGTGCCTGAACTTCGGTCACGATGATCCCAAGAAATTGAGCAAAACCATCGTGCGTGACAAAGTGGCGAACGGTCCGGCGCTCATCTCGGGAGGCTTGTTCATGACGGTTTCCGGCCCGAACGGTGAAGAGCCGGGACAAGTGGTCAAAACGGCGGCCGATGGTACGGCGACCTTTACGGTGACCGTGCAAGCGCCGAGTTACATCGATGCCACGAAGCTCGAAGTGCTCGTGAATGGCGAATCGAAGTCGGTGGAGGATTTGTTGCCGATGGGTGCCGGCACCGGCAAGAAATTCGTCAATCAGGTGAAGGTGACGCTGGACGCGGCAAAACAAGGCAATTGGGTCGTCTTTCATGCGAAAGGCGAAAAAGACTTGGCTCCGCTGCACCCGGGACGTCGACCGTTTGCCGCGACAAATCCGTTTTTCCTGGAAAAACCGTAATCAAATGTTCAACCAGGGGCTTTGCCCCAAACCCCACGAGGGGCTCCCCGCCCCTCGACCCCGCAAGGGCCCAGGCCCTTGACCCGTGCATTGCATCGCTTACGCGACGCAATAAGTATGTATCAATGACGCTTCTTCAGCGCTTCCTGAACGGCCTCGTCTTCGGCTTGCTCGAGCGATTCATCCATTTCGGGTTTCTCTGCCACGACGCGCGCGGTTGATTTTAGGCGCTTGGGCTTGTTTTCGATGGAATCGAGGTCCAAGGGGCTCACGAAGATGTGCCCGGTCTTCGCATCGTAATCGACGACCACGACTTCTTTTCCCATCGGAATGGCCGTTTCCGCTTCGCGAATACGACAAATCACGTGCATGAATCGACCGGCCGGATCGGTGATTCGAATTTCGCCGAATTCACTCGTCACTTGACTCGAAATCACCGTACCTGTGGAACCGATGAGGTCCTTGCGGCTCGAAGCTTCTTCGTGTTCGCCCGCGAGCACGCGCCCGAGCACGCGCGTCAGCGTCCGCGTGAGCGCATAAGCGGCCAAAAGCGACAGGGGAATCGTCATGGCGAGCGAGCTTGTCGTAATGGCACCGCGAGGCGCTAGAACGAGCGAATTGATGGCCAGACCGGCAATTCCGAACGTAATGGTGAAGGCTTGCCATAACGTCGAAAATGGGACGCGTCCCACGCCGAGGTCCACCAAAATTTTCCCGCCAATCCCGCCGTCTTGATCGTGGTCCGCGTCATGATCCGCATCGTGATCACCGTCGGCGTCGACATCGTGATCCGCATCGACGTCGGAATCCGCGTCGGCATCGAGGTCATGATCCGCATCGGCATCGACGTCATGATCCGCGTCATGGTCGGCATCGCCGACGAGCAGCCCGAGAATGCCGGTCATTTGCAGCAATGCAAAAACAACGGCGATCGTGAACGCAATGATGTAGGGCAGATTCGCCCAGACAAACAACGTGGACAGATCGTTCACGAAAGTCTCTCGATGCAGGACGAGGAAACGGTTCCTCGGCGGCGGATGATATCAGAAACGGCGGGAGGGACGAGCGCTTTCGTCGTTGACGCGTCGGCGAATCAGGAAAGCACGCCGGGGAATTCGTCGGACATTTCTTTGATGAGGTCGTCGCGACCGACGCTTTGCCAAGCACTTCGCGCGTCGGCGAGGTGAGTCTTGAATACGTCGGGATCCCCGGCGACCTGCGCGAGGCGATAATGGGTCCAGCCCAAGGAATATCCATCTTTGAGCTGCGTGAACAAGAACAACGACTGCTCGTAATTATCGCGGGCGGTGTCTTGATCCATGCGCGTCAACGCAATATCGCCAAGGCTTTGAATGCAATTGGCCATGCCGTATTTCTCATCCGCGGCCCGCAACAGAGGCAACGCGGCATGATAATACGCCTGCGCGTCTTCGATTTCGCTCGCCGCCATGGCGACATCGCCAAGCGCCGCCATACACGCACCTTCGCCGAGCTTGTCGCCCAAGGTTTTCCGCAAAGGGAGTTCTTTTTGGTAAAACGCCGTCGCCGCCGGGTGCTGCGCTTTGGCGAAGGCGATATCGCCCAGGTTGTGCAGGCATTCGGCTTGAGCCACGTGATCGCCCATTTCTTCGAGCGTCGGGCCGATTTCTTCGTAAATGACGCGGGCATCTTCGTGCTCGTTGGAATGAAACGCCGCATCCGCAATGCCTTTGCGGCACAACGTCGCCTCGTTCTTTTCTCCAACAGCCTCGAAAAGCCCGAGAGCCGTTTGGAATTGTTTCCGAGCCTCGGCGTGGTCATTTTGCTGCGCTGCCAATTCGGCAAGGCTCTTGACGACCGTGCCTTCGCCGAACTTATCGAGAATGCTTCGATACACGGGAATCGCCGCGGTAAAACGAGCTCGGGCATCTTCCGCGTCGCCTCGTTCGAGCGCCAAGTCCCCGAGGCGCACGAGACACGCCGCAATGCTGAGCCCGGCGTGAGCTTGTCCGAAAAGCGGTAACGCTTCAATGAACCATTTGCGGGCTTCTTCGCTCTGATGACGAGCCAGCGCAATATCTCCGAGCGCTTGCGTGCACTCCGCTTCGCCGAGTTTGTCGCCATTCTCTTTGGCCGATTCACGAGCTTTCTCCACCATTTTCGGCGTGCAATGCCCGGACGAACCAATGAACGTGGCAATGGCGACCGCTGCGTCGATGGCGGCAATACGATGTGGTCCGGAAAAACCACGCAAAATCATCTCTTCGATGTTGTCGCTGTCCTGCGCCAATCGCGATGCCGACGCTTCCGAATCGGGCCAGCCGATTTTCGGACCGTGAGCCAAAGCAATCGACGTGTAATGGTACGTGGCTCGAACGACGTCTTCTTCGGAAACCGTTGCGATATCGACGCCTTCTCGAACCGCACGTCGCAATCGAATACGCCCGCCGGAGTTCGTCACCAAGCTCGACGCGCGCAATTCGGCACGCGCCGCCGCATCCATCGCCGCCGGCAATACCGCACCATCTTCGGCACCCACACCATTGGGCAATATCGCCAAAAGCGGAAGAATGCGCTGATGAGCCTCGGTTCGCTCGGACGGAGACACCGCGGCGGGGGCGGAGATATTCACCAATCGAACGCCTTCGACGTTGGCTTCCGAGGCGCGGCTGGTCATGACGATGACCACTCCGGCAATACCGCCAAGCTCGGTCAGCAGGTTTTGGATGGTGGGCGCGTTGGCAAACGCCACATCGACGTCGTCGAGAACGACGATCGCCGGAGCGCGACGCAAAGCCTCGACGATCCGCAAGCGCAAAGGAGCCAGGGGCGCCGTGTCGAGCGCCCGAGAAATCGCCACGAGAACGCCCTGTTCGTCGCGGACCGTATCGAGATGCACGAGGTACCGACGGCCTCCAAATCGCTCGACGACGGTCGGCGCATGCAGCAATCCCGAAACGAGGGCCGTCTTTCCCGCACCCGCGGGCCCCGTCAGAAGCGTCGGCAAGGGTTTGTCCGTCAGCGCGTGCGCGACGAGATCCGCGAGCTGGTCCTCGCGACCCAACAGCGGTCCAACTTCGGGAAGTTCAGCCCCGACAACCTGTTTGCCCTCCACGAGCAGGTGCTCGTTTTTTGCAACAAGACCCCCGTGAAGACTCGTGAGTTTGTCCAGCAACACCTTGGTATCGGTGTTCTCGACCAGGATGGCAATCTTGGCCGGACCATCGGCGCCACGAGCGATACGACGCACCAAACTGGGGAAACATCGATTGACGAAGCCATCGATGTCGGAATCTCGCGTGAGGATTTGGGATAGGAGCCGATTCAATCCGGCTTTGGTGGGGACCATGCGCCGAGTTTCGCCTCGAGTCGCGGGTCATACAAGACTCGTCGTGGCGTGTTCGTAACATCGCCGACGCGCATCCACGCATCTCAGCGAATCTATTGTCGTCTGCGCATGCCTCGAGGTGCCGAGCGCGTGGTGCCGATCAACGACGAGGAAAGCGCGGAGCTTCGTTGGATCACGCGCGGAAGATGATCGTGCGTTTCGGTCGACAAGGTGGCATTCGATGTCAAAGTGGTTCGCGCCGCGCGCGTATCGGTCCGCCCCCCCCAACCGGTGCGCTGTGCGGCCTTTTTTTTGCCCGGCGGGATCACGACAAGCTCGCTTTGCGACGCGACTCGAGCCTGGTAGGGGCTGGGCATGATGCAAAGCGAGCTTGTGTTGGTGGAACGAACCGGGGCCGTCGCGACGATCACGATCAATCGTCCTGACAAACTCAACGCGCTCAACGCCCAAGTGATTGCGGATCTGAGTCGGGCGCTGCATGCGCTGGCGACATCGACCGAGGGTGAAGCCGTGCGCGTGGCGATCCTGACGGGCACGGGCAAAGCGTTTGTCGCCGGTGCAGACATCGCGGAGATGGCTTCGCTGACGTCCGTGGAGGCGAAACGATTTGCCGACGCGGGTCAGCGGCTATGTCATCAAATCGAGTCGCTACCGTTTGTCGTGATCGCGGCGGTGAACGGGTTTGCCCTGGGTGGCGGGTGTGAACTGGCGCTGGCGTGTGACTTCATCTACGCGGCGGAGAACGCGAAGCTCGGACAACCCGAAGTGAACCTCGGTGTGATCCCCGGGTTTGGCGGAACGCAACGGTTGATGCGTCGAGTCGGCATCGGGAAAGCGCGCGAGTTGATCTACACGGGCGACATGATCACCGCGCAACAGGCGCTGGAAATGGGGCTCGTGAATGCAGTTTGTCCGGGTACGGATCTGCTGACGCGCGTGCGAGATGTGGCGCAGAAGATTGCGTCGCGTGGACCTTTGGCGGTCGCCGCGGCCAAGCGCGTGATGTTGCACGGCGAGACGCTGGACATGACGAGCGCCTGTGAACTCGAAGCGCAAGCGTTTGCGGTGTTGTTCGGTTCGGAGGATCAGCGCGGGGGCATGAAGGCGTTCGTGGAGAAGACGAAGCCGGTTTTTCACGGACGGTGATTTGTTTGTCCGTACAGACTCGACGACGAGGGTTGGTCAGGTACGAACGATCTTCTGGCCCTTGTCGTCGTAGTTGTAGAAGCCGCGTTTGGTCTTCTTGCCCAGCCATCCCGCAGCCACGAGGTTGCGCAGGACCGACGCGGGGCGATACTTGTCGTCGCCGATGTCGCGATGGAGGACTTCGGCGATGGCGAGCACCGTATCGAGGCCGATCAAGTCGGCGAGTTCGAGCGGGCCCATCGGATGATTGAGACCGAGGCGTGCACCGGCGTCGATGTCTTCGGCGCTGCCGACGCCTTCTTGCAACGTGAAGCATGCTTCGTTGAGGAACGGGATGAGCATGCGGTTGACGAGGAAGCCGGGTCTGTCTTCCGAAACGATGACGGTTTTACCAAATCGAACGGAGAGCTCGCGGACGGTTTCGAACGTGCTCGGATCCGTTTGCACGCCACGCACGATTTCGACGAGTTTCATGAGCGGAACGGGGTTCATGAAATGCATGCCGATGACGCGACTTGGGCGTGAGGTTGCCGCGGCCAAACGCGTGATCGAGATCGACGACGTGTTGGAAGCGAGGATGGCGTCTTTGGGAAGCGCCGCATCGGCAGCTCGAAACAGTTGCAGCTTGAGGTCGACGTTTTCGGTGGCTGCTTCGACCGCAATGTCAACAGAGGAAAAGTCGGCGATGGCTCCGGCCGGCGTGATTCGCCCAACCTGAGCATTCACCTCGTCTTGTGAGATTTTTCCTTTCTCGGCTTGTTTGCCGAGGATGGCGGCGATTTGAGCTTTGCCCTTTTCGGCAAGCTCGAGAGATGCGTCGCAAAGGACGACTTCGACACCTGCGGCAGCGGCGACCTGTGCGATCCCGCGCCCCATCTGCCCGGCGCCGAGGACACCCATACGTTTGACCGAGGAAGCGTTCATGATCCGGCTTGATAACCCAAGGTCACGCTGCGGGGAACCGCGGCGGACGAGTCGAAGCGTGGGGTTTGGGGCGAAGGACGCCGAAGCGATCCGAATCGACCGAGAACACTGAACGGGTGAACTTTGTCGGTTGCCGCGGCGTCACGTTCGCAGATCGGAGACGGAACCTTGAAACGGCAGTCCGCTACGGCGTAGAGTCGCCCCGCGTCAAAAAACAATCCGAGGTGACTTCATCCGACGATCAAGGCGGGTGGAGTGCGAGCTGTCTGGTCATCGTGTCAACGTCCGATTTCGTCACGCACGACGTGGTTGTCGTGGGCGAGAAAACGGAGGGCGGCAGGATGCCCCGCACCGTCCAACGAGCTGCGGTGCAGGGTGACCGGCTGATCGTGTCGATGAGCTTCGCGGACCGGGGTAACGATGAGCGTTGAGAAAATTCGCATGGCCCTTGGGGTCTTGCAGTCAGATCCCGAGAACGAGGCGGCCTGGAATGATCTTGCAGAGGCCGTAACCGCCCCTGATACGTCGAGCGACGACGTTGAACGTTTGCTGGGGCTCGCACGGGCCAAGCAGGAACAGCGACGAGAATGGGGAGCCGTCGCAAAGCTTCTCGAACTCGAGATGTCCTTTGCTACAGGCACGCCTGTCGAAGCGCCGATGCAATCCGAGCTCGCGCGCATCTACCAGGACGAACTCATCGACGTCGACAAGGCGCTCGCTGCGTATCGCCGTCTGCTCGAGCTTCAACCGGACGATGAGACCGGCAATGAAGCTGTCGAAGCAGACGAAGCCAAACGGGCAAAGTGGAGCGAGATCGTCGATCGCTACGTCGCCGAATCCGAAAGTGCCGACACTCCGGCCTTCAAGAGTTCGCTGCTCGTGAGCGCCGCCGATGTCGCGTTCCGTTATGCACGCGAAGAAGCTCGCGATCGCATCGCCGAGCTGCTCGACCTCGCCTTGGCGCTCGATCCGAAAAATGGTCGCGCCGCAAGGTTGCTCGAAGTGTCGAGTGGCAAGTCGAACGACTGGGACGGTGTCGCTCGCGCTCTCACGATCACGCTTCGCGAAGGAGCAACCAAAGAAGATCGCATCGCCGCAGGTCTTCGACTCGGTCGCGTCGCCTCGGTCAAACTCGACGACCAAGCAAAAGCTCGCGACGCGTACGCGCAAGTGCTCGATCTGCAACCCGGTCAAGCCGACGCGTTGTCGTACCTCGCCGAACTGTTTTCCAAGGGAGAACAGTGGGACGAACTCGTTGCCCTTTACGAGGATCAGCTCAAAGGTGGCGGGGTCAAACCCGGCGACGAGCTCGGTGTGCTCATCCAGATCGCGATGGTGCATTGGCGCATGCGGAGTCAGCCGCAAGCTGCCGAACCGTATTTCGATCGGGTTCGTCGGACCGATCCGACGCACGCGGGGATGTTGTCGTTTTTCCGGGAACACCTCTTGGCCAAAGGCGACAAGGCCCGTCTGTATGCGATTTTGACGGACGCACAGCGGGCGCTTCCGGATGGTCAAGACAAACGCGCGATCGCTTCCGAGCTGGCCAAGTTGGCGGAGTCGACGGAGAACGCGCACAAGGCGATCGACCAGTACAAGAACATTCTTCGTACCGATCCGGACAATCGCGATGCGCGCGATGCGCTCAAGCGTTTGTACATGCAAACCGAGGGCTACAACGCTCTCGTGGAGCTCTACCGCCAAGAGCTCGAACGAACGCCCGCGACGGAGCCGCAAGCCCGCGCTCAGATCTTGCGCGACATCGCGTCGATCTATCGTGATCGAGCGAAGAACGACGCCGCGCTCGTGACGGTGTTGACGCAGATCGTTCAGATTGACGAACGCGACATCGATGCCGTGCGCGAGCTCGTGCGCATTTACGAAGGTCTCGGACGTTGGCGCGACTTGCTCGCGTATCAGCAGAAGTTGGCCGAGCTGTCGAATGATCCCAGCGAGAAGGCGACGCTCTACCGCGCTGTTGCTCGCCGCTGGATCGATCAGTTCTCCAACGTGCAAAACGCGGTCTCGGCCTACGAAGCGTTGCTCGAGGTCGAATCGAACGACGACGAAGCGCAGCAGAAGCTGAAGGAGCTGTACCTCAAGCGTCGTTCGTGGCCGCAGTTGTACTCGCTGTACGAGAAGCAGCTTCCGAACTCGGAAGGTGCGGCGCGTATCGAGCTGCTCACGGAAATGGCGAAACTCGCCGCCGAACGTCTCGATCGCGGTGCCGATGCGATCTTGCACTACAAGGCGATCCTCGAGATCGATCCGTCGACGAGCGGCGTGCTCGATGCCCTCGAGAAGCAAGCGGAGCGCGACAAGGATTTCGCGACGGTTGCCGAAGTTCTCGAGCGTCGTGTGGACGTGGCGAGCGACGACACGGCCAAGCTGAATGCGTTGCAGAAGCTCGGCACGGTGTATGCGGAGAAGCTCAAGGATCCGGTTGCCGCGGCGCGTACGTGGCGACGTGTGCTCGCGCTTCAACCCGGTCATGCACGCGCGCTTCGCGTGCTCCGTGAAGCGTATGTCGCGTCGGGTGATTGGGACGGTCTCGAAGAGCTCTATGCGTCGCAAAGCGACTGGGAAGGGCTCGTCGAGTTCTTGTCTTCCGCGGCGGACAAGTCGCCGGAGGCCTCGGTCAAACTCGACATTTCGTTCCGCGCCGCGCGCATTTACGAAGAGCAGCTTGGTGCCCCCGAGCGTGCGGTTCGTTCTTACGAACGCGTGTTGAGTGTCGCCCCGACGGATGCTCGCGCCGCCGCTGCGCTCGTTCCGATTTACGAGAAGGAAGAGAAGTGGGCGCGACTTCCTGCGCTCTACGAAATCCTCCTCGGCGCAACGGACGAGAACGAAAAACGCGTGTCGATGTTGCGCAAGCTCGCCGCCGTGACCGGTGGTCCTCTTGCCGACAAGAACAAGGCGCTCGGGTATGCGCGTCGTGCGTACGAACTCGATGCGAGCGAAGATGGTTTGTCGCTGCTCGAAGCTTGGAGTCGCGCGGCGAATTCGTGGGCACCGTTTGTCGAGGCTGTCGAAGCTCGGCTGAAGCGCGACGAAGAAATCGACGCGTCGCAACGCCGCATGCTGAAGCTGCGTTTGGCCGAGGTGTATGCCCGCGAGCTCGGCAAAGTGGACGAAGCATCGGCGACGTACCGCGAGCTCGTGCAAGCCGATCCGACGGACGAAGAGACGATCCGCGAGTTCGACGGGTTGCTCCGTGCGAACGAGAAGAAGGACGATCTGCGTTGGCTCTTCCAGCTCCGTGCCGATCAGGTCGAGGGCGAAGCGCGAGCGGAGATCCTCGAAGAGTGGGCGACGCTCGAAGAGGAAGTGTTCAACGATCAAGCGCAAGCGATCGCGTTGTTGCGCAAGGTCGTCGAGGTGACGCCGGCGCGAGGAAATGCGCTCCGAGCGTTGTCGCGATTGCTCATCGCTGCGGGAGAAGCGGCGGCGGCGGCGGAAGTCGTTGCTCGTCATCGCGATGTGTCGGACGGCGACCAACGTGCGCGTTGCGAAGTCGAATTGGCGACGTTGTACTTGGAAAAACTCGAGCGGTATGTCGATGCTTTCGATGCATCCGTTCGAGCGCTCGAGATCGTTCCGCACGATCGCGAAGCCGTCGACATCCTCGCCAAGCTCCTCGACAAACCCGATACGCGAGCGCGTACGGCCCAGGTGTTGTCGATCGAGTACGCCGAAACGGGCGATGCTCGCAAAGAGGCGCATGCGCTTCGCGTGTTGCTCGAATCCGAGACGGATACGAGCACGCGTTTGGCGCTGTTCCTGAAACTCGCCGACGTTGAAGAAGAGAAGCTGCGTGCGGCGGGAACGGCATTCGATGTCGTCCTCGGTGCGCTCAACGAGTTTGCCGGTGAGTTGACGGTTTGGGATCGCGCGTCGGAGTTGGCGCAGCGTTCGGGACGACCCACCGACTTGGCCGAGGCGTATCGCACGCATCTCGTGGCGGCGCGTAATGCCGAAGGAGCCGCGAAGCTTCCGGATGATGTGGAGATCGAGCTGTGCGAGCGCGCAGCGAAGCTCCACGACGAACAGCTTGGCGATCCTGAAGGCGCAATGCCGTACCTCGATCGCGTGCTGGCCGTGGATCCGACGAACGAGCGTGCGTTCTCGCGGCTCAAGTTGATCCTGACAAACGCCGAACGTTGGGGCGAACTCGAAGCGCTGTACGACAAGGCGGCGCAAGGGACGCCCGATCCGGCGACGCGGATCGATTTGTTGAACGACGTCGCGATCATCGCGGAAGACACGATGGGCGATGCGGCGAAAGCGATTCGTTATTACGAACGGATCCTGACGCTCGACTCGTTGTACGTGCCCGCGTTGAACGCGTGCGAGCGGCTCTACGAGCGTGAAGCGCGTTGGAAGGATTTGGCGGCGCTACTCGAACGACGTCTCGAAACGGCGACGGACGAGGAGTCGGCGGCGATCAAGTTGAACCTTGGTCGCATCTACCTGGACAAACTGCACGAGCCGGATAAGTCGCTCGAGCATCTCGAGCGCGTGCTCGAACTGCGCCAGAACGATCCGGATGCACGCCAGCTGGTCGAGCGTTTGCTCGAAGTGGGCAGCTTGCGTCAGCGCGCAGCTCGCGTGCTCGAAGTTGTTTACGAAGCGCGTGATGACGTTCGCAACCTCGTTCGCGTCTTGGAGATTCGTCGCGAAGGCGTGACGGATGAACAAGAGCGACGCGACTTGCTCCGTCAAGTGAGCACGCTCCGCGACGAGCGGTTGAAGGACGATGCCGGCGCGTTTGCAACGTGGGCCGAGTTTGTCCCGCTGGAACCCGAAGATACGACCGTGCGGGATCGATTCGTGGAGATCGGTCGTCGACTTGGTCAACACGAGAAGATGGCGCAGGTGCTCACGTCCGCTGCGGATGCGAGCACGACGCCGTCGACGCAGGGCGAGATTCTCATGGTCGTCGCAGGCATCTGCGAGGACATGCTGAACGATTTGGATCGTGCCGAAGCGGTGTACCGCCGTGTGCTCGCGATCGATCCGGGTGATCCGAACCTGGTGATTCCGGCGGCGCAAGCGCTCGCGCGGATCTACACGGGCAAGGGCAAACACGAATCGCTCGCCGAAGTGCTCGCGGTGGAAGTGGGTCTTGAAGCAGACCTCGACAAACGCCGGGCGCTGTATCGACGCATTGGTGAGGTGTACGAGTCCGTGCTCGATGCGCCCGACAAGGCGATTGGCGCATGGCGTTCGCGCATGTCGGACGATCCGGAGGATCACGAAGCTCTCGCGGCCCTCGAGCGTCTCTACGAACGAACGGCGAACTGGCGCGAGCTCGTGGCGATCCTCGAAGCGCGACAAACCCTGTCGACGGACGCGACCGAGCGCAAACGCACGATGGTGCGGGCAGCGGAAACACTGGCAGGAAAACTCGATGACGTGGCCGGAGCCATCACGGGCTGGCGCAACGTTTCGGACGAGTTTGGCCCGGAACCGCAAACGTTGTCGGCACTCGAAGCGTTGTACGAAAAGGCCGAACGATGGGCGGACCTCGCCGACACGCTCGATGTGCACTTGTCACTCTCGGGTGACCTCAACGAACGTCTCGATCTGTTCGCTCGACTCGGTGACGTGCGACGACTGCATCAGAGCGATTTGCCCGGTGCACTCGATGCGTATCGCCAAGCGTTGATGTTGGAGCCGAGCGACGCGCGTTGTCGCGCCGCGCTCGAAGCACTGCTCGAAGATCCGGAAGCTCGTCGCGATGCAGCGGAAACGTTGCATCCGCTGTACGAAGCCGACGGTGACAGCGAGAAGTTGCTGCGCGTTCTCGAGATCGAAGTCGAGACCTCCGACAACACGAGCGTTCGTCTCGAGCAGTTGCAGACGGCGCTGCGTACAGCCGAAGGTCCGCTCAACGACAAGGCAAAAGCCTTCGGATACGCCGTGCGCGGTGTTCGCGAAGCAGCCGGTGAAGCCGAGGTCGGTGATTGGATCAAAACGGTCGAACGTTTGGCCGAAGCAACCTCGCGCTGGACGGAGCTCGCCGAGCTTTATCGATCGGTGGTCGACGACGTTCTCGACGGTGACGTGCAGCAAGACGTTCGCCTTCGTGTCGGCGAACTTGCCCGGACGAAGCTCGAGGACAAACCCCTCGCCATCGAGTGGTACAAGAAGGCTCTCGAAGCCAAGACCGATGATCGACGAGCGATGATCTCGCTCGAAGAGCTGTACGCCGAAGCGAACGACGCGCCGAACTTGCTCGAAATCTTGCGTCAGCGTGTCGACAATTCGGAGAACGACGACGAGAAGAAGAAGCTTCTGTTCCGCCAAGCCGAACTGCAGCGAGATGCTTTGCAGGATCAATCCGGCGCGATCGAGACGTACGAAGTTCTTCTCGACGTCGAACTCAATCCGCGAGCCATCGGGGCTCTCGAGAAGCTCTATACGGACGCAAAGCGCTGGGAGGATCTCATCCGCTTGTACGAGCGTCAGCTCGACGGCGGCGTGGGAACGAAGGCCGAGCTTCGGGTGAAAATCGCGAAGGTCGCGCACGAGCGTCTCGAAGACGTGTCGCGTGCATTCGAGGAACTCGCCGAAGCGTTGGCGATCGATGCGGCGCATGCGGGTGCCGTGGGCGAACTCGAAGCGTTGCTCGAATGCTCGGAGAACCCCGAACATCGTGCACGCGCGGGCGAAATGCTCGAGCCCGTGTACTTGCGTCGTGCCGATTGGGCGCGCGTGAAGATGGCCCTCGATGCACGTCTCGCGGCAAGCGAAGACTCTTCGGAGCGACGCGAATTGCTCACGCGATTGGCGACGCTGCATGAGGAACAACTCGAGGACTACAAGGCGGCACTCGAAACGGTCGCGAAGCTTCTTCACGAAGAGCTTGGTGACGAAGGCGTGTGGCACGAACTCGAACGGCTCGCGAAGGTGGCCAGTGCCGAGCGACGTTTGGCCGAGATTTACTCGGCTGAACTGACGGAAGTGACGGCGGACGACGCGCAAACGGCGAAGTTGAGCCGGCGCACCGGTGAGATTTTCGCCGACCTCGGCGACGTCGCGAGCGCTCTCACGTGGTACCGCCGCGCGCACGAATTCGAGCCGGAATCGACCGAACTTTTCGGCCTGATCGATCGTTTGCTCATCAAGGAAAATCGTCACGAAGAACGCGTGGCGCTGTACCGAGCATCGCTCGACCATCGTTACGAGAAGGATCGTCTCGACGCACTGCATACGATCGCGAAGCTCGAACGGTTTGAGCTCAAACAGCTCGATCAAGCGATCGACACATACCGAGCAGCCCTCGATGTGGACGATGCCGATGCGAAGTCCCTCGATGCCCTCACGGAGCTCTACGCGGAGCTCGGTCGGGACCAGGACCTCGCGGACCTTTACTTGCGACGTGCGGAAGCGGCGTCGAGTGGTGAAGCGGGTGCGCCGTATCGGTTGGCTCTCGCGCGGTTGTATCGCGACAAGATCAAGGACACTTCGGCCGCGATCGATCAACTCGAAGCGATCGTCGGCGATGTTCCTTGGCACCAAGAAGCGATCAAGGACCTCGAAGCCCTCACGCAAGATGCCGATCACAAGGCGCGTGTCGTCGAGATTCTCCGTCCGTTGTACGAGCGCAGTGATGACTGGCGGTTGCTGGTCAAACTAAATGAAGAGCGCTTCAACCTCGCGACGGAGGTCACGGAGAAGGTCGCTGTTCTTCGCGAGACGGCGCAGCTTTGGGAATCGCGCGGCAACGATCGCAACTTGGCGTTCCGATCGATGCGCGCAGCGTTTGCCCTCGATCCGGAAGATGGAGAAACGCGAGCGGAACTCGAACGACTCGCCACGATCCTGAAGGCTTGGGAACGTTTGGCGGAGAGTTACGAGCAAGGTACCGAAAAGACCAACGACGACATGACGAAGCGCGAGCTCTTGTCCGCTGTCGCGAAGGTCTACGACGAGAAGATCAACGATCCTCGTCGAGCCCTCGGTGCGTACAGCCGCTTGAGCGCACTCGATGCGACCGAACGTGATCCGCTCGAGTCGATGGACACACTCGGCACACTCCTCGCGGATTGGCCGACGGTCATCGGCGTCCTCGAGAAGAAGAGCGAGATTGCTTCGGACGACGAGAATGCAGGCATCTGGCGACGTATCGCCGAGACGAAACTGCAGATGCTCGATGACGAAGACGGAGCGACGAAAGCGTACGAACGTGCGCTCGAACTCGATCCGGAAAGCACCGTCACGGTCGATGCCCTCATCTCGTTGTACGAACCGCGCGATGCAGCGGAACGACTCGTCGAGTTGTACTCGCGACGCGTCGAGCTCGCGGGTAGTGCGGATGCGGATCTTCGTTACGACCTCAATGTTCGCGCGGCGGATCGATTCGAGAAGTCGCTCAACAATCGTCGTGAAGCGATCAGCTCGCTCAATGCAGCGCTCGATGCTCGACCCGCGGATGCAACGGTTCTCGGTTCGCTCGAACGTCTCTATCGCGCCGAGCAGATGTGGGACGAACTGCTCGACAACTTGAAGCTCCAAGCAGCCAACGCGGGAACGAAAGAAGACCGCGTCAAACTGCGCACGGCGATTGGCGACTTGTACGCCGATCAGCTCGCGAGCCCGCAAGATGCGCTCGAGCATTACCGTCTCGTGCTCGATGACGACGCGACAAACGATCACGCGATCAAGGCGATCCGAACGATCGGTGAAGGTCGTGAAGAACTGCGTCTCGATTCGGCCGATGCGCTCGAACCGGTGCTGCGTGCAGCATCGCGTTGGGAAGAGCTCGTCGGTGTCCTCGAGATGCGTCTCAAGGCTCAAACCGAAGGAACGGATCGCGCCAAGACGTTGCGCGCCATCGCCCTCGTCGAAGACGAGAAGCTCTCGCGTACGCAAGCGGCTGAAAGCGCATTGCTCCGCGCGCTCGAAGACACGCCGGACGACTCGGATCTGCATGCCGAAATCGAGCGCCTCGTGGCTCGTTCGGAAGGCTTCGGTCGTTACTGCGATGCTCTCTCGAATCGGGCGGGACAAACCTTCGATGCTACGATTGCGAAGGATTTGTGGTTGCGCGTGGGTCGTATCGCCGAGGAGAACCTCAAGGATGATCGCCGCGCTGTCGAAGCGTATGCGAAGGCCGTTGAACAAGCGGGCGACGAACCTGCGTTGCTCGAAGCTCTCGATCGCCTCTACTCACGCATCGGCGACAACAAGGCTCTCGCCGATGTGCTCGAACGACGTGTTGCCGTCATCTCGAATGAAGCGGAACAAGCGGGCTTCTATCACCGCTTGGCGATGATTCAGATCGAGGCGTTCGGCGACAAGTCGGCAGGTTTGGCGACGTTGAAGCAAGCCCTCGAACGCGCTCCGAACCACACGGCCTCGCGTGAGGCTCTCGAGAAGCTCACGGACGAACAATCGCTCTTCGAGGAAGCGGCCGAAGCTCTCGAGAACGTTTACAAGTCGCAAGCGGACTACGCGGCTCTCGCGAAGCTTTACGAGAAGCGCATCAAGTTCGCAGGCACGGCGACGGAACGCGTGCGGATGCGTCTCGATTTGGCGAAGGTGCTCGAAGATCGATCGAACGATCCGAAGGCGGCGCAAGCTTCGCTCGAAGCTGCGTTGTCGGACGATCCGAGCGATGTCGATGTGCTCGCCGAAATCGAACGACTCGCGCCGATCACCGGTGGTTGGGCCAGCGCAGCCGACGCTCTCGAGAAGGCCGTGTTGGAGAAGAAAGACCTTTCGTCCGAAGCAGCACGCGATCTGTGGATGCGTCTTGCCGAGTGGCGCAAGGACAAGATTCTCGACAACGCAGCTGCCGAACGCGCGTTCGAGCAGGCGTTGAAGCACGACGCGACGAGCGAAACGATTCTGCGGAACATCGAAGGTCTGCAACGCGTGGCTGGTCGTGAGCGCGAGCTCGTCGACACGCTCCGCCGTCTCGCGGCTCTCGATGGTCTGCAACATCTGGCTGCGGATCTGCGCCGCGAAGCGAAGGGTTTGGCCGAGGGAGTGCTCGCGGACAACGCGCTCTCCGAAGCGATCCTTCGCGACATGATCAAGGCGGACGACAATGACGCGTGGGCCCTCGCCGAACTCACCAAGGTTCGGGAGAAGGCTGAAGACTACAAAGAGGTCTTCTCGCTCCTTGTTCGCCAAGCCGAGATCGCGGCCGAAGGCGAAAAGATTCGCGAGCTCAAGCATCGAGCGGCAGCCGTTGCGCAAGACAAACTCGCGGACGACAAGAAAGCCATCGAGCTGTACGGACAGATCTTCGAAGACGAACCGAACGACACGAAGGCGTCCGGTGCGCTTCGCGAGCTGTATGCGAAGGCGGGCAAGAACAAGGACCTCCTTGATCTTCTCGCCCGACTCATCGACTTGGCCGATTCGGCTTCGTCACGCGCGAACTTGCGTCTCGACTGCGCCCAGATCTGCATCGACAAACTCGACAACACGAGCGAAGCGATGGAGCACCTGCGCGCGATCCTCGACGAAGAACGCACGCACGAAAAAGCCACGCTGCTCTTGTCGCAGTTGCTCGAGAAGACCGGTCGCGACGACGAACTCGCCGACTTGCTCAACTCGCAGATCGAACTGGCCAAGGAACGCGGCGACTTGTCGGCGGAACTCGTCTACAGCGTGCGTCTCGGCGAAGTCTTCGAGAAGCGCCTCAACAACGTGCCGAAGGCGATCGAGACGTACCAAGCGGTTCTCGAACGCGATGCGAAGCACAAGGGAGCACTCCTCTCGCTCGCACGATTGCACGAGAAGAAGGGTGCCAAGGCCGACGCGGCGAAGGCGCTCGAGACGGTGCTCGAAGGCGTCAGCGGCGACGAAGCGGTGCAGATCGCTCTGCGCTTGAGCGACCTTTACACGGCGCTCAAGGACGAAGCGGCGGTTCGTCGGGTCCTCGAAGTTGGTTTGAACGCAAACGATCGCGCCCCCGACGTTCGCAAGAAGCTGCACGCGCTTTACGAGAAGCAACAAGCTTGGGCCGAGCTGGCGGGTCTCATCAAAGGCGACGCGGATGTGGCGACCGAAGATGGGCAAAAAGTGCAGCTGTATCGCAAGGCGGCGGAAATCCACCTCGCCAAGCGCAACGACCCGGGTGCAGCTGCGGATCTGTTGGTGAAGGCTTCCGAGCTCGCACCGGGCGATCGCGATCTGCTCCTCACGTTGTGCGATGCCTACAGCGCATCGGGCCGTGGCAAGCAGGCTGCGGAAGTGCTGCAAAAGATCGTCGAGTCTTACGGTGGTCGTCGCTCGAAAGAGCTGGCCGCCATCCATCACCGTCTCGCCAAGGCGTACTTGGCCGACGGCGACAAGGAAAAGGCGCTCGCGGATCTCGAAGTGGCCTTCAAGATCGATCCGGGTTCGGTGGGCATCCTCCGCGACCTCGGCGTTCTCTCGATGGAACTCGGCGAGTCCATCCAGGACAAACCGGTTCGCGACGGTCACTTCGAGCGTGCACAGAAGACGTTCCGCGCGTTGCTCTTGCAGAAGCTCGACGACTCGTCGCCGATCTCCAAGGCCGAGACCTTCTATTACATCGCCCGCATCCTCCACGCGCAGGGCGACGACAAGAAGGCGATCCAGCAACTCGACCGCTCGATCGATGCCGACAAGAACTTCGCGCCCGCGAAGGAACTGCTCGCCAAACTCAAGAAGTGACGTCTCTTCCGACGCCGCGGTGAAACGAACCCAGCGCATTGGGTCTCGCCACCGCGGCAACCCCGCATCATCTTTGCGCCATGAGTCGATTGGCGTGTGTCGATGGAAAGCTCCTCGCTCCCGAGGACGCAAAAGTCTCCGTGTACGATCGCGGTTTCCTCTACGGAGACAGCGTTTTCGAGACGATCCGCACCTACGGCGGAAAAGCCTTCGCCTTGGAGGAACACGTTCGTCGTCTCGAACGATCTTCCGAACTCGTAGGAATCGAGCTGCCCATCCCGCGTGATGAACTGGCCGCCGAGATCGAGCAGGCCGTCGTCGCAGCGGGCAACACGGAGAGCTACGTGCGCATCATGCTCACACGAGGCACCGGCCCGCTTGGACTCGATCCGGCGAACGTGATGCGCCCGTTTCGCGTGATCTTCGTCGAACCGCTGACTCGCCTGCCCGCAGCCATGTATCGCGATGGAGTCTCCGTCATCACGTATCGAACGGAACGAGCTTCAGATGCCGCGCATGGCGCCAAAGTGGGCAACTACTTGGCGGGCATGATGGCGCTGCGTGTGGCACGACAAACGGGCGCCCATGAAGCGCTCATCCTCGATGCTTCAGGTCGAGTCACCGAAGGCACGACGTCCAACGTCTTCATCGTTCGCGGACAAACGCTCCTCACGCCGCCCGACGATGCCGGCATTCTCCTTGGAATCACTCGGGCGAAGCTGCTCGAGCTGGCTCCCCAAGTTGGTTTGTCCGTACAATTTACATCGCTTCTCCCGGCGGATCTCTTGGCCGCGGACGAAGTATTCTTGTCCTCGAGCCTTCGAGAGATCTTGCCGGTCGTTCGGGTGAACGACGCCGTGGTTGGGCATGGCAAACCCGGGTCGCACACGCGAGCGCTTCACCTGGCGTTTCGCAACGCCGTGGGGCTGGGACTGGCGCGGGCACCTTGGGAGGGATGAGCGATGCGGGGGTGCGTCGAGGCACCCCCACAACAAACGCAGCGTCTGCGGATCAGACGGCTTCTTCGGCGGGCGGAGCAGGCGGTGCAGCCGGTGCTTGCGCGCCCGGAGCAGCCATGGGGATGCGCAACGATCCGCCACCTTGATGCGCAAGGATGCTGATGCCCTTTTGCATGAAGGCGACGAGGAACGGAATCTCGCGCGGCGGTGACGTGATGAGTCCCGCTTCACGCACGGCGCGAGCAACGGCGAGCACGTCTTGCGCGCGATCGTTGCCTTTGCGAGCGCGAATGGAGATCGCCGCGTCGACCATGCGCGTCGCGATCACGTTGCGCACTTCCGGCGAGAAGAAACGGTCCGTCGAGCTTTCCATTTCTTCACGAAGAGCCGTGTTCACGAGCTGCGGATCCTGCGTGCCTTGCGGCCCGAGGCGTTGACCCAAGCGCTGCAACAGGTCTTCGAGCGTGCCGCGATCCGGCAACCACGTGCGGAACTCGGGTTCCTCGTGAAGGCCGTCCGAACCGGCGGCTCGTGCGGAAGCGATTTCGCTCGTGACGGCAGCTTCGAGATCCGCGACGGGATGATCGGGAGCAGCTTCCGGTGCGGGCTCGATGAGCTCTTGGCAACCGCTGAGACCGAGCGGAAGGATGCGGCCCGAGGCGGCGTTGAGCTGCTTCGCTGCGGCGATGCGGGCTCGTGCCCAATCGACGGGCACTTGCACCGGTGCAACGCCGAGCCCTTCGAGCGCTCGTGTCCGACCTTCGCGAAGCTGCGTGCCACTGAGCCACGCGCTGCCTGCATTCACGATGCCGACGTTTTCACGAATGATCACTTCGGCGAGGTGATAACGACCGCCACCATCGCGGCTGGTGATCGAAATCGCCGTCGTTCCGGACGAATCCGGCGGCAAGAACGTCGCTTCGACAGCCACTTCGGCACGCGAATCGATACGCGCGACACGCGGCTTCGTCGGAATCGCAACGCCGCGCGACTTGAGCACGTTGAGTGCACGACGCGCGTTCTTGCGAGCAGCACCGGGTGCGGCATCAGCCTCCGCAACTGCGGCAATTGCTTCCACATTCGACGCGGCGAGCCATGCATCCACGAGAGCCGATGCGCGGTCCCCAGCCTTGCGAGCTGCTTCGATCGCCGCATCCCACGTTGCCGTGAGTTCCGCTTGGTCAAACGCGGGCGTTTCCGCAGCGGCCGGAGCAGGTTCGTCCGTACGAACCGTGGCTTTCGGAGCCTTGGCTTGAGCGGCTTTGGCTTTCGCAGCGAGGGCTTCTTTCGCGGTCAACGCGGGTTTGGCCGCAGCAATGCGCGGACCACCGCTGGCTTTCGGCGGCGGCGCGATGATGGTCACGACGGCCGGAGCCGGCTTGGACGGCGACGAAGGTTTGGCCGGCGGAACCACGACGGCAGGCTTTGCTTGCTGCGGTGCCGAAGGTTTGGCCGGAGGAACGATGCCTCGCGCCTCGGGCGACTTGGACGCTTCGAGCGAACCATCGCGTTGATCGGGTCGCGGACCTCGATGATCCGGTCGCGGACCTCGATCGGGACGCGGGCCGCGATCAGGACGCGGACCTCGGTCGAATCGCGGCGGACGATCACCACCGGCGGCGGCACCTTCGGGTCGCGGCGGACGATCACCGCCCGCACCTTCGGGACGCGGGCCGCGATCAGGTCGCGGACCTCGATCCGGGCGTGGACCTCGATCGGGACGCGGGCCGCGATCGGGTCGCGGACCTCGGTCGAATCGCGGCGGACGGTCACCACCTTCGGCTCGCGCTTCGCCTTCAGCCATCGGCGGGCGCGGCGGACGCGGACCCATCGCCGAACGAGCGGCATTCGGGCCCGGACGCGGACGCATGCCTTCTTCCGCTCGCGCCGGATCCAGGCGCGGCGGACGATGCGGACGAGGCCCGCCATGTCGCGGACCTCCGGGACCAGGACGACCACCGGGGGGGCCGGCAGGTCGCGTTCCGCCACTCGGGCGAGGTCCAGTACGACCAAAAACCCGCGGCGTACGCGGTACAGCCGGCGCTCCCGCCGCAGCATCCGCCGGCGCAGAATCGCCGGGGTTTGCCGCTGCATCGGCAGACGGTTTGTC
>CAYSYX010000029.1:30514-40493 GCA_964435055.1 uncultured Polyangium sp. | reverse complement strand
CGTCCGTTTAACCGGCCCGTACTTCGTGAATCAGCCTCTCAGGGCTTCGGCGGCAGGACGCGGACAAACTCGACCGTGATCTCCACGTGCCGTCCGCTCATTTGGGTGAACGAGGCGACGCCTTTTTTGCCTTCCCAACGTGAGGCAAGACCAAACGCCGCCGCGCCGCTCGCGTCTTCTTCACTGACCGTCGTGTCGCTCAGCTCCACGGACAAACGCAGCACTTGTTGACCGGCGGTGACCGATCCGCCGGCGATGGCAAACACGCCGCCTTGCAAGAGCGCGAGCGTTCGTTTGACGGCGTTCGTCAGGTGGCGCGGAGGGTCTTTCGTGATCGGTTCGAAGCCCGTGATGCGTCCTTCGTCGCTGATGTTGACGACGACTTCGACGGCGCCGGCGCTTCCCGCAGGCAGCGTCGCCCATGTTTTGTCGCTGTCGCAGGCAGGCGGAAGCGCTCGCGTGAAGGCGCGGCCCAAGTCGCGCACGGACGGGGCTCCTTCAGCGCCGAACGATCCTCCTCCGGGCGCTTTGGCGCTCGCATCGGGAGCCGCTTCGGCGCTTGCCGCAGACGCCGGCACGGGCGCGGTGGGCTTGGCGTGTTTCGCTGTTTTGGCCGGTTTTTTCTCGGGTTCGGGCGCCGGTTCGTCCTGCGCAACGGGTTTGTCCGGCGCGGTTGGTTTGTCCCGATCAGCTGACGCAGGGTCTTTCGGATCGTTCGCTTCGGGTTGCGCGTCCGGTTTTTCAGACGTCGACTCGGGTTGCTTGTCGGCTGCCTTATGCTCTTCTTTTTCCGGCTTTTCGGCTTGCGGTTTGGGAGTTTCCGGGGCTTTGGCAGGAGCTTTTTGCGCGGGCTTTTCGACCGCGGGTTTGTCTTTCGGGACGGGTTTTTCAGGAACGACCGGCGGCTTGGGCGCTTCGACGGGAGCTTCGTCCTGGGTGTCCGCGCCCGAGGGCATCGCGGGTGTGGGCGTAGGCGCGGGAGGCGTTTGCGGGGCCGAACCGCCGAGCGTATCGACATCGACGAGTTCTTCCGAACCGACCGGAAGCGACGTTGTTCCGGCCCAAACATCGGCAACGGGCGGAGGTTCTTCGGGGACGGGCGGTTGTTTGCGCAAACCGGCTGCACCGATCAACGACGCGTGTGCGAGAATCGACAACACAACCGCCGTACGCATCACCTTGGCACCTTTTGCCATGTTGCCCTGCCTGTGGATCGCTGACGATTCAGCGCCTCGAACAGGACAACGCTTCCTGCGACTCGTTCCCGGTGGGATGAAAGTATCATGAAGGTCCTCGCCCTCTCCACGTCGACACATCGCGGCAGCGCAGCCATCCTCGAAGACGATCGTGTCCTCGGCGTAAGCAACTACGCGGACCTCGGAGGCCACGCGGAACGCATTTTCGCAGCGATCACGGAAGCCCTGGACGCGGCGCGTGTGCAACGTTCGGACATCGAGCTCATCGCGTGTGACATCGGCCCGGGTTCGTTCACCGGCGTGCGCGTTGGAGTTGCCTCGGCGAAGGGCCTTGCGCTGGGTCTAGGCGTGCCTTTGGTGGGTGTCGGGTCTCTGGAGGCCATGGCCGACGCTGCGTTCGTCCAAGGGGCGGCCAAGCCTCGAGACCTTGTCGCGACCGTCATCGATGCCAAGAAGCAGGAATTTTTCCTGGCCGTTTATGACGCATCGGGTCAAACGCGTTGGACACCGGTGCACGTCCCGACGGCGGAAGCGGCGCGTCTCGTGCGGGAGGAATTGTCACGGTTTCTTCAGGATAACGTTGGGATTTGTGTGGTTGGAGAAGCCGCTCTCCTCGATGCGGATTTGGGGGCGGTCGTGGTACGCGGGACATCTTTTGATTTGCCGGATGCGGTGGCGGTCGGGCGCGTGGGTCGGCGACGCTTTGCGTCAGAAGAACGTCGAGCGGAGGCGTTTGATCCAGGGTTGCTGGAGCCGAGTTACGTGCGGCCGCCGGATGCGAAGCCGATGGTTGCGGCAGTGCCGGTCGAGGGTGCCGGCCACATTTCGTGAACGTGATCTCCACGCCGCGGTATCGGAAGGAGCCGGGTCGTTGTAAGATGCGAGGTTGCGATGGACGCTTCGCCCGACACCGAACACGAACAGGCTGAGCCTGCCGATGCGCTTCATGCGCGTTTTGGCCGCAGATTCGAGGCTGGCGAGATTCTTTTCAGCGAGGGGGATCCGGCGACGGATGCGTATTTGCTGGAAGAAGGCCGGGTGCGGTTGATCAAGAAAATCCGCGGTTCGGAGCGAAGTATTTTGGTGTGCAAGCCGGGAGATTTGTTCGGCGAATCCGCGTTGCTCGAAGGTTCCGAGCGAACGTCGACGGCGGTCGCGTTGTCGCCGGTCATGGCGCTGGTGATTGATCAAGCGACGCTTCAGCACTTGCTCGAGCACAACGCGACGATTGCTTCGCGGGTTGTCAAGCAGCTCGTGCGCCGCCTTCGCGATGCCGAGCATCAGCTGGAAGTGAGTCTACATACAGACATTCAGTCCAAGGTCGTGCGTGCGCTTCTGGAGTATGCGCGGCGAGTGCGCGAGCCTGGGAGCAACACCGCAACGTTTTCGATTTCACCGATGGAGCTTGCGGCGCAGGTGGGATTGGATGTGGACACACTGAAGCGAAATGTGCAGAAGCTTCGCGATGGCCAATACGTTCGGATTGTGGAAGAGCAGCTCGAGATTCCGAGTATCGAGGCATTACGCAAGTAGTTTGGGCTTTTGGGGCAGCGAGACGAACTCGGCGCGGAAGTACCCGAGGCTTGACGGCATAGCGCATATTTTTCGCGCATTGGTCGAGCGAGCGGATTCATTCAATACATGATTTTCATTTCTTTGCGTGAGAAAGGCTGCTCATACGAGTAGATCCTGATTCTTTTCGGGTCGGGTGTTTTTGCGGGTTGACGCATTCGCGTGAGTGGGGTACGCAGTTTTCCCCCGCCGCCTTCGCAGATTGGCCTCGGGGTTGGCGCTGCAAACCAACGGGAAAAACCGTCTGCTCATGATTCTACGGCGAAAACACACGGCAAAAGAAGGCGTGCTCGGGGAAAAGCTCGAGCGGTTTGCCGTGGCGTGTTTGTTATCGTTCGTGGGATTTGCTTGTGGAGGGCCGCAGGTTCGAGGGGAAGAGGACCCGAAAGCGCGAGCGGAATACGATTTGGCGCGGGTGGCTTTTCAGGCGGGGAGTTTGCGCGAAGCGCTCGGGCACGTGCAGGCGTCGTTGAAAATCGACGAAACGGATCCGGAGGTGCATTATTTGGGGGCCGTCATTCTCTTGGCATTTTGCGCCAAAGATGAATCGTCGACGGATTGTCGTTTTGGCGAAGCGGAAAAGCACACGCGCCAAGCCCTTGAAACTGCACCGGAAATGCGCGACGCCAAAAATGTCCTCGGCGTTATTCTCGTACATGAAAAAAAGTACGATGAAGCTGTGGCCGTATTGAAACCGCTTGCGGAAGATATCTTGTATGGTTCGCCCGAAAAGGCTTGGGGAAACCTGGGTTGGGCGTATTTGGAGCGGGGAAATACGGACGACGCGATTGTCGCATTGCGTCGAGCCTTGACGGCGGAACCTCGATTCTGTGTCGGAAACTACCGGCTAGGTTTGGCATTTGAGAAGAAAGGAGAATTTTCTCTCGCACAAGAAGCATTTACGAAAGCACTCGAAACGGATAGACAAGAGTGCAAGCAGCTTCAAGAAGGGTATGCCGCGCGAGCGCGCGTAGCGGTAAAGACTGGATCCAGCGATCTGGTTCGAGCGGACCTGGAAAGGTGCCGTGATGCCGCCCCGACGACAGCAGTGGGAAAACGATGCACTGCCGAACTCGGAGCTCTTCAATAAAAAGCTGACAATCGCGGAAAAACCGGTTATGCTCCGCGACGGTTCGAAGGGAGTTTGTCGAAGAAGTTGAATGGGTGAGTTCGGATGGAGTCGATTGGCCGCTATCTAAGACATGCCCGCGAAACAAGGGCCATGAGCGTGGAGGAAGTCTCCCGCGCCACTCGTATTCCCGTTTCCGCCATCGAACGGATCGAGGCGGACCATTTCGATGACCTTCCCGGCGAGGTGTTTGTCCGAGGGTTTCTCCGGGCTTATGCTCGCGCCGTTTCCATTCCCGTTGAAGAAGTTTTGGCCCGGTATACCGCGAGTCGCCGTGTTGCCGTGGTCACTCCATTGCCATTGACTTCGCCCATGCGTGGAACACAAACGCGGCGATTTGGCGTGGCTTTTGCTTTCGTACTGCTCCTGATTCTGTTCACCCTGGCGCTCAGCATCGTCATGCGTCCGCGTGGCCACGATATGCCCCCGGAATTGTCGGAACTTCAGGGTGTTTCTTTCGACAAACCCGGGTCAAACACCTGAAACGCAGTCGAAATCAGGTTGCCAAGAAAAACTTCCGCACCGAAGCGCTGCTGGTACGGCGAGTTCCCGTAGGCGAAGCGGACGTGATCGTCACGTTGTTCACGGAAGCCCGCGGGATCCTCTCCGCCGTCGCTCGGTCGGCACGAAAATCTTCCAAACGCATTCCAGCCTTGGAACCTATGCATTTGTTGCGGGTTTCTCTGGACGAACGCGACCATTCCGATCTGGCATTACTCGTCGAAACGACGATCGCTCATCCCCGTCTTCATTTGGTGGAATCGCTCGGCGCGATGGAAGCGGCCGGTCGGGCATTACGCTGGTTACGCACGGTCGCTCCGCCCGCGATCCGGGAACCGGGACTTTTTGCGACCATCAATGAATTGCTCGATGCATTGAATGATCCCTCACGTGGTCACCCGGATGCCCAGTTGGCGACGGGCGGATTGCGAATGCTCACGGATATCGGCTTCGCGCTCGTGCTCGATCGTTGCGTACGTTGTGGACGGGCGTGTCCGACGGACGCGCCTTCGTGTTTGGATCCGCTTTTGGGTGGATTGGTTTGTCGCAATTGTGGAGGCGCGCGGCTCGTGATTCGTCCCGATTTACGCAATCGAATCGATTCGGCCGTAGCCGGCGACGACAACGCGATTCAATTCGACGATGCGCGTATCGTCATTGATTTGGTCGATGCGGTGATTTCGGTGCACGCTGCGCCGACGAAATAATCGTCATAACGACAGGCGATTGGACTCTTGCATTTCGGAGCCATGCAACACGTTCCACAATTTTTGCAACGGAAATGACGAGACAAACGGCTCTCCCGCGCCGCTCGTTACGTACAACGACGCCCCGAGTTCGGCCGTCTTTACTACGGCTCGTGACAATGCTCGCGCCGCGTGGCCTTCCGGGGCTTTGACATTGGCCGCAACGAGGCGCGCTTTTTGTTCCCGCAACGCGAGAAAAGCCATCGGAGGCGTGCGCGTGACATCGTCCGATCGTATTTCCGCGACAAACTCCCCTGCCCGCTCCAACGATGATTGCTCGGAAGCGTGCAGAAGGACAGCGCCTTTACGTTGCCACACGAGCGCCCGCTCGACCGCGTCGCGATGTTTCGTGGTCACGGTTTTGTCCGACCATTCGGCCAATAGTTTTTCCGGGCCAAGATCCGCCACCACCGTCGGCTCGACATACGCCGCCCAACCAAGGCTTTGCACGGCGCATCGATAACCCGGCCAAACCTCGGCCAGCCCCCCGAGCTGCACGAGGCGCAGTCTGTCGGGCGCGGGAGCTTTTGCCAAGCGATCGAGGAATTTGATCAAATCATCCGCGACTGCGCGATGCATCTCCGCCAGCCAATAAAACCAATCATTGGGGTTTCTGGAGATGGGAGCGGCCACGACGCGATACTGATTCTTGGCTTCGGGCGCTCCATAAAGCAGCCGTTTGATCACCGGCCCGTGGCACGCACACGTGGCTTGGTTCGGATCCGGAACGATCTTGGGATCGACGTCCGGCAATCGAGGAACCAGGGGCAAATGCATTTCGGGCAAGAAAATATACAATGCATCGGATAACGGCGCATCGAGGCGCCGAACGTCGCGAATGGTCACATCGAAACGCATCGGTCCGGCGAGAATACCGAGCAATCGGTGGATGGCTTCGAGGTCCGCGGCGTCTCCTTGCGGCCAAGGCTGCATGGGCTGCGTGCCGGCATATTCGCACAAGGCCAGCGTTTGTCCGTGAGCCACCGCGAAAGGACGCCGGACGGCGATGGACTTGCCATCGCCCTGCCAAACGCCGCAATCGAGGAACGTAAGGTTCGTCATGGCTGAACCAGCTGTTCGCGTTTCCTTTGTTTTCGAGATTTCTGCCGCGAAAGCCCGAATGCGGCCAACGTGCCCGCCGTTGTCGCCACCAAGGTCGATTGCGGCAGGACGCGCAGCAGATGCACCGGAGCCCCGACATTCACGGAAAATACAGGTTCCAGACTTGCCGTGAGATCAAATAGACGCAAGGTTCCATCGGCGCAGCCGGTCCATAACGATTTGCCGTCCTCGGAGAAGGCCAACGCCAACACGCGCGCGGGATGTGGAGAAAGCTCGACGTGAGGTGTCGCATGCGGATCGCCACTCGCGAAGGACCACAACACGACGGAAGGTCCGGCGGCGGTCGCCAAAATGGATTGCTCGCGGCCCCATTGCAGCAAACTTATTTTCCCGCGATATCCTTCGAGGTGCACGCATTCGTCGTCATTGTGCAAGTCCCAGACGCGAACGACGGGGTCCTGCGCTCCCGCCGCGACAAACCGACCGCAAGGACTCGCTTCGGCCGTCAAGAGCGATGTGCGAGCGAACAAGCACCGGACACGTTGCATGTTCGTACCGTCGACGATATGCACGCCGCCATAACACGCCGACAAAAACCCCCCCAACGGCTCGGCATACGCGAGCGAGAGGATTGTGCTGGCAAAATCGCTGCATTGACCAAGCTTGCGGCCGTCGTGATCGTACGCGAGCAGGGTTCGTCCTGTTGCCGCAACGAGCACCGAACCGTTCGGATCCCAAGCCAGATGCGACACGGCCGAGCGCGGTGTTGCCGGACGAACCTGCCGACTTCCTTCGTCGTTCACCCATTGAATCGCGCCGTCTTCACCGGCCGTGACGAGCGTTCCGTCTGTCGGATGAAACGCCGCAGCGAGAGCGCCGCCCGTGTGCCCATCGGTTTGTCGGAGCAATTTTCCTGAAACGCGATCGACCATCCATACCGGCCCGGCCAAGGTGGCCACGGCGATTCTCTCGTCCGCCGGCGATACACTCAATGCCCCGACGGAATCGGGCAAAGCGATTCGGAATGATTCAGCGATGGCGCCGTGACTTGCCATGTTTTGC
This sequence comes from uncultured Polyangium sp., assembly GCA_964435055.1. Lineage (GTDB taxonomy): Bacteria > Myxococcota_A > Polyangia > Polyangiales > Polyangiaceae > Polyangium. The sequence goes on along the minus strand of CAYSYX010000029.1, from coordinate 33,225 downwards.
CTCGCGCACTTCGAACTTGGCCATGCCAATCGGTTTTTTCGCCGCTTGATCCATGAAGGCCCGAACGACCCAAACACCAATCGGTTTTTTCGTCCGTTCGTGGAAGTCCCAAGAGACCGGATGGGCCCGACTGAGGCAATACCGGCCGAACATCGGGCCATTGTGTTGCACAACGACGAACTTGCTGATGGGATGCGGGGGATTGTTGGACAGAATGGACGTCGATTCGATCGGCTCGTGCTCGCGGTAGAGCGCGAAGAACGCCTCGCTGTCGTCGAAGTGCTTGGGATCGTAGGCCCAGCGCAGGAAAATCGGGCGCGTGAACGTTTTGCCGTCGAATTCGAATACGGGAACTCCGTTTTTATTGGTTTCGCCGCCTTCAATGGAAATGCCCGCCACGGCAATGCGGTTTCGTGTTTCTCGAAATGGATCGGTCGCTTCGCGGGAGAGGTAAAACCGGGCGACATACAAGCCGGGAGGCGCCTGAAATGTGGAATAACCATACGGGCCCGCGTGGTTGGCCATGGCCAATCCTTTGACCGCGCGATCGAGATGTCCGGGCACGGGAGCCATGGGATCCTCGAGGCTCACCCATTCGTGTTCTTTGGCGCCGAGCATCTCCATCCAATCGACACGAACTTCGGCGGCGTTGTATTGCCGGAATTTGACGTGCACGTCGTCTTTGATTTCGATGCCGTCGGTGGTGAAAACAAGGCGCGTGCGCGGATCATTTTCGCGCTCTTTGCGGAAAGCTATCAGCGTTCCGTCGTATTTGGTCGATAAAACGATTTGGCTGAGGCAGGCGCTATGCGTATGTCCCATGACGTAGCAATAAAAATCGCCGCTGTGTTCCCAAAATCGACGAGCCGCCCCGACGATTTGGTCCATTCGTTGCCCGTAGGTTCCGGTAAATTCGGCGACGAGCCCCGCCGCTTGGCCCTCGAAGCGGCGGACGGGGCCCGAACGAATGAAAGCGGCTTGGGTCACGAGCATACCGAGCGGTGAAGATGTGCCGAGGAGGTACCGCGACACCAACGGATCGAGGCCTTTGCTGTCGGCATTGGAGGGCTCCCATTGATGTCCGTGCTCCATGAAGAGCCCCTGCTCGTGATACTTGGCTTTTCGTTTGGCCAGACGCACGGGCGTTTTTTGTCCTTGCATGGGATAGGACACGGAAAACTTTGCCCCGAGATAATTGTCGTGGTTGCCGTAGAGATAGACCGGGCCGAGATGTTTTTTTTCGGCGACTTGAATCGCATTGGCCACCAAAATGCCCTGGTCGGTGTTGCCGAATAAATTCGCCGCCCAGGTCTTCACCATGCGCTCCCCGTGCTCGTGAACCTTGTGCAAGGGCGTATGTGCGTCCGCGGAAGGCTCGTAATGGCAGCTGAATCCAACCCAGAAATCCAGCATGTCGCCGAGCTGGAGGAATTTCACCGGCAAATGGTCGCCCTGTTTGTCCACATAAGCGGCAATTCCATTCATGAACTGCAAGAAATGAACGCCGGCTCCCTCGAAAATATCCGCGGGTTTCCCCTCTTTGGGCGTGCGATAATACTCGTACCAACGCTCCGCCTCTTCCACCTTCATCGTGCCGTCTTTGACACCGTCCCAATCGCCCCGTCGCCACGATTCTTCAATCAGCGCAGCGGCCGCCGACAAACCTATTCCCAGTGCTCGCGCAACGAGCTGAACGAGCGCGGGGGATTCGAGCGCCAATTCGAGCTTTTCGCGCGTCGTGAGTTCCTCGTCGCGGAATGCTCGAACCACCGTCGCCTGAGCAAGCGGTGAAACAAGCTCGACGAGTTTTCGCAATCCCGCCGTTCCATCCTCATCATTCGGTCCCACGAGCAATTTGACGAGATCTTCCAAGGGTCGAATATCGACGCGTCCGAGACGGGGCACGCGCGCCGGGATCTCGGTCGTCACCACGCCCGTTTCCGCATCGGTTTGCGGATCCAATTCTTTGCTTCTTTTTGCCGCACCGCCGTACGTTTGAATTTTTCTATCGACGACCGGAACATGCATATCCCCCACGACGACGTGAATCACCCAATCGTCGGGATTTTCCGGCCAACGTGGATTGGCTGCCGATGCGTGCTCCATATCGCGCACGACGACTTCACCCAAGTCCGTCGATTCCGTGGGCAATTTTTGAAGGAGCGCGTTAACGCTCTTGAAGGGCTCTTTGGTCTTGTCGGCTTTGGTCCAGGCAGGACAGGACGAACCTTTGTGCGCATAGGTGAATGAACACAACAAAACGAGCGGGCCACAAATAACGCCGAAATCCCGTTGGATTTTTCCCGCTTTTCCCCAAGGCCCACTCGCGCTGCCGACCCATGCGCCCACGTCGAGATACACGAACGAGATTTCTTGCGGCGACACGGTGCCCGAGGTGCCCCGAATCATAGGCACGGGAATCGGCAACTGCGTATCGAAACGATAATGCACACGCGCGGCGAAGTCTTCATTTGAATAATGGTCGTGCATCAAGGGCTGCAACCATTTCTTCAGCTCGTCACCTGTCAAAGTACGGCCATCACCGGCACTCTTGAGCTGCACCTCGTGGAATGCGACCCGTTTCGCTTGCTCGAGCCGCTTGACGACCGGATCGTTTTTGAAGGAATCCTTTTTCATGGATGCACCTCCTCGAGTTTGTCCGCCGTATCCGCGTCGATTTCCCCCGAAACCGAAAGTCCGTGATCCGTCTG
>CAYSYX010000029.1:0-30504 GCA_964435055.1 uncultured Polyangium sp. | reverse complement strand
CATGAACACCGAGCGGGGCAGTGCCGGCGAAACCTTTGGTGTCGCGCAGGCCAACCGCGATGCCGTTGAACGAATCTCCAGCACCCTTTCACAGCTATCGGTGAATTCGGCGACCGCGGCGGAAAATTCCGCGGTGGATTCGTCCGAGTCGGCGCCCGCATAATATCCGAGGTTTCGCAATCGCAACAATGCACCGTACACATCCGTCGCCGCGGGCAATTTGCCCAAACGAATCGTATACGTCAGGCGCTCGCCTTGTGGAAATGCGCCTTTCCACAAAACGATCTGCGCTGAAACCGCGTCGATCGGAATGTCGCATTCGATGATGCCGTCGGCATCGGTGGTTCCGCGCGTGCGATACCCCTGCGTCATCAATCGATATGTTTTGCTCTTATATGGTTTCAGCTGTTCGTCCAAACATCGCCACCGGAAAACCTTTGTTTTCGAGTCGTCGACGTCGTCGCTGATCTCCGGCTTTTGACCGGCACCGCAATTCAGTTTGACCAAAGGACCATCGACGTGCGCCGCTTCGGCATCGAGCTCGACGGATCCTCCTTGGGAAAACATCCGAATCTTATCGGCCAAGACTTCGACATCCCGACCCAGCTCGATTCCCGGACCATCACCAAGCAACGTGAGTTGTTCGCGCGCATGAATGACGATTTTTTTGGCATCGATGCGCAGGGTATCCTCCGTCAATGTCAGCGAAGTGTCCCCCGTTTCGAGACGAATACGAGTATCCGAACGAATCGTGTACATTTCGGAGGCATCGTGGGTCGAGCTTCCATACACGTTCGTCGACAGCGCGCCGGGTTCTTCTTCGGAACCGACCGAAGTAACGGCTACTCCGTCGACATTCAATGAATAATGCCCCTGGCTATGGATCTGCATTCCTTCGGCCTGAAGCGAATCATTGCCCGCGACGGTCTGCACACGACGACCACCAATGGTGAGGCGCTGATCAGCTCCGACATTCACGAGCGACGCTCCTCCAATGCTATGCGTCTCGTCCCCGTCGACACGCACACTGCGCTCACGCCCGACGGAAACGCTTTGGGATTCAACAACATTCGTCGTCTGCTCACCGGCCACATCCACGAAATGATCGGCACCCGCGACTTCTCGTAACGTGCGCTCGGACCGCAAAAGAACGACTTCGGCGCCTTTCGTATCTTCGAACGACAATTCATTCGATCCCGCGCCGCCCACCGAGTGCGTTTTGATTCCACTTTTCGTCTTCGCAATGGGCAACGGAAACGGCGGCGGATGCGTCGCATTGTAAACGCTGCCCACCACCATCGGGCGATCCTCGTCGCCGCCCAGAAAGCTCACCAGCACTTCATCGCCGATCCGCGGAATGAATTGCGTGCCCCACGACGCGCCCGCCCACGGCTGCGCAACGCGAATGAAACACGAACTGTGCTCGTTTTTCACGCCTTCGCGATCCCAATGAAATTGCACTTTGATCCGCCCGAACGTATCGGTATGGATCTGTTCCCCTACAGGGCCGACGACTTCCGCCGTCTCGAGCACCTGGGACAAACTGCGATGTTTGCGTTTCGGCCGCACCACGACTTCGGCGGGAACACACGAAAACGAATTCGTGTACGCTTCGATGTCGTCTTTGAACGAATACGTGTGCTCAACTTTGGTCACGGTGAATTCGCGCCCGTCCAAGTCTTCCACGGGGTGATGTTCCAAGCCAAACCGATATCCCGGTGAAAGCCTTCGGCACGTACCCGTTCCGCGCGCCACGATCGCTCGCGCCCGGTAGCCTTCGAGCAACATATCCGCATACGCGGGCGAGACGTCGGTCTCACCATATTCCGCATGGTGCTCGTAAACCTCGAGGGATCCGAACGATTGCGCCGACGCTTCGCCGAGCAATTTCTTTTTGGCCGCGTCCTCTTCTTCCTCTTTGTGCAGCGTCGCATTCAATTCGAGCATGGGACGCGTGAAGTCGTAATCGCGCAGGCTGACCGATTGCGGCTTGATCACGCGGCGATATTCGAAATCCTTGATGTATTCGCCGCCGCCCAAAGCCCCGCCGCCTTGCGCCTGCATATAAGGAACCTTGGGTGCGGCATTCGAAGCCGCCAATGCTGCGACACCGGCCAAGATGGGTCGATAATGACGCACGTCATCGGCGAAAACCAAATGTTCGCTGAGTTTGTCCGGCCCATCCGCGCCGGCGACGTCGTCGAGGGTCGGCTGGAGAAAGTAATAAAAGATGCCTGCTTCGGCGCAGATCCGGGCGACGAATTCGGCATCGGTTTCTTGATATTGGACGCAATAGCCGCGCGTGGGATACGTTTTGGCCAGCGTCCACAATTTGGGGATGGCGTGGGCATCGAGGATTTGATTGACCACGTCGACGACCGATAGATTCTGAAATATGCGCGAATTCTTCCGTCGTTCGAGCAACACCGATCGCGGGGACAATCGCAACGTGAACGCGCGCTTGTTTTGCCGATCGATACCTTTGGCGCTGATCGCCGACACGATTCCCTGCGTCAAGACGGGCATTGCGGCGTCCGACGACCACATCAACGTGGCCGCCGAGCCCAGCAGCGTCGGATCCAACGCCAGCAAATCGATATCCGAACGCACATCGATATCGAATCGATACGGCTTGGATAACGTCTCGCGACCACGTATCGCCACGACCGATAGCGCTTCGCTCGGGACCGATGTCAACCGCAGATTGGCGCCGCCGACGTTCATGACAAACACGCTCGGAAGCCGGATTCAAGGGCCTCACGGTTCAGGTTTTTTCCGATGAACACCAATTTGTTGCTGCGCTCCGCGCTGCCCCAGGGCCTTCCCAATGCGCCTTCCAAAAGCATGTGGACGCCTTGCAAAACGAGGCGTTCTTCTTTGCCTTTGACGCTCAAAATGCCTTTCATGCGGAAAATGTCGACGCCGCGTTCCCGCAATAACGTGCGCATGAACTCTTCGAGCCGCGTTTCATCCATTTCGCCGGAAACTTGAAAACCGACGGACGTGACGGTCGCATCGTGTTCGTGCGCAGTTTCCGATAAGAAGGCCGGATCGATATCGAGCGCTCGTTCCAGATCGAAGGCGCCGATGTCCAGAATCTCGGCAATGGGCAAGGAGCATCGTTCGGTCCGCACGATTTTGGCGAAGCGATTGAGGCCGCGAATGCGTTTTTCGAGGTCGTCCAGGGCATCCGCATCGACGAGGTCGGTTTTGTTGAGCAAAATGACGTCAGCGAAAGCGATCTGCTCTTGGCATTCGGTGCTGTCGTTCAGGTGCAATGCGACATGCCGCGCATCGACGACGGTGACGAGGGCATCGAGGGCGGTGGCTTCTTTGATTTCGTCGTCCGCGAAAAACGTTTGCAAGACGGGCGCGGGATCGGCCAAACCCGTCGTTTCGATCAAGATGTAATCGAATTGGCCTTTGCGCCGTAGCAGGCCCCCGAGGATGCGGATCAAATCGCCGCGTACGGTACAACAAATGCACCCGTTGTTCATCTCGAAGATTTCCTCGTCGGCGTTCAAAACGAGGTCGTTGTCGATGCCCACTTCACCGAATTCATTTTCGATGACGGCGACACGTTTGCCGTGTTGTTCGGACAAGATCCGATTGAGCAGGGTGGTTTTTCCGGCGCCGAGGTATCCCGTCAGAACCGTCACGGGGACGCGTTTTTCAGTCATGATGCGCAGCTTTCGTGGTTTGTCGCAGCCAGAGCAACGATATCGTTGCGGGTGATTTCGGCCGACGCGCGATGAATCTTGTATTTTTCGCTCGAACCGGGTCCGCGCATGATCGCGATGACCGTTTCAATGGGCGGACATCCCGGTTCGGAGCACGTCAATTCGGAGACGAGAATGGTCGCTTCGCCCTCCGGATCGAAGACTTCGCGTACCCACGATTTGATTTGCCGAGCGACGTTCGCTCCGCCCGTACCTCGTGCACTCGTGCCCAACATGTTTGCCCTCGCGATGATGCCTGCGGGGCAAGGTCAGCACAAGGCGGCGAGGCGGGCCAAGTTTGTGGATGCGATTTGGTTGGCGGACGCGTACGCCCGTCGTTGGCCCGGCTTTCGTCCGTCGAAACGCCGCCGATACGTCGTACAGCAATTTTTTGTGTAGCCATCCGCCGAAGCGCCGTGTATGAGGTGATTCCAATCCTGTTGGCAATGTCCCTCATGGTGCTCGTGATGTATCCGGATGTTCGACGATAAGGAGGGCCCATGGGTGATGCGTACTTTTTTATCATCCTCAACATCGCAACGGCAATTTTTGGGATTGATGCATTTCGGTCGAAGTCCGCACGAAACTTCGATCGATTCAGCTGGGGTGCATTGGGCCTCGTCGCGTTGTTATCGATATTCGCGCTGACTTTGGCGTCACCCACGATTACCCATGACCACAATACCTACGGCACGCGCATGGACTGCGCTCGGGATCCCGAATGCTCGGCGGATACGAAGCGAGCCTTCAGCCCCATGGTGTTTCATGTATATGGAGTCATTTTGCGCGAGCTTCCGCCCTTGTCCATCACCGCGCATCGGTTGAGCTTGGCATTTTGTCTCCTCGCCTGTTTGTTGTTTTATTCATCCATTCGAACGTTGGTCGAATCGACAAAGCATGCGCGGCACGGTGGAGCCTTTGCGCTTGGGGCCCTTGCGTTTGTCGTGGTCCATCCGGCCTTCGTCCGTATGGCTTACGCCGAGACATTTTGGTCTTTTGGAATGGCCTGCTTTTGGATGAGCGTGCGAATTGCCTTGTGCATGCAGCGATCGAATGCGCGAGCCATCACGCCGCTGATTGCGTTGGGTTGGTTGTTTGTCGCCATTTCGACCAATCGCGTCATGTTTGTCTTGCTCCCATTTCCCGTGCTCGCAGCGCATTATTGGAAGCTGCATTGGCGATCGCGCACGAGCACGTTGGTCATCTCGCTCGGGGGATTGCTTTTGTTTGCGGTATTCATCTTTTTCGAAGCGTGCGAAGCTGCTTCGGCAGCGCAGAATGCGTACACGATAACCTTCGGACCCTTCGAAACCCTCAAAACCGTTGTTTGGCGACAAATTTACCTCGATCCGCGGCGAACGAGCTTTTTTTGGAAATGGGCGGCCCTTGTCGGCGGTATGTCGTTGGCCCTCACGCGCGAGCGAAAGGCGCTCCCGCTGCTGTACTGCATGGCAACGCTGGGAGCGGCCCTGGGTCTCACGGTGGACCTCGAAATTGGGTATCCGGGAAGGTTCATTCATGATTATCCGATCCACTTTTTTTTCGCGATATTGGCCTCGCTGGGAGCCGGCCGGATCATGCTGTATTGCCTTGCGAGCGCACGTCCTTGGGTCTCGGCAATCATTCCGATTCTTTGCTTGGTCACGATACCGTTGGCCCGCGAATCATGGTTATTTTTGCGGACAGACACGGCCGTGGGTCGCGAGCTGGTCGCGTTGTCGAAGATCCTTCCGACATTACCGAAACATGACGTGCTCGTGATTGCTCCAGCGATTCTGCAGGATATTCAATGCGCGCATGAGGATCGCGATCCTGTGGAGGTTCATTTTCCCCGCGGGGAATATCAATATGCGATGAGCCGTCGAGGTCTGCGTCCGGGCATCGTGACGACCATTGACGATTTTCTGGGCCATCCCGAACTCCATCGCGACGCGCTGATTTATATCGGGACGAGCCTCCAAAGTTTCGTGCCGTGCGAAATACGTGAAGGAAAGGTGCCGCAATCGTTGGAGCGCCCGATCCTCGAGGACTTACGCACGCGTGCCGAAATGGAACCGGTTGTGACGTTTACCCTGCCAACCGCTCAACATCCATTCGTTGCCCAACGATTGCTCGCGGACCAACGAAGTGAAGCAACCCTCGGCTTTTACAGGCTTCGATTGCGAAAGTAGCCGACGCTCGAGCACAAGGCCGAACAAGAAGAGGCCGGCGCCGGATCTATTTCGAGAGCACGTCCGTTGAATTGCGAGCAAGGGGAATTGAGGCCGCGGCCAGGGACTTGTGGGCAAAGAAGTGGCGTACAAGTCCGTTGATTTGCGCGCAGGCGGGATTGAAAGCGCACGCCTTGAATTGAGGGTTCGCTCCGCACCCTAACTGTCCGTTGAATGGCTCGCTTGCGAATCGTGAAGCCCAAGGCATTCTCGAATGAAACCATTGGCGGCATAAAACGACAACGCAGTCCGGAACGGCAGTGGAGGACATTTTATTGAATAGCGCTGGGTTTTAACCCAGCGCGGGGTCGCGGGATGAACGATGAGCGCGAGGTATGAGACAACCTCTTTCACCACGCGCGGGCTTGCAGCCACCAGCGTTTCGTAACGCTTATGCGCCCAACCCTCATCCACGCCTCCCCATTGCTTGTTCAAGTAACCATCCCCCCACGCAGTGCCTCGACGGTCGCTTCCCCTGGCAACGCCGGCCCCATGTCGACGCCTCCACCGTCGCTTGATCAAGTGAGCAAAACTCCATCCGGCACCCCGCCCGTCGCTTCCCCAAGCACAGCGTGACCCATATCGACGCTGCGCACGTCGGTTGTCCAAGCAAAATCGAGGCGACGAATGCCCTTGCTCGAACCTGGACAACGTGGGTAAGGTGCCGCGATGGGATGGCGTACAACTCGACCATCCGGAAAGTAGATTGTTGATATGCCCAGCCAACCCTTTGAATCTACCGATCCCGCCGCCGCTTTCGACCATTTCGCGCCGCTGGTTGCCAACATCCCCGACGCCGAATTGGAACATTGGAATGCCGACGCAGATATCGTTCGCGTCAATGCCCGTCGCGCCGTCGACGCCATCTCGCCGCATTGGGCCCGCGTGGCTCAGGCTTTGCCCTTGGTCTCGGTGCCCCAATTGAAAGAAATCCCTTCGCTGGCGTTGGCGGTCTCGTTTGCCGCCGAGCGAGTCTTCAAACCCGCCAGTCCTCACGAGATTCGCGCGCATCAAGCGAGTTTACGCCCCGCGCGACGCTTGGCCTTGGGACAGCTCGATATTTTTGCCGAATTGGGACTTTTGGACCCTGATAAAGTGCGCGCCATTCGCGCCGATCGCGGACCGGTCGACGAAGCCAACGATGCCGTGGCCATTGTGGCATTGTTTCGCGACAATGCCGCAGCCTGGACGAACAAGCATCCATTCTCCGATGCATTTTTGCAACGATTGTCCGACGATGGGCAATGGCTTCTGGGGCAATTGGTGCCGAAAGGCGCGACGCCCGAAAAACCGGGGCCGTCCGCGGATACGATCGTGCGCAATCGATTGTGGACCGAATTGAATCGCCGATACGATGATTTGTACAAAGCCGGCGTCGAGGTCTGGGGGCGCAGGCACGTCGATACGCATTTGCCGACGTTGTTGACGCGGGTGGTGATCAAAGCCGAAAGCAATACTCCCGGCAATGCGCCCACGCCCACAGCTGCGCCTACGGGAACGTGATTGCGATGCGGTGCACATAAGTCATGAGGCTATCGAGGAACTCTTGAAGGCTGTTCGCCACGAGGAATACGTTTCCCATCGTGGCCCAAGCTTGACACGTCCCACCCCACCTGATGCGCTCGTCGGATGCACGCTGCCCGACGTTTCATTGCCCAAACCATTCGCTTCATCGCGGTTGTCCTGACGATTCTCGGCTTGACCTGGCTGATGCTCGGCTGTGCGTCCGGTACGGTGTTTACCGTATCCGTTGATGCAGCGGCATTTCAAGATTTGCTGCGTACCGAAATGGCGACGGATGCTCGTCGGCCGGCGCATTTGATGGGGTTTTCGATGCAGGGGCGTTCGTCCTACAAGGCCGGCGTTTTGGAGGACGCGCGTTGGCCCGAACCTTATGCCGCGGCGATTGGACCAAGCATTCGGCCCGGCGAATACCATTTGGCGTATGCCGCGCAGCGGCTCCTTCGCGAGCAATATGCCGCGACGCACCCTCGCTATCGGGCGCTGGAACGAAATGAGCTTGCGGAGATTATTGGAGAAGCGGGCGGGAATCTTTATGTGCACGAGGATTTCGCGGCCGATCGCGTGGTCGATCTGGTCGATGTGCAAAGCCGCGCGGTATTTGAAATGGTTCCGCCGGGACTGGCGCATCAGGCGGCGGGAAAAGAAAAAATCGATTGGCTTCTGCGGCTGATTAACTACGGCATGGTCGGCGTACCGGAGTTTCACTTGGGCACGGACTTTCACGGCGAAGTCGGTGTGCGGTTTGCCGAGGGTATGGTGCCGTGGAAATTGACCTGGGCCACGACGGAGCCGGGAATTGTCGTGTACCAATGGCTGGCGTTGCAGGTCGACGAGCGGAGCGAAGACGCGTATCGCCAAGCATATCTCGAGCATCGATGGAGGCCGGTAACCGCGCAGGAAATCGCGAAGTTCGGGCGGGCATTGCACGAAGTGGTGGAGCGGTTGGTCCAGGCGCGTGAGGAGCTGGGACAAACGCGGGCGGCGGCGGAGATGCCGTTGCTGCCGGGGAAAACGTTCGCGGACTACGCGCGTTCGGTGGCGTTGTGGGGCGCACACGACGACAAGGTTGCGAAGTTCTTGCCGGTGATGCGTAAGCCTCCACCGCCGCCGCAGGTGCGTCGGGACGCGCGTTTCTTGGGGCAAACGGCGCCGGCAGGTGGCGGAGGTGGGCCCTCGGGCGGGTACACAGTCAACGGAAAACCGGGCAACCAACCCGAAAATTTGTTCATGGGGATCGCCGCGCACAATATCATCGGAACGGATTACAAGACGCTGTATCCCACCCACAAGGTGTTCACCAACACGGTGTCGATCTCGGCGATCGTGAAAGAGGCTGGCGGACAGCAGGCGTTGCTTCGTCCCGACGAAGCTTTGCGCCGACCTGACATCACGGATATGGAAATCAACGTCGTTTTAGAGATCAAGTCCACACGTGAAGGCTCGTTGAAAAAAGCCCAGCAAGACCTCACTACAAACCTGACGGCGCTCAATCGAAGTCAACCGCTCAAACTCTTTATGCCTGGCAGCTTGTTTGCTGGTGACCGCTGGGTGCGCTTCACCCTGGACATGCGATGGTGGCGGCTTGTTTGGAATACTACCGCGCCGGGGGTGGTGCAGTACACTTGGACCAAGCTGGACAATGACGAGGTCGACGAGGCCAAAATCATGCAGGGTGTCAGCGAAGGTCGATTCAAATGGATCGACTTGACAGCCGCCGACGAGGATCGGTACGCCGAAAAATGCGCGGAATTTTCCGAAGCGTATGCCAACGGCGCGCAGAAGCTGTTTATGATGCAGGTCGCGGCGGACTTCGCCATTGGCGTCATCGGCAACGCGGCAATTATTTATCTGAGTCCCGGTCTCTCGGCACCAGGAAAAATGGTCCAACCGAGCGCACTTCCATTGCCAGGGCGTCCAACCGCAACCATTCCCGCGCCATCACCGGTGTCGGTGTCTCGACCTCCCACCACGATGCGTCCCGGAAGCGGGTTGCCACCACGTACACCGCCACCTCCGATCAACGCGCGATCGTTGGGCACCGACGCGCGTCCCACTCCGGGACCAACCCAACCTGCCCCACGTCCGGCGACGACGAGTCCGCAAAACACCACGCCGAATTGACTTGCTCTCGTCATAGGTGTGTGCGAAGGGCGTCGACGTCATGAGCGACGCGACCTCCTCGACACAACCGAACGAGCTGCTTTTCCCCGCCTTCATGTACGGCGATAAGACCACGTGTCGGCGCAAGATGAAAGCGGAAGCAAAAAAGTGGGCCAAGTGTTACGCGGAGGGGCGCAATTTCCCCGAACCGAAACTCATTCCGATTTCTCCTGGGTCGGTGGTGTTCATGGATGAGAACACGTCCAATTGGGTGGGTGGCGGATATTCGACGACCGCATTGAATGCCGTGCTCGTCAGCGCCAATCCCAAAGCAGAGGGACTCAATATCCAATGGCGTGCGTATTTGATGAGGGATTTGCTCTACGAAGCGGAGTCGATCCCACGGCTAGGCCAGGAAGACTGCATCTCTTTTCGCCGCGCAGTTGTCCCACTCTTTTGCCGTTCAACTTGGGGCGCCATTTCCGCAACAATGATAGGTGTCTTGAACAGCATCGAATTCACCGTGCCGCGTATCGAAGGTATCTTGCAGGGTTGGGAAGTCCTCGATACGCTGAAATACATAGATTTTGACGAGCGACCCATTTCGTTCATCAAGTACATGAACGACAATTTCCACGGCAATGTTGCGATGTGGGTCGATCAACCCACGGGAGAACTACGGACCGACCTGGCGACAGCCATTGCGCAGATGCGGAAGGCTTCCGATGATGAGATCTACCAACGGCTGCTGAAACGGTTGCGTGAATATGTGGATATCCGAAATGACTTCAAACATCCCGAGTGGCTGAAATCGCCAGGCGTCATCGAGGCCGAACTTGAGAGGTGCAGAAGGACAAATTACGAATGGTACAATTGTTTGACGGGGGGGCAGCATTTTAAACACGGGAGTTTCTTGGGTGGGCTCGCCAGAGATTACGTTCCCACCACGCCATGACTCCAGGCAAAACCGTGACCACCCACGACTCCACTGACACGTCATTGCTTTTCCCCGCTTTCATGTACGGCGACAAAACGACGTGCCGACGCAAGATGAAAGCCGAAGCCAAAAGATGGGCCAAGGCTTACACTGAGGGACGCCCTTTTCCCGAACCGAAACTCATTCCGATTCCGCCCGGATCTGTGGTGTTCATTGATGAGGGCTACTCCAATTGGGTTGGGGGGGGGTATTCGATGATTGCCCCTAACGTCGTCAACGTCAGCGCCAATCCCAAAGGAGAGGGGCTCAATATCCAATGGCGTGCGTATTTGCTCAGGGACTTGCTTTACGAGGCGGAGTTGATTCCGAAGCTACGCCATGAAGCCTGTCTCGCTTTTCGTCACGCGGTTGTCACGCGCTTTTGGCGTTTCCCGTGGGCGGCGATTTCTGCAACCTCAATAGGCGTCTTGAACAGCATTGAATTCACCACACCACGTATCGAAGGTGTGTTGCAGCATTGGGACGCGCTCGATACATTGAGATACATTGACTTTGGCGAGCGACCCATTTCATTGACCGAGTTCATGACCTACCAATTTCACGGTAACGTTGCGATGTGGGTCGATCAACCAACGGGGAGTATCCGAACCGATTTGGAAACAGCCATTACGCAAATGCGGAAGGCTTCACCTGACGAGGTCTATCGGCGGGTAGTGAAACGCTTGCGGGATTGCGTGGACACTGAGGACGAATTGAAACATCGGGAGTGGCTGAAGTTGCCAGGCACACTGGAAATGGGTCTTGAAGAACGGTCCAAGTACGGTCGCGATCGGTACGATGATTTGACAAGCGGATATTGGCCTGAACACGGAGAGTTCTTGATGTGGCTCGACCGAAACTTGGCCCCCACCAAGCCATGACTCGGGAAAAAACCGTGACGAACCACGAACCCGCCGACACAACATGTCCAACGTGATGCACACTGTCCCATCGCAACCTGTGAAACCACCCCACGTATTGGTTCGTCTCGTTTGCACCATTCTTCCATTTGTCGTGGTTGTCCTCGGTCGCTTCATTCTATTGCCTTCATACCATGCGCCGACCGAAGGAAAGATTCGCGACTGGAGCGATGCAAACAATATCGTGGCTCTTGGAATCTTCCCGTGGCTCATGTCGGCCGTGATCATTGAAATCGTCGTATTCATCATCGCCGGTGTGCGGCACGTCAAACGACAAGAATATGCTGAACCGGCGGTTCTTCGCCGAGTAAACAACGTGGTGGGCGCGGCGATTGCCGTCTTTTTTGGAGCGTGGATCCTTTTTGATTTGACGCACAAACTATCGCTCGGGATGATTGATCCCAATGCCGGTTATGCGCTTGGTAAACCGCGTGTCGATTCACCGCTGCCGGCATTTGCGGCCCTGATGGGGGGCACCTTTGGACTCAAGCTCTTGTTCGACGTCCTCATTCCGCGCAGTTTCCTGGATCAAGGGAGTCGAATTCTGGCCGGCGCCTGGTTGATGGCCAATCTTCACGTTCTGAGCGGCGAGGTGATCTCGAGCTTTTTTTGGGATGTCATGGACATTCTTCGAATTCTCGTGAACCTTTTGAAATGCGGCGTATTGCTCGCCTGCGTCTTCATCGGTCCAACGTTCGTCTGGCGCCAAAACAATGCATGATACCTCGCGCATCGCATAGAGAGCATGCCGAGCTACCGCAATGCCCTCGTGCGACCCCTTGGAGATGCAGTATGAGGACAACCCCCACTTCAAAGTAGGACACTCGATCGCCCCTCCCTCCACCCACGCCCAACCCTCATCCACGCCTCCCCATTGCTTGTTCAAGTAACCATCCCCCCACGCAGTGCCTCGACGGTCGCTTCCCCTGGTAACGCCAACCCCATGTCGACGCCTCGACCGTCGCTTGATCAAGTAAGGGAAATGCCATCCACTGCCCCGCCCGTCGCTTCCCCTGGCGAAGCTCGACCCATATCGATGCCTCGCACGTCGGTTGTCCAAGCAAAATCGAGGCAACGGAGCCCCTGGCGA
Source organism: uncultured Polyangium sp. (assembly GCA_964435055.1). GTDB lineage: Bacteria > Myxococcota_A > Polyangia > Polyangiales > Polyangiaceae > Polyangium. The sequence goes on along the minus strand of CAYSYX010000029.1, from coordinate 17,965 downwards.
GGGCTTTCATGAGCCTGCCACAGGCCCGAACGCTCGGTCGGCAAAACTGCCGCCGACCCAAACACGACGGGCAGAATCCTCGACGCTTGCCGGTGGCCGGCACCTTGTGCGGGTGTTGGGGATAGGAGCGGCAACGCCGGCTCGGCGGGAAATCGTTGCTTTTGGTGCTCGCACCGGTGCAAGTGGCACGAGTAACCGTTACGTGGAATCGGCACCTTGGCGGGGTGGCGGTAAGGCGAGAATGGTACGTCCGTGCGTAACGATAACGACATGGTGGTCGTCCGGGTTGCCAACGAGGCGAAGGGCCCCCATCTGGAGGCGGCGCCTTGCACGCTCGGGAAACGCACGTGGCCATCGTCAACGTTCCAACGAAACAAATGCCGCGGGGTGTTGTGCCGGCGACGCGACAACCTCGCGATGCGACAAATTCACTTCTCAACGGGTGCCGGGTGGAGTATCTTGCGCGATCATGTCCGACCTTGTGCACTCCGTCGAACTTTCGGACGGGGCTTTGTTTGCAGACCGTTACAGAATCGTTGGGATTTTGGGGCGCGGAGGCATGGGGGTCGTGTATCGCGCCATCGACCTCACGTTGGGAGAAGAGGTCGCGCTCAAGTTGGTCAGCGGCGTCGTTGAGGGGCGCTCTGACGTGATGACTCGTTTTCGGCAAGAGGTTCGATTGTCGCGACGCGTGACCCATCCAAACGTCATTCGTGTGCATGATTTGGGTGAACAAGATCAACAGCTGTACATGACCATGGAGGTCATCAACGGTCCGACGTTGCGTACGATTCTGCGAAATCAAATGAGTTTGCCGCTCAATCGGGCCATCGAGATTGCGCGGACCATGGCGACGGCGTTGAGCGCCGCTCATGCGGTAGGCGTCATTCATCGGGATCTAAAGCCTACGAACGTGCTCATCGATTCGACGGGGCGTGTTGTATTGACGGATTTCGGCATTGCGCGGTTTTTGTACGATGATCGCGGTTTGACGGACGGAATCATCGGCACCATGAGTTACATGGCGCCGGAACAAATGATGAATGGTTTGATTGACGAACGAACGGACTTGTATTCGCTCGGCGTTGTCTTTCATGAAATGCTCCTCGGCGTGCGCCCGTCAGGACCGATGGAGCACATTGCCGCGCGTTTGTCGCAAGAATTGGCCAAGGTTCCTCCACGCCTGGCAATGCTGTTGATGAGTTGTTTGGCGATCGACGCCGATTTGCGTCCGTCATCCGCGGCGGAGTTCATCGCCGTGCTCGATACCATTCACGCCGGAACGGACGATGTCACGCTCGATGTCGATACCACGTTGGTTTCGCACAACAAAACGGGCCCCTTGGCGGCAACGCCAAGAAAAACCATTCCTCCGGTTCCGATCGTCGAACCGCCAAGTCCCAAGGTGACGATTCCCCCCATTACACCGCCTGTCCCGTCGACACCTCCACCGCCGCAAAAATTGGCCGTTTTGCCATGTCGTTATCGAGGTCCTGCGGAGCACGAATACCTGGCCGATGTTTTGACGGATGAACTCGTCGATGCCATTTCGCGCATTCGCGGTTTGCTTGTTTTCGGCAGTGGAGCGACCGAACGATTTCGCACGACACGGGATCCCGCAACGATTGGTCAAACGCTGGGAGCTCCCGTTCTCATCGACGGAACGGTGCAAGCGATGGGCGATCGCGTGCGAGTCGCCGTGCGTCTCGTTGAAACATCGACGGGATTGCAAAAATTGGCATTGCAGTACGATGGTCGGACGTCGGAGATTTTTGAGTTTCAAGAGTCGGTCGTCCGTCGAGTCGCCGAAGAGATGCGCGTTGAAATCGTCAATATGGCGCATGCCGACGAAGTTCCCTCGGAAGCCGTGGATTTGTATTTGGAAGCGCGGCGAGAATTGCGCAATCCCGATCCGGAATCGACGGTGCAAGCCGTCACGTTCTTGGACAGGGCCGTCGACTTGGCCCCGAGTTTCGGACCGGCCCTCGCCGCACACGCATTCGCGTGTACCCGGGCGTGGTTTCTCCACATGTTCGGCGATCGCCAAGCCTGGTACGATCGGGCATTGACGAGTGTAAGTCGAGCCGGCGCATACGCGAACCACATTGCGGAGACGCATCTGGCGGAAGGTTCATTTCGCGCGAATTCAGGGGATTATCGCGCGGCCGCCGCGTCGCTCAAACGTGCGCTCGAATTTGCGCCCGGGTGCCCCGCCGTGCACGAATACATCGGTATGTTGCAGTGTGAAGCCGGGCATATCAAAAAAGGGCTCGAACACCTGGAATTGGCGGCGCAGCTCGACCCGTCCCGACCTCTGACTTGGGGCAACGTCGCGCGCATTCGCTCCTTGTCGGGCAATCGGAATGGAGCCATCGAAGCATTGCAATGTCTCGAAGCGCTCGAACGCCCGGACCGTTTTCAAGCATCGGTCGTTCTGCGAATTCGCGATGCGCTTTGGCACAAAGACCCGGAAGCATTGGATCAATCTCTGTTGGTGCTCGAAGCTTCATCGAATGCAACGAACAACGTGTTTTTCCAGATGTATGTTGCCGTCGTGCAAGGTTACGACGATGCCATCAAACCTTTGGCACGTTATCCGTCGGAATTGCCGACGTCGGTGAGTCCCCGATTCAAGATGGCGACGTATCAATGGGTGACGGAAGCCTTGCTCGCCGCCAAACAACAAGAATTGGCGCTCGAAACGTTGTGCAGCGCCGCCACGAGCGTTCTCGTCGACTTGTATTGGCTCGAGAAATGCCCCCTTCTCGGACCCTTGCGCGATGATTACGCATTTCTCGAATCCGTACGCCTCACGCGGGAACGAGCCGCCGCGATCACCCCGTTTTGAGGCGTCGAATAGGTATTGTTTTTCGGAACGATATTTTTCCGGTCATCGCTTCGCAATCGCCACCCGAGGCGGCAATGGGTGCCGAAAGGCGCGACCCGGCCCAGCCCTGGTCTTGTATCCGAGCACATCGCTGGCCCACGGCAAACTCGACTGGAATCCAACGAGCGGCTCCGGCAATCACGTCGACCATTCAAATCCGTCATCGACATACGAGCCTGGTCTCGCGGGACATATCAACCGGGAAAACCTCTTGAAGTTGCGGTCGGTTCGTCTTAATAAACGAGAACGCGCGAACGTTCGGGGTGGGTTAACGAGTGCACGACAAATAGCGACTGCGCGACCGCGGTCGTTCCATGGGCAGACATGAAAATCAACAACGGTGAGACCTTGCCAATCGATGGCGAAATGGCCCAACGAATTCGTGACTTCGATTGGTCGAAGACGCCCGTGGGGCCGAGCGAAGCATGGTCTCCAGCGCTGCGAATGATGGTCCGGTTCCTCCTGGCCAATCGTTTTCCGCTGCTCCTTTGGTGGGGACCCGAATACGTGTCCATCTACAATGACGCGTATCGACCCATCCTCGGCTCGAAACACCCGTGGGCGCTCGGTCAACCGGTCAAGCAGTGTTGGAAGGAAATCTGGCCCATCCTGCAACCACTCATTGACACGCCATTTCGAGGCGGCCCGGCGACGTGGAATGACGACCTTCAGCTCGAGATTCGTCGTCACGGATTTACGGAAGAAACGCATTTCACGATCGCTTACAGCCCGGTGCCGGACGATACGGTTGCGAGCGGTATCGGCGGCGTATTGGCGACCGTCCACGAAATCACCGGTAAAGTGGTGGGGGACCGACGCGTCGTTGTTTTGCGCGACTTGGCCGCTCGATCGGGTGATGCGAAAACCACCGAAGAAGCCTGCTCCCTCGCTGCCACGACGCTCGCCGCACATGCCAAGGATATCCCGTTTGTCTTGCTTTATCTGATCGAACCCGATCGCAAAACGGCGCGCCTCGCGGCCTCGAGGGGCGTAATGACCGGCAGCCTGGCCGGACCGGCGACCATTTCGTTGGAGGGCGACGACGTGCCGAATACGCCTTGGCCACTCGCCGCAGCCATGCGAACGGAAGAAATGCAATCGCTGACATCGCTGTCGCCTCGTTTGACCGAGGACGTCCCACCAGGTCCGTGGAGCGACCCTCCGCATACCGCGGTCGTTGTGCCCATTCCGTCCAACAAGGCGCATTACCTGGCCGGATTTCTGGTCGCAGGCGTCAGCGCCCGGCTTCGACTCGACACTTCGTATTGCGATTTTTTGTATCTCGTCGCGGCGCAGATTGTAACGGCCATTACCAATGCGCGTGAACACGAAGAAGAAAAAAAACGCGCGGAAGCTCTGGCGGAGCTCGATCAAGCCAAAACGCTGTTTTTCTCCAATGTCAGCCACGAATTCCGAACGCCATTGACGCTGTTGCTCGGGCCGATCGAAGACTTGCTTTCGCGCAGTTATTCGGAGCTGGCCCCGACAGCCAAAGGTCAGCTCGAAGTGGCGCATCGTAATGCGCTGCGCCTCGTCCGCTTGGTCAATACACTGCTGGATTTTTCACGGATTGAGTCAGGTCGCGTGCACGCGGCCTTCGAGCCCACCGACTTGGCCACGTTTACCGCGGATCTGGCCGGGGTATTTCGTGCGGCCACCGAGCGGGCGGGGTTGAAACTCATCGTCGATTGTCCTGCACTGCCCAAGCCGGTTTGGGTCGATCGCGATATGTGGGAGAAGATTGTCCTGAACTTGATCTCCAATGCCTTCAAATTCACGTTCGAAGGGGAAATCGCCATTACGCTGCAAATGCGAGGCGAACACGCGGAGCTGCGCGTGCGGGACACGGGCGTGGGGATTCCGGCGGAAGCAATGCCGCACCTCTTCGAGCGATTTCATCGTGTGCCCAATATGCGCAGCCGCACGCATGAAGGCTCGGGGATTGGTTTGGCCTTGGTGCACGAGCTGGTGAAGCTGCACAAAGGGTCGGTGCACGTGGAGAGCCGGCTCGGTGAAGGTAGTCTGTTCGTGGTCCGGATACCGCTCGGCAAAGCCCATCATTCACCGAATCACCTGGGTGCAAGGCGTCCGCTCGCATCGCCGCCCATGAATGCCGCACCGTTTGTCGAAGAAGCTTATCGATGGCTTCCCGATGAACCAACGCCCCTCGAATCGAAACCGGAGCCGGCGACGTTATGGCAACCCAGGCCTCGTTCCGCATCGACAAACGGAACGCGGCCGCGGCTCCTCGTGGCCGATGACAATGCCGATATGCGCCAATACCTCGCGCGCCTCTTGACCGAACGATACGACGTGCAAATGGCGCCCGACGGTCGAGCCGCATTGGTTGCGGCTCGGAAGGCCCCGCCGGATTTGATATTGAGCGATATCATGATGCCGTACCTCGACGGAGTCGATTTGTTACGCGAAATTCGCTCGGATCCGGCCTTGAAGACCATTCCCGTGATTCTGTTGTCCGCGCGGGCGGGTGAAGAGTCTCGGCTGGAGGGATTGCAGAAAGGCGCCGATGATTACCTGATCAAACCATTCAATGCCCGCGAGCTGTTGGCCCGAGTCGCCGTGCATCTGGATATGGTACGGCTACGACATGAAGCGGCCGAAGTCATTCATCGGAGCGAGGAGCGATTCCGAGCGCTCGTGGAGGCGAGCTCCGACTTCGTGTACCGCATGAATCCTGATTGGACCGAAATGCAGCCCATCCTCGGCCGAGACGCCATCGCGGATACCGCAGAACCAAGCCGTTCGTGGCTCGAGAAATACATTCCCCCGGAAGATCAGGCGCACGTCATGGCCACCATCCAGGAGGCTATTCGCACGAAAGGTGTTTTTGAATTGGAGCACCGGGTCAAGCGCGTCGATGGCCGTGTCGGTTGGACATTTTCGCGTGCGGTCCCGATCCTCGATGACCAAGGCGAAATCGTCGAATGGTTTGGCACGGCCAGTGACATCACGGAGGCCCATGAAACAAGGGAATACCTCCGTCGGCAGGCCGAGCTGCTGGACCTTTCGCCCGATACCATTTTCATTCGCGATGAAGAAGACCGAATCATGTATTGGAACAAGAGCGCGGAGCTGCGTTATGGCTGGACGGCCCAAGAGGTCCTGGGCAAGTTTGCTCATATCTTGCTCAACACGAAATTCCCTATGCCGCTGGAGCAGATCCGAGCCACGGTGTTGCGCACGGGTTCATGGTCGGGCGAGCTGCTCCATACCAGTCGTGCCGGCCAGGTCATGATCGTCGAAAGCCGCTGGGCCCTTCAGCGTGACGAGCGAGGCCAGGGTTATCGTTTCTTGCAAATCAACAATGACATCACCGAGCGCAAGCGGGCCGAGGCCGAGCGGGAGAAGTTTGTTTCCTTGGCGGAGCACAGCATTGAATTCATCGGCATGTGCGACTTGGACTTCAAGCCGTTTTATGTCAACAAGGCCGGACGAAAGCTCGTGGGCCTCGATTCCATGGAACAAGCTTGCAACGTATTGGTGCAAGATTACTTCTTTCCCGAAGACCAGGATTACATCCTTCACGAATTTTTCCCCAAAGTATTGAGTGAAGGGCGCGGCGAAATCGAAATTCGATTCCGACATTTCAAGACGGGCGCCGCCATTTGGATGATTTACGACGTTTTTCAGGTGCGTTGCCAAGACGGCAAACCCATCGGGTATGCGACGGTGAGTCACGACATCACCGAGCGTAAACGCGTCGAGGAGGCGCTTCTCGAGGCTGACCGGCGCAAAGATGAATTTTTGGCCACGCTGGCCCACGAACTTCGCAATCCACTGGCGCCCATCGCCATCGGTCTGGAATTGCTCAAAAAAGCCGGCGACAACCCCGTCATGCGCGACAAAGTGCGCGGCACATTGGAACGACAAACGGATCAACTCGTCACGCTCGTCAATGACTTGCTCGACGTTTCACGAATCACCCGCGGCAAACTCGAATTGCGCAAAACCCGGGTACAGCTTGGGGAAATCGTGCGCAGCGCCGTCGAATCGGCTCAGCCGCTCATCGACAAGGAACGCCATGAGCTTCGCGTGAACATCCCCGAGGAACCGTTGTATTTGAACGGCGATCGGCACCGGTTGGCGCAAGTGCTTTCGAACCTGCTCAACAATGCAGCTCGTTATACGCCCGAAAAAGGCGCGATTGATCTAACGGCGCAACGACAGGGAAACACGGTGCTGCTCACGGTACGAGACAATGGCATCGGCATTCGGCCGGAAATGCGCGAACACATTTTCGATATGTTCACGCAAGCGGATTATCACCATGGACGAGCCAAATCCGGGCTTGGTATTGGTCTGACCCTGGTGAAAACGCTCGTCGAAATGCACGGGGGAACGGTCGAAGTCCATAGTGAAGGCATCAATTGCGGCAGCGAATTCCGCGTGCGTTTACCTCTCGTCAGCGAACAGAATGGGGCTGTCGTCCAATCCCTGGACAAACCGAATGAGGTCGACAAGGCGCCACGGCGCGTGCTGGTCGTGGACGACAATGACGAAGCGGCGCGTACGCTGATGGATTTATTGGAAATGTCCGGCCACGAAGTCCGCATGGCCAATGACGGAGAACAGGCGATCCAAGTTGCGGCCGAATTCCGCCCCGAGATCATCCTGATGGATCTGGGTATGCCGAAATTGAATGGTTACGACGCGGCCCGAGCGATCCGTCGGCAAGCGTGGGGCAAGGACATCCTCATGGTTGCCTTGACGGGTTGGGGACAAGTTGCCGCTCGACAACGGACGAAAGACGCCGGGTTCGATCATCACTTGGTCAAACCGCCGGAGCCTGACGAAATCGAACGACTCATTTCGACGTTTCCGTCGCGTCGAGTTTGAAAGTGGTATTACTTGACCGCTTCGACGTTCAGGCTCATGAGCCGGCCATCTTCTTTGCGCATGTGCGGCAAATGCGCCTGCGAATAATCGTCGATCGCGGCATGTTCGGTCGTGCGCCAATCCCACGGGCGTACTTCTCGAAAACCGACCTCGATCAGGCTTTTTCGTAGGAATTTTTCGTCAAAAATCATCTTGTGGTAATCGTATTGATCGCGCTGCCCACCGATGATCAAGCCGACGAGGCCGGACAAACCGTCTTCGAGGCCATTTTCATAATAAATTGCCGCACAAGCCGCGAAATCGGGGACGGCGAGACGCAAAACGCCGTCCGGTTGCAGCACGCGATACCATTCACGCAGGACCGACATATAGACGAAACGTCCGAAATGTTCGAGGATATGGCTGGCGTAAATCAGCGACACACTGTTGTCCGGCATCGGCAATTTTTCCACGGGCCCGACGACGTCGACGTGCGGGCCGGGTTGGGCATCGATATGCACGAATCCCGGAATATATCTGCGACCACAACCCAAATGAAGTTTCATACCGAATCCCAATCGCTGAACTTTGCAAGCCGGACAGCCACCCGGCCTACGAAAGCAGCCGGGACGGTGTCGATTCGCCCGTAGCTATCATTGAAGATTGCCTCATGCAACTCCAAAAGAGAACGATTTGCGGAAGGCCCCGGGCACGACGACGCATCTTTCCGGGCCCGAACACCAACGCCTGCGGAAATGCGGCGGAGTCGTGTTGTCAGCCCGACGCCACGATCTCGCGGACTCGATGCACGATGGCCTCGGCGGTTCGTCGGTATTGCGCTTCGTAGTCCCCCCGTTCCCAGATCTTGTTGTACGTGTTGATACAACTATTGACACGATCGCAGTATTCGGTGTCGGACATGGAAGCGACGTGGTCCAAGAGCTTTTCCGCGTTGGGAAAATCATTGGGATCGACAAAACTGCCGCGTTCGAAGTCCTCGTATATTTTTTCTTTGCCGCCGCGATAAATGGGCAAACAACGCGCATTGATGGCTTCCCAGATTTTCTCCGTCACGTAATAATCCCAATCGGTATTTTCCATGCAGATGTTGAAGCGATAATTCTTGAGAACAGCCATTTTGGCGCTCTGATAGTCGCCGCCGCGTGATTCGCCGATCGCTATGCCGGCAGGCCAATTCCTGCCGTGTACATCCACCATTTTGCGCCGGTGGCCCTCGAGAATGAGCTCTTGACGCGGCAAGACCAAATCGATATCGACGCCATGCATGACGAGGCGTTGTCGACGACGGTTCGCCGAATATCCCGCCAACGCCACCGCCTTGTGCTGTTTGTCCGTCAAGTCCGAGGGCGTGATCAACGGCAATTTTTTAGAAATGTTATACCCATGAATGCTGTAATTACACAAATAAACATTCTTCGTGTACACATCCATGACATGAATGCGCGGGATACCGAATGGTCCCTGATATAGGTCTTTTGATAACGTGCAAAACCGAGGTTCGAGGGTCCAAATGAGAAGCGGTTTTCGAGCTCGATAGCGGAACAAAAGCTCGGTCAAAGTGCCCGCTCGCCAGCGTCGAGCAAGAAGCAAATCGGCCTCGCGCAAGTCATTTGTCAAGACGATACCATGCTCGCGCAAGAAGTTCACCCCCTTCGTATGCTCGAAAGGCGTGTACGTCATTTCCTCCATGGGGAAGAGCTTGATCGTCATGCGGCGACGCTATAGACAACAGCGCATCGGTTGTCAACAAAATTGTCGCGCGGTTCTCGGTCGTTGCAATACGGAGCCCCACGCCGGCAATGCGTAGACGCTCGAATCCGAGTGTTTCTCGATGTAATGGCAGCGAATTCGACGCGACGGGGGCAAGTCAAGGCTTTGACGCGATCTTGTCGATGAACACGAAAGAGCCTTGCGACCATCTTCCGCCATTGTGCAAACACGACAAACAGCACCGACGTAATGACGACACCGAATCGATGAAACCGTCCCGGGCGCTCTCCAAGCCGTGGAACATCATGTAAAACCCGTATGGATTCGAGCGCGCGTCAATTAAAAACGCCCTCCGACAAAATCAGACGCCGAGGTCGCTTTACGTTCGACCGAACCGGCCAATGAAATCAGTCGTGACCGGACGATGTCTGCCGCGGCGGAAACGCCTCCTCGTGCAGAATGCGTACGGTCACGATCCGAAAGAAAATGAGGGGGTTGCGCATGACCATGATTTCGAAATTCACCGGGCTCTTCGCGATTGCAATGGCCACATCGATTTCCGCTGTGGGCTGTTACTCCGAGGTCGGCGAATCGAACGCCGAAGACGAAACGACCGTCGCGGAAGAAGGAACCACCGTCGCCGACGACAAGACCGACGCCGACGAATCGCAAGCTGTGAATGACGACGCGGGCAGTGACGAAAACACGGCCGAAGCCGAAGCCCCGCTCAATGCATGGGATTACGGCGGATACGGTTACGGCGGATACGGACACGGCGGATACGGGCACGGCGGATACGGCCGATATGGCTATGGCTACGGCTACGGGCGCGGCCGATTCGGATATGGCCGGTACGGATACGGGCATGGCCGATTCGGATATGGCTACGGTCGCTATGGCCGCGGCCGATTCGGATACGGCCGATATGGCTACGGACACGGCCGCTACGGTTACGGGCACGGCGGATACGGTTACGGCGGATACGGCTACGGCGGATACGGCTACGGCCACGGCTGGTGAGAATGATTCTTCGACCGCCGAAGATCGTTCAATAAACGAAAACGAAGGGTGGGCATCCGGAAGCCTACCCTTCGTTTTTTGATCACGCCGCAAAAACCAGGAATGGTTTTACCACGACGAGGACATGGCGAAGACGTGGGCCGGGTCTATTTGCAATTCTTGTCGTCCACGTAGGTCGTGCTGCCGGCCGCGTCGTACACCATCCACCGCGCTTCGTTCACCGCCAAATCATAGGAATAATACAGCGTCGCCGTCGATTGAAACGCAAATCCACCTTTGACGGCGGCGTCCACCACCTGTTTGGGTGAACAACGAGGATCCGGCACCGGGGAGGTGTAGTTTGTCGTGGCCGCCGAGACGACCGCGGAGGCGAGTTTTTCTTGGACGAATATCGTCACCCAGTCATTTTTGGCCGTGGTGAACAAATAGGTCATCGATTTGTTGCCGGTAAGGTCCGACGAACCATCGCGCTGCGTATACGTCAAGGTCATGCCCAAGAACTTTGCCGTCGAATCCGCTTGATTCGCCAATTTCTTCGCCACCGCGAGCAGTTCGATCGCATCGACGTGTTTGGCGTCCTTGACGGGTGTTGCCATGCAAGCGGCGGCCGCGCCACAGGCCCCCGCAGGCATGGGCGCAGGCATGGGCGCGGACGAACCTCCGCCGGACCGCGCAACCAGCACAACGATGAGAATCAGTACGAGCAACCCCAAGCCACCGATTGCCCCCAGAATGGGCAACAGCGGCGTCGACGACTTCGGCGCCGGAGCCGCTACCGGCGCAGCCGGATAACCCATCCCCGGCCCCGGTCCGGTCATGGCCGGCGCATAGGTTTGTCCTGGATACGGTCCCGTCGGCGATACGCCGGCGTGCGTCCCATACGCCGGGCCTTGCGGCATCGATGCGGCCGGAGCGGCCTGCGTCGGCGCGGCCCACGTTTGTCCCGTCGACGTTTGTCCGCCGGGAGCCCCTGCGGGAGCCAAATGCGTCGGTTGCGCCCAGGTTTGTCCCGTGTGCGTTTGTCCGCCGGGAGCCAAATGCGTCGGCCCCGCCCACGTTTGTCCCGTATGCGCTTGTCCTACCGAACCCGTCGGCATGGCCGGAGCGGCGGCATTGACCACGGGTTGCGCCGGCGCCTGCATTTTCGCGATAATGGGGCTCAGCGCCGTAATGAGCGCCCCGGCCGTTTCAAAGCGTTCGGCGGGTGATGTCGCCGTGGCTTTGCGAAACCAACCTTCGTATTCATCCGGCAAACGAAGACCATGACGCCGAAATGCACGAGCCACCGGGGATTCCTGCACGCCGCCCATGATCTTCATGAGCAATCCCACGAGCGACGGATCGGCCTGCGCTTCCTCGGCCCAATAAGCACTTCCGGTCAATAGCGTATAACTCACGTGCGCCAACGCGAGCACATCCACACGCGAACCAATTTGCGGATCGCCGCGAACTTGTTCCGGCGCCATGTACAGCGGAGTTCCCAGGGCCCGCGTTTTTTTCGCATTGGCTTGCGCAATGACCTTGGCGATACCGAAATCCAGGATCTTGATGCACGGCGACCCGTCATCACGCGACGTCACGAACAAATTGTCCGGCTTCAAATCGCGGTGCACGATATTCGCGGCATGCGTTTTGTCCAGAACGCGCGACGTTTGGGCCAAGCAGTCCAAGACCTCCGCGGGCGGAAGCGCCCCACGCCGCGCCAAAACCGATTGCAAGTCTTCGCCGCGAAGCAGGTCCATCACCATAAAAGGCGCACCCGACGCGTCATCGATTCCGACATCCGAAATGCGCACCAAATGATCGCTTTCGATGTCCCCGGTCACGCGCGCTTCGAGTTCGAAACGGGCCCGCATATCCGGATCGTCGACGAGGCTCGGGAGCATCACTTTGAGTGCTCGAGGACGATTGGTCGTCTCGTCTTTGACCTCGTACACCGCACCCTGCCCTCCCGCTTTGATGAGGCGGACAATGCGATAACGTGCGCGAAACAGCGCTCCGGGAGCAAGCGCCGGCAAGCCTTTGTGTGCCATGAAGACTCCGAGCGGCCCCAAGCTACCACGCGATGAGAACCGACGTCAACGATCTGCCGGCTCCAATGTTTTTTGGCAGCTTTGTTGGCCCACCGGAAAAATTCGCGATAGGCCCGTGAAGCAACGAAAAACGGGGTCGAAACCATGGTGGGACCAAGCCGCGTATCGCAACTCGAAACAATCCTCCGAGAATGGTTGAGCGAGCCGGCCATCACGCTGATGTGCGGTGATTGGCGCAATGGCTGCATCATGGAGATTCTGCCCGAAGGTCCGGCGACGCTGACGCGGGAAAAGTACCCGGAACCTTTCTCCGGATTACGCGACATCGAATTGCCCGGACAACCGCATCATCTGCACATCAATTTGGACAAACTGGCTGAGGTCGTTTACGCGATTACGCCGTGCGTGTGTTACGGTTATCGACCGTCCTTCGAAGTGCGCTTCAATGACGAAGCCGGCGGTACGACCGCGTTTGCCCTGGCCGTACGTCAACCGTACCTGGGAAGAAAAACGAACCGCCCGGCGCTGATTTCTTATTTTCGTCGGCTGCTCGATCACCACCGACGTTTTTCCGGGATTACGCGTTTTCACGTGGACCTCGCGCCGACCCTGGGAAAACCGACGACCGACGGCTGGGAAGACATTCGAAGTTGTTTCGTCGCCGCCGGAGGTCCCGCGACATTCGATCGTTCCCCATTTCCCTTTGCTGGTTTGTCCCATCAGATCCCTGCATACGAGGAACACGCTCATGTCTGAATCGAAGCTGACGTTGCCGATCACGCGGGAAGTTTTACGCGGAGCGCTTGCGTTTCGCGATGCGTCGCTCGTGCTTTATCGCCACAAAATGCTCGTGGAGTTCAAGACCGAAAAACTCGGTGCCGGATTGTCGATCTACGAAGAAGGCGGCCACGTTTCGTATCAAATCGGCGATTTCGACGGGCATCATTGCCATCTGGACGTGGGCGCGTGCACGTCGATTTCTTTCGGCGCCGAGCCCGTGAGCTGCCAAGGCGGACGCCTGAATTACACGGTCTGGTTTCTGGTCGACGGGGATTGCGGAAATCCGTATCGGCCGAGCGCCTACTTCTCCGTGACGTTGAATCGCCCCTACGAAGCGGACGGTTCGGTTCGTCGGGACATGCTCGAGCAAGTGTTTCGCTTGTATCGAGCTTTCGCGCATGAGCCGGGCGTCGTCGCCGAGCCCGGATTTTTGGACGCAATGGCCCAGTTCACGGAGCAACGCGAAGCCGCTTGACAAAGAGCGGCCGACGATGGTTCACTCGCAACGAGCTCGCACAAACAGGTGAGTCATGCCCAAAGCGGCAGCGAAACAAGGGGATCAGATTGTCGGGACAGACACCCACATCGTGATGATCCCATCCCCCGGCGGGCCGATCCCGACACCCATGCCCATGCCGTTTTCGGGTATGCTGAACGGTGAGCTGAGCCCGGACGTGCTCATTGAAAACAAACCCGCCGCGGTCAAAGGGTCGACAGCGGACAACATGCCGCCGCATATTCCCACGGGCGGACCCTTTCAAACGCCGCCGGCGAACAAAGCGACCATTCAAATGGGCAGCTCGAAGGTCCTCATCAATCGCAAAGAAGCGGCCGGCGCGGGAAACGTGGCGAATACGTGCAACGATCCGGTCGATCAGCCCAATGGGCAGGTGATCGCCTCGGGTACGGTACTCATCGGGGATTGAATCATGAGTGAACTGGCAAATCCGGCCGTCGTCGAAGAACCCGCCGAAATAGAAGATTCTCCGCTGTATGGAGTTTCGCTGCGTCAATACGCGGCCGTCGTCGCCGCGCTGGCGGAGGGTTTTTCCGAGGAAGAGGTTTTACGAAAAGAACGCCTGGTCGCTCATGATTGGCGACGAGCCGAACGCAAGTGGTTGATTCGATTCGACGAACAAAAGAGCCTCGCGGAACGATTGGCCTTGGAAATGGCCGCCGCCGAAGATTGGCTCTGGCGCGACATTGCGCCGGTACACGAGGACGCGGCGGCGTGGGCCGCATTGTACGCAGCTTATTCGACCGCGACGAATCGCGGAAAATGGCTGGCCGAGCGGGGCCTCACGCAAAACGACATATCGCGTCTGATCCGGCATTGGTCCCGTCGCGCGGCGACGGATACGGCATTGGCGCAGCGATTGGCGCAATGGCCGCAAAAGGCCGACGCTCCGAAGCTCGAGCCCGCTGCCAAAGTATTAAAACGAGGTCGCAAAGGCGGCGCCGCAAAGGTCGAACAACCGGCGCTCATCGTGGCGACGCAACGAGAAGCGGCCCCGGAAGCATCGACCATCGATGAGCTCGACGTTTTCGTTTTCGGTATCGATCGTTATGCGGCGTTGTGCGCCGAATTGGAAGTATTTCCCAAAGAAGCGGAGCGAATTCGCAACAAATACAATTTGGCCCACGAAGCCGACCATCAGATCTTGATCCAACGTATGCGCGAGCATTTGGCCGCGCACGCGGATCACGAGCGCGACTACCGGCGGCAATATCAATTGGCCTTGGCTCGAGCGAAAAAATTGGCGGAAACCACGACCGCCGACGAACGCGCCGAAGCGACGCGAAAACGAAACGAAAACGAACAGCTCAAGCCGAGTTTCATCGAGCAGCAGAATTTGGCTTCGTCGGTGGTCGAAACTCCGGTCGCGCCGAGCATTTCACCGGCCATTTCGGAAATTCCCGCGAATCCACCACCAGCGCAAACCAGCGGCGCAACGCAGGACGTGAGTGCTCTGTTTGCGTCGATATCCGAGCCGGCCTTGCCTTTTGCCGCGGCGGATCCGAAAGCAACGCCGGACGAAATCGTGGCGCGTATCGAAGCGTCCGCGCCGAAAACAGAAGATGTGGAGCTTCCCGAACCCGGCGGAACTCGAGATATCGACGCGATTTTGGCTAAAGCCGCATTGCCCGATACCTGGACAAACCCTCCCGCAGCAAAGCCGGAAACGGTCGTTGCGTCGCCTGCTCCCGCCCCTGCGCCGCGCGAGGAAAAACCCGACGTCAAAAACGATGCCGGCGGAACTCGAGATATCGACGCGATTTTGGCCAAAGCCGTATTGCCCGATACCTGGACAAACCCTCCCGCAGCAAAGCCGGAAGCGGCTACGCCCGCGCCCGCGCCGCATGAGGAAAAACCCGTCGTCAAAAGCGACGCCGGGGGAACTCGGGATGTGGACGCCATTTTGGCCAAGGCCGCATTACCGGAACCTTGGACAAACGCGCCCACGTCCCCGACGCGCCCTGCGCCCGCGTCGAGGAAAAACACGTCGTCAAACCCGTCGAGCCGGCGCCGCAAAAACGTCCTTCGGTCACGAAGCCGCCGACGCCACTTGCGGGATTGGCCGAATTGACGGTCGAGCAATACGCGTATTTGTGTGTGGAATTGGAGACGCGTCCGGATCGCACTGGAGAAACGCTCGCTCGATATCGTGTTGTCCCCGAATCGCTCGATACGCTGCACGCGGTTTGGCGCCAACGCCTCACGCACGATCGGGCGTCGAAGGAAGCGTTCGACCGCGTGTGTACCGATTACAAGGCTTGGTTGTCCGGACAAAACCGTCCGGCGCCGCGGCTGACGCTGGAGCAATATGCGTCCTTGTTGGTCGATTTGTCTCTGGCCCCGGCGCAACGAGCGGCGATTTTACAACGTTATGGCCTCGACGAAGCGGTCAAGACGCAGGTCGATCAAATGTTTCAGCAACATTTTCAAGCGGATCCGCGTTTGCGTGCGGCGCTCGACCAAGCCATGGCCACGTATCGAGCTTGGTTGAGCCGGGGTGGGAAGTGAGCACTTTAATGGTGCGAATAGCCTGAGACACCCATTTACGTCGTCATGGGCCAATAACGTCGCGTGGCTTTGGGTTTTTCCGGGTCGGCATCGATCTCCAGAAATGGCCTGCCCGGGGCACCTCGAGGAAATGCAAAGCTGGCGGTATTGGCGTAGTTTTCGCCCAGAGCTTCGCGGTGAGTATGTCCAAAAATAACGAGGCGCGCTGCGGTTGCATCCACGATGCGTTGCGCTCCGCCGGCCAATTGTTCGGCGGTTGTCCCGCCATAACGGTTGTGCCCGCGCGACCAACTGGAAGCCATGGCCAAAGCGCCCAGGGAAAACACCGCCGAACCGGCTCGTCTTTTGCCGAGCGCCACCGCGGACAAACCCGCGGTCATGGCGATGGTGGACAAGACGCGATCGAAATACAATCGGGAAAACGTGCGACTGATGCTTTCGAGCGTGGGCCTTGCTCCGAGGCCGAGGACGGTGCGCGCGAGGTCCGGGGAGATGCCGAGAGCTTCGGTAAAGCGGGCGAATTCTTCTTCGGCGAGGGGTTCCTGTTCTTTCGAGCGTTTTTTGAAGCCGGGGCCGCTGCGCACGATGGCCAAAATGGCGGCGTGAAAATAACGATAGACGACATGCGGCGCGCGTGGACCGTAAAACGAAAATGCAGAGAGAAAAAGTTTTAATGGGGTTTCATCGTTCATGTTCAAATATCGATAAGCTCCCGTCGGCGCAATGAATTGCTCGACGAAATGCACGCCGAGGCTCGCTTCGCCGAGCACCAATGGATGCGTAGGGGCATTGTCCGGATCGAAAAGGTGCCCGTGTTCGATATGCAAGTGACCTTCGCGAAAAAACCAAGGCGTCGTGCGTAAGCGACTGCGCGCTTCGCCCGGCAAATCGAGGGCATTTTCAAGGGCCGAGCGGAACTCGCCGAATCCGAGAGCGGCGTCGTGATTGCCGCTGACGAGCCACAATTCGCCGCCATGGATCAAGTGTCGGCCGAGCGCGGCTTTGGCGCCCGAATGAATGGCGAATACTTCATCGATGGCGTGACGGATGGGTTGTTTGGGCAAATCCGCGGAAAGATCGAACAAATCGCCGGCGATGACGATCCGTGCGCCCGGATGCGATTCAAACAAGCGAGCGAGATCATCGGATACGTTGCGCGGCGTGGATCGCGTGAGGTGGACATCTCCAAGCGCGACCATTCGGGGCGGATTCTGCATGGCTTCGGGTTATGACCCGTGCGAGCGTCATGAGCAATGAAATAATTGCTGTGAAAAGCTTGTCGCACCATCGACAATGATCGGTGCCGGCATAAGCAATCGGGTATGGAGAGTTCGATTCGTCGCCCGTCGGAAGGTCATTCTTTTCTCATGGACCGAATTCGCCGAGCACTCGAAAATCGAGATGCCGAGTCATTGGCGGAAGTGTATGCGGAGGACGCGGTCCTCGAGGAGGTTTCCGGGCTACATCCGCCTGCACATCCGGTGATCGTGCATGGACGACCGGCGATCTTGGTCCGGTTGAAAGGGGATTTCTCCGTGGATGCCGTGGGTGGGTGGCATCGCCGGATTCAAAGTGTCGCTATTGTGGACGAAGTGGAAACGGCGGATGCGATCGCGTTTACCGAAGTGTGCACGTATGCCGCGGGAGATAAGG
>CAYSYX010000028.1:0-41798 GCA_964435055.1 uncultured Polyangium sp. | reverse complement strand
GGAATCCAGCTCCGGGCCGGTGTCCTCACGTCGGACACGCCCCCCTAATGTTTGAATCGGCAACCGCTTACAGCCATTACGACGGAAAACAATCATGACCATTCGTGTATTTTCTTGACTGAATGGCTCGCCGATCCGTCCGATCATTTTCCGCGTTTATGGTCGATTCCTCCCGAACCCTCCCGCGGCGAACCGTTCGTCGTCGGGGTGCGTCAAGGTCGAGCACGAAGTTCGGCGGACCAAAACAATTCGGTTGTCTTCCCAAGCGCACGGTGTTATTCGCCCGGCATGCCTCGAAGACTTGAACCTGATGCCTACGCCACCAAGGTCGGCACGCGCCTGCGTGAGCTCCGTGCCGAACGAAACATGTCCCTCGCCGACCTCGCCGATGCGAGCGAATTGTCGAAGGGTCATCTCTCCAGCGTCGAACATGGCCTCGCCGCCATCACGACGCAAACGATTACCCGGCTCGCCAAGGGCCTCGACGTGCCCCCGCTTTACTTGCTCACGTTCCCCGGCGACGACGATCGTGATCAGGTTGTCGAGTTGCTCCGCAAGCTCCAGCCGCGTGATTTGACCAAGCTCCGCAAGGAATTGGAAAAGACCGTCAAAGCCAACGCGAAAGCCACGGCTGCCAAGGCCAAAGCGGCTTCCAAGTCCTGATCGCACGCTGCGGTGAGCCGGTTTGGCCCACTGCAACAATGCGGACAAACCCTCAGCGGCGTCTCGGTACTCCCCGAAGCGCCGCTGTTCGTTTTTGTTCGATCGCCGAAATCGCCCGATCCGCGTCCTCGCGATACCGCACACCCGCAAGCAGACGCGCTTTTTTGATGAGTTTTACCGCGTCATCCGGCGCATGCCCGAGCGATCGCAACACCGCGTACGTCATCGATGGACTGCGTGACACGCCCAGCATGCAATGAATCAGCACGCGCGCCTTCGGCACGGCGAGCGCTGTAAGGACAAACCCGATGCCTTTCTTGAACCACTCCTCGGGCTTCGGTTTTCCGTCGTCCGCCGTAGGATTGGCCAAATAACGAATCGGCGTACCTTCGTACAGGGTTTGTCCGCCCTCCGCCAAACGACAGTCGAGCACATGCGTGATTCCATCCGCCACGAGCGCCTGCACGTGCTCCTTCGTCACCACCGCACTGCCCAACGCAATTCGCTCGGTAACCCAGTGATGATCGTGCCCTTTCGCCATCCATCCAACCGTAGCACCTCATCGCGATCGATCCGCACAACGATCCCGCCGCAAACAATCACTTGCACGTTTCTCGCTCGACACACGCGTCGCATGTAGCATCACGCCGCTCGAACGCCCCCATCGGAGGATCAATGCAACCGGCTGAACGCGAGATGCTCTCGCTCATCGGAACCATGAGCTCGATTGTTCATGTTCTCTTGGCACTCGCCGTGCTCGTGCTTGGACTTGTCGTCGTGCGCCCACTGAACAAGGTCGCAGGGTTTGTCTACGCCGGCGCGGGAGTTTGTCGCGGCGTCGGAGTGATCCTCAGTGCTCTCGTGCGGGCGATGCAGCCCGAGCACTCGGACATGAAGACGATGTTGGCCATCAACGGCGTGACGACCCTCATTTGGGTCGTCACTTCCGCCTTGTTTTTCGGCGGAGTGATCGTGGCCTCGATCAAGTTTGCGGATACGCACGTACAACCACAACGAGGTGCGTGGTGAACGAATCGCTCATTTTCGGCCTGTACGGCATGGCCTCCGGTGTGCTCGGCACGTTGCTCAACGTCGCCCTCGTCGCCGTCGGTCTCGTGCACGTTCGCCGCGTAAATACCACCGCCGGCCTGTGTTTTGCCGGCGCCGGAGCACTCGGCGCCGTCGCTTCGCTCATTCAACGAATCATCAGCTTTGCCATCTCCTTTCTCGGCAACATGTCGATCCACACGATCGTTCAGCTCTTCACGACCAGCCTCGGCCTGCTCGGCGCCGCACTCATCCCCGTCGGCATCTTTCTGCTCGCCAACGCGATCAAACAAAAGATCGCTCCGCAGAATCGTTTGACTTCATAACAATCGCTCAGCCGGTTGTCTCGCCAAACATCGTCGTCATCTTCGGGCCCATGTTTTCCGACGTGCGCATACGACGTTTGTCGCCCAATAACCCGTCAAGACAAACCAAGATGACAAACATCTCCACGCATGTTGCTCGTCATTCGTTCGTCCGATTGGTGCACGGCACGTCTTCCGGCATGCGCGTAACGCGCAACAGGCGCCACCCACCATGACAAACATTTCGTCAAGATGGTCTCGGCAAGCCGTGGGACACAGAGGCGGGAGCTATTCGTGGTGATGAACGACCACGATCGCGCAGGGCAGGGGAGACGTCATTTCGGAGGCAGCGTCGCGCAACGATTCGCAATGCACTCCGAACCCGCGTTGCAACAGTTCGCGGAGGTTTGGCAGGACTCACCTTCCTGCGCACACTCGTTCATGGGCGGCATGACACACACGAGCTCCGTCACGCCGTCGCCATTCACATCCGCGGGACGACAGACATTGCCATTGCAACACGACGCCGCAGACTCGCACGGCTGACCCAAGTCTTTGCAAGGTTCGAGCGCCGCAAACGCACGCATGTTTCCGGCCTCGAGCTCCTGTCCGGGCAGATAAAATGCCGGATGGCTCGGATCAGGTTTTCCTTGCCAATCGATATCGATCGCCGCCACCCAAATCTTCTTGCGCGGACTCGGTATCTCCGCTCCATTCATGAGTTTACCCCATTTGTTGTCGCCGTCCGGCACCGTGCCTCCAGGCGAAATCGTATTGCCGTATGCTCGGCGGCTCGTGAAAAACACCCAGTAATATCCGCCCACCGGAACCGGCAAAATCGTCGGCTCGTAATCGAGGTGTTCTTCTTCCGCCGGCCCATAAGGCAAATAGAACTGCCCATTGGCGTCGTAACCATTGAGCGCATTCAGCTTGTTGAGCGACTTGGTTGCCAAGTCGATTAAATGCACTTCGCCGTACGACGGCGTTCCACCATATCCCGCCGTATCGAATCGCTCGCCCTCGTGAAACAGAAGCGCACTGCCGTCCGGCGTGAAACTCGGCCACGCCGCGACGCCGGTGGGAGCCGTATACACGGACGTCGGAGGCAAAAACGCGGGCGGTGATTGCGTGAGGTCGACATCCATCACCGCAATGGTTTGTCCTGGCGATGCGTCGTACCACGAAAATCCCAAACGTTTGCCGTCCGGAGAAAACGCCGGCGTCAACGCATACTTCACCGCATTCGTAAACGAAGGAGCATCCACGATTGTCCCGGTTTTCGTGTCGAAAAGCCGCGATGGATAATCACCTCCAAGGCCGCGCACAGGCGATCCGCTCGCCGGCACGCCACTCGAAATCATCCACGTACCATCCGGCGTCAAACCACCGAAGGAATACTTGCGCCCGTCATCATCCAATGCCCGTTGCGACGCGTTTCCATCCGGCGTCAAATCATACGTCGCACTATCGAGCGGATTGCCGTTTGTCCAGGCAACACCGGCGGCCAATACATTGCCCTGCGCGCTTACGGAATGACAAACGTTGCAGCCCCCGAGCAAGACCTCCGCCTCGGAGCCCGGCTTGATCCGCATCACGGCTCCGCCATTGGCTTTCGGCGACACGTAGGTGTTGTAATAAATGATGCCCGTGAGATTGCCCTGGGCAATACGCCAAGATTCGGTCGCGGGCCCGGTCGCCGCACCGCCCGAAAGTTTCGTCGCCTGAACGACGACGTCTTGACCCGCCGCCGCGCTCTTCGTCACGCCCTTCCAAACATCCGCGGGAAGCTCGGCACGCGACGGATTCGACGCTCCGAAATACCCCTCATAATCGAAATCGCCCGCGGTGATTTTAATCCGCAGAGCATCGGTGGCGCCTGGAAATTGTAAAATCGGCGCCGACAAACCTCGCGGGAAAATTGTCCGATCATAAGGATAGAGCCACTTGAACCCCGGATCGGCATTACCTCCCGTCGCCAATTTGGTCATGTCATCGGCCGAAATGCCCGCGCTGTTGTCGACGATCTTCACGCGTACCGTAATCGTCGTCGATGCTTCGAGCATTCCCGACTTCGCCGTCACTTTGGCTTTGCCCGCGACAAACCCACCCGATGCGAATACGCCGTCCGCACCTATGGTGCCCACAGTGACGTCATCAAGGAACCAATCCACCGCCGATGGCTTGGAACCATCACTCAATTTGGCTGCAAACGGTAATGTCTTGGGTTGTCCGGCCACATCGAGGATCGGATCGACCGGCATAATGACGAGCTTCTGTTCGCCGCCACCGGTAATGACAAACCCGCCGCCATCACCTCCGGCTCCGCCATTGCCCCCCGTCGCTCCACCATCGGGATTTTGTCCGCCCGCGGTGCCGCCGCTCGTCGTCGAATTGCCGTTATCGCCGCAAGCGGCCATGACGCCGGCGCTTGAAATCGCGCCCGCGAGCATAAGAAGCCATCCGTTTCGGTGTTTCATGAAAAGAACCTCCACGCCCAGTGACTCTCGACCATACCACCGCAAACGCCGCCTTCCTGAAGATTCTCGGCAATCGAATCTCAATCCTCTTCTTCGATTTCTTCCGGCTCTTCCACTTCAAACGGGGGCTCGAGATCGACGCCGCCTTCGTGATCATAGGAGCCATAAGCGAACGAGCCATTTTCAACGTATGTATCCATTTTCGGCTTTTTGGGGTGCTTGATTTTGACGCGTTGACCGGGCTGCAAAAGCGGGGGCTCGAGCGCCGGAAGTTGCGACGAAATCTCGACCCAGGCATACGTGAGTTTTATCCGGTCGAGCGTATCGATATCGTCGTCGCTCCAGTCACCATCTGCAATTTCCCCGTCTTCGTCCCCCTCGTCGTCATCCGCAGCGGCCGATCGATGTTTCCGGACGAGCTTCATACAACCATCGGTATCCGCCAAAGGAATCGGGCCGTCATCGTCCAGACTCGCGTGGATGTACGGGTGCAAATCGACGCATTGCACGACTTTGCCTTTTTGCACCACCCAGATCGCCAACGTCGCCCCATACCAAATTGCGTGGTAGGCGCTCATGGATTCATTTTTGCAAAATTCATCGAGCCACGCGCGGATGTGCTCGAGCTTGGAATACACGTGCACTTCCGCCCAACGCGACCCCCCCGGCTGCACGGACAATTCGAGAAAATAGGCGCTTCGGTCCGGAATCTTGGCCATTGGATGCAATCCCCGTCGATACGTTGTTACAATCGGTTCATTACAACAAGCCGGCCAATGTATTGACGCGGAAGGCATCCGTTTCACGAATGTATTCGCGCACTTGATCCAGCCGCTTGTGATTCGTCACATTGGCAATCTCCGCCAAACCCACGCCGGCTTTCGCCGCGGTCGTGACATGCCCGCTGCGAAAAGAATGCCCCGCCAAACGCTTGATGTGATCGGGGTCCAATCCCGCACGTTCCGCAGCGCGCTTCAAAAGACGCGGCACCGTACCGGGATCCAAACGTCCATCTCCAATATGCCCCCAACGATCGATTTTACGAAAAAGAAATCCCGACCGAATTCGCGCGGCTTCGAGCCACGCTTCGAGCGCCGCCACGGGACAAAGTCGCGTTCCGCGATGGACCGCAATGACGTGACCCCGACCTTCCTGGTCGGTTTTGCTGCGCCGCACGTGCACCAAATAACCGCCGTCTTTTCGCTCGAGATCTTCGACGCGCAAATCGACGACGTTGATGCGCCGCAATGCCGTCGAAAATGCCATCAGAAACATGGCCCGATCACGAAGACCGGCCAATGTTTGGGGCAGAGACTCGGTCAGCCGGCGCAATTCCGTCGGTGTAAGCGCTGCTTTTCGGTTTTTCGGGGCTTTGCCGACGGTGCGATGCAACCCTCGCAAAAACATATTGATTTTAGGATCGCGTGGACTCGGCAACCCCTCTTTGCGATGTTGCGCGACAATCGCGGCCAATGCCAAACGTAATGACGCAGGCAAGAGCCCCTCGGCGTGTAAATGGCCGAGATACGAAACGATCACGGACGGAGATGCCGGAAGTGCCGGAACGTTTTGTTCGTTCGCCCAAGCCTCGAATGCCGACCAAGCGCCTCGATACTTGCGTTGCGTCTCCGCTGCTCGCGCGTTGGCCAGCATCGAAGCAGCCACGAGCGCCCCTTCGACGAATGCTTCGCCCGTGGGAAAACGCTCGATCAGCTCGGAGGGAAGGGTACGCGCAAGCGTCATCGGGAGGTGAATTTACCGTAACGGATGATCCATGGAAAGAACCAATTTTCGAATCGTGCAAGTCACCCGTGCACCGCGACGATCCCGGCGCATTCGGCCGGCGCATGGAGCAATGGTGTGTCTCGACAGACTGCGGAACGTTGTCGCATCACGATTCGCGGCGCGAAGCTGCAGAACATTGGTCAGCTTGAACAATCGAAATTTGATACGCTGACCGTGTCTTTGCATCGAGCACTCCCATGACCCAGCAAGCTGCTCGCATTGGTGATCCGCACTCATGTCCGATGCATTCGGGAGGCCCACTGCTGCCGTCGGGATGTCCGACGGTCGTCATTGGAGGACAACCGGCCGCGCGCATTGGGGACATGTGCGAATGCAAAGGCCCGCCGGACATGATTCGCTCCGGCGCACCCACGGTGTTGATCGGTGGCGAGCCGGCCGCACGCATGGGCGATCAAACACGCCACGGCGGAGTCATCGTGATGGGTTTTTCCACGGTGCTCATCGGGCCCGTTGCACCGGGCGACGCCGTTGCGCAGCTGTTCCGCGATGCCTACCTGCGTAGTCTCGTAGGACAAACCTACCAGGGCGCCGACAGCCAAGAGCTCGCCGACGCGATGAACACGCTCTGGGAACATCGGCACGATCCCAATCACCCCGATGTCGCCGATGCCCTGCAAAAATTGGCCGATGCTCGCAGCCGTCCCCTGAGCGAGATGCAAGCGGAGTGGGGCAAGTACCAAGCGGCTCTCGCCGAACAAGAACGCATCGCCGCCTCCAAAGGACTCGATCCCTCCGGAGGCCTCAACTGGATGCACCCGAATTTCATGGGCAGCACATCCCAGTTACGCTCGGGCCAAGTCGTGGGAGATGCGTTTGGCATGGACCCGGCCTTCGGCGCGTTGCTCAATCCAAGCGGCGGCCTGGTTGGTCCGGGCAACATGGCCTTCGACGGCGACGATTCGGCGACGGGGTATCACGGCGCCGTCCACGATGCCGCAGGCTACTTGTACAACTACCATGACCAAGGTCCGGGTTACGACTACCTGGGTTTGGAAGGACGCGACACCAGCAGTCCTTTGTCCGGACAACGCGCAGGCATTTCGTATTGGCGCGACATCGTTCCCGATCGCAGCACGGGGCAAAAAATCACGGACGCTGCGAGCGACGGGATCATGGAAGGCGTCGTCGACGGCATCGACGGCGCAAAGCAGGCGTACGAGACGGCGAAAGACGTCGTCTCGACGGGCTACGACAAAGCGAAAGACGCGGCGTCAGGCGTTTGGAATTGGCTCACGAAGTAACGAAAAGGCTCACGCTGATGGCTTCATTCACGCTCGATATCGATGAGTTCGCCGCGATGGTGGGTTTTCTGCACGCCAAGTCGCTCGTGGGCATGGACAAAGCGCTCTTTGCTTCGTTTTCCGAGGAAAACCTGCCGCGCATCATGACCAAACTTCGCGACCACGGTTGGATGCAACCCGCCGATCGTCCAAATACTTGGCACACCAACGAAGATCTCTTCCAAACCCTCACCATCGCCGTCGCACCGCACTTCGCCATCCTCGGCCGCTCGAAAGCTCACTCGAAATCGGTTTTGTTTTACGTGGCCGATGACGACTTCGTTCAGATCGTCGTGACGAACGAACAGGTTGTCGTGACGAACATCGCGGATGAGTACGCTCTCGGCGCTTGCCTCGTCACTTTTCTCGAGTCTGCGTTACCGGCGGAAGTCGTGGTTGCGCATGTGCATGGAGACACGTTTGACGAAGGACGCGTTGCCGTCGTCGACGAGCACGGAACGATGCACACGAGCATTCGAGGGCAAGGTCCCGATGTCGAATCGCCTTGGAACGAAGACTCCGTCGCGGAGTTTGTCCGCGATGCGATGGCCGAACTCGTACGAACGTAAACGGTTTTCTTTGTCCGTACACCGTTTGCCCTCCGCATCGCCCCGAACAACCCTGCGTTGCGTCCCGACAACCCATTACGTAAGCCACGATCCACACTGGATCCTGGCTCAACCCACACAAACGGCCTTCCGGGAGCCTGCACAGGGAAAAACAAACGTTCAGACCTTGGATCTCGCAAAAAATCTCTGGATCCACGAACCAATGGATGGTTGATCTGAACGTGCGTTCGGAGCGGGCTGGCCCGCGACAACGCCAACCTACAAAAAACCAGCGCGCCGACTGCCTATGGATTGAGCGACCAGGCGCAGTCGACGCGCAGGGAGTGTTCTGATGTTAGCACATCTTGGTGCTCGTGCGGGTTGTTCTCGCATGAGTTTGAGGGGAGAGGTGTATCCGCCCCCTCCGCAAGAAAGCAAAATCACCAAATCCCCGCCAAACCTTGCGAAAAACGGCGAAAGTACGCCCTCTTCGGTTTCACAGGGACGACCTGCTTGGAAGTACGCGTACGAAGAATTTCTCTGGTCCAAACAAAAGCTGCCTCTGAACCTCCGCGCCATCTTGCAGGTTCTCGTGCGTTTGTCCGACCACCTCGGTCGGGTTTGGTGGAGCCAAGCCGCGATCGCTGAACAAGCAGGCTGCACTGTACGAACGTTGCGGCGTCTGCTTCCGGCGCTCGAAGCCGGCGGTCATGCACGCGTGGAACGAATGACGTTTCGCCGGCTCGCGGTTGCGCAGGCCGCGCTGGGGTTACCGTTGCCGGGACGCAATGACGACGGTCAGGGGCCCGATCTCATCACGCTTCTTTTCGAAGGTCGACCCGCCGTGGATCTACGCCCAGCTGGTCGGCGACGTTTGTCAGGGCCGGGTCAGGTTGTCACTCCCTCGCCCCGGACAAGTTTGTCGCCCAAAGCATCGGAAAACTCTCCGAGCCCCGGGGACAGATCGTCCGCCGATCCAAGGGATCTCTCCATAGATCTTTACAGAAACGTGGGGGATCCAAAGACGAAGATGCCCCCGCCCTCTCATTTGGTTTTGATTACGAAACCAACCGAGAATGCTTCGACAAGCGCCAGCGCTACGCCGAGCCAAACGCCAAACGATTCTGTTGCCTGGCAAGTGCTGGAAGCCGCTTACGATGTGCAGTTCAAACGGGTTTATCAGGCACGACCTACGAACAAGCCTCTTGCCGTCGAATCTCGTCTGCAAATGGGTGGGCACTTGGCCGACATGGCCGACGTGCTTCGAGCGAGGTTTGTCGAAAGAAACACGGATTTGACGACGTTGCCCAAACCCCCTGTCGAGCTGCTTGCCGAGGAAGCGTTGCGAGCTTGGTTCGATTCGTCCGGGACCAACGATTATTTGCGCCGCGTGAGCCACCGCATGACTGCCCTGCCTGCCGATTTGCCGTATCGGATACGCAAAGCGATCGAGGCGTTGCTCGAGCGATACGCTCCCAAGCCCGAACCTCGTCGAGCTGTTTTACCGCTGGGTTCACTTCTGCAAACGGTTGGTCGTGTCATACCAACGACGGACAAACCCAAGCCACCTTTCGTGGCCGAGACCGCGCGCGAGATTCCGACCAGCAAACCCACGGTCGTGAAAACAACGCCGAGCCAGGAGGTCCTCACTGTGCTTGCTGGTTTGTCTCAGCATGCCGCGCTTCACGACTTGTCCCAAACACCGACCGTCGCCCACGAATTGCTCCTGATGGCGAAGGAGAACGACAGTCCGCCGGCACGCGTCGTCGAAGCTCTGGAGATTGCCGCAAAAGTTTGTCAACGCAAACGCACGGCATCGTCGGCTGAACGGGCCGGCATCGTTTACAAGGTAGTCGGCGAGTTTTTGCAATTGTCGAGTCAAACGTCCTCGACGGCTTGACGGACGAACGATGTGCTCGATGCTCACGCGACAAACGTTTGTCGTGGAACGAACCCGAACGCACCATTGCCTGCTTCCCAGTGCTCACCCGCACTGATAAGCTCGAGGGGCCATGGTGAAGAAAAAACGGATTTCGTGGCGCCGGTCGCTGCCTGCGTATTCTGTAGGGGTGGCTCTCGTGGCGTCGATGTCGACGACCGCATGCGTCGGCATCCTCGGTGACGCCGGGGATGAAGCGAACGACAAGAAGCTCGTGTTGCCGCCTGCCGCGTTGCCTCGTCTGACCGCCGAGCAATATCGCAACACGCTCGTGGAAGTCTTCGGAAGTGCGGCGCCGAAAGGACCGCTCGAAGATGATACGAAACCGTACCTTTTCTACAACATCGGCGCGTCCACGACGACGTTGTCGGAGCTTGGTGTGCAGCTTTATGAAGAATCGGCGGATGCTTTGTCGCGTTACGCATTTGCCGATCCGGCGCGTCGAGCGGCGTTTGTCGGGTGCGCACCCGCGTCGCCCGGCGATGCATGCGTCGAATCGTTCCTGCAACGATTCGGCCGCCGGGTCGTACGTCGTCCGCTGACTGCGGAAGAGCTGACGCGATGGGTGAACGTTTCAAAAACGCTCGGTGACGGTGATGCTTGGGAAGGGCTGCGTTTGGCCGTTGCCGGGCTCATCCAATCGCCCAGCTTCCTGTATCGGCTCGATCTCGGTACGGCTGACGACGCCGGTGCGTCACGTCGTCCACTGTCCGGTTATGAGATGGCCTCGCGGCTGTCGTTTCTCTTATGGAACCAAGGTCCCGACGAAGCACTGCTCGATGCTGCCGAACGAGGTGAGCTCGACACGCCCGAAGGCCTCACCAAAGAAGCCGAACGATTGCTCGATGATCCGCGCTCGCGCCGAGCGATACGGGCGTTTTTCCGGCAGTACCTCGACCTTGGAAGACTCGAAGGAATCACGCGCAATCCCGCCACGTATCCGTTTTTCACGCCGACCATCGGCGAGGCGATGCGCAAAGAAGTCGAGATGCTGGTCGAGGATCTCGTCTTTGAGCAGCGCGCTGATGCCCGGCGCATTTTCAGTACTCGCAACACGTTTGTGAACAGTGATCTCGCTGTGCTCTATGGCGTCGATGCTCCGGGAGCATCGACCACGTCGTTTGTCAAAGTGGAACTTCCTGCGGACGGTCCGCGGGCCGGCATTTTGACGCTGGGTGCATTCCTGACGATGAACGCGCACGAGTCGTACACGTCGCCGACGGCGCGCGGTAAGTACGTGCGTGAACGCGTGCTTTGCCTCGACGTACCCGCGCCGCCGCCCGGAGTGAACACGTCGCTCGATCCGGTCATGATGGGCGAACCACCGAAAACCGTGCGGGAACGCATGGAGTTGCATCGGACAAACCCATCGTGTGCCTCGTGTCATGCGTTCATCGATCCACCTGGGTTTTTGTTCGAACATTTCGATTCGTCGGGTGCGTACCGAACGGTGCAAGAAGGGGTGCTGCCGATCGATTCATCCGGCGAGCTCGATGGCAAACCGATGGTGGATGCGCGCGATCTGGCGACGGTGCTCGAAACGGACGAACGCGTCGGGCGTTGCATGGTCAAGCAGCTTTATCGGCACGCTCAGGGACGTCTCGAAACGGATGGTGAAGCTGTTGCTCTCGAGACGTTGGCCGATCGTTTCAGCGTCGCTTCGTTTGATTTTCGCTCGTTGCTTCTGGAACTCGTCACCCACGACGCATTCCGTTTCGTCGGCACGAAGGAGATTCCGTGATGACTCGTCCGAAACTTTCTCGTCGCACGTTTTTGCGAGGCGCGGCGCTCGGCAGCAGCGTTGCGTTGGCGATTCCCACGCTCGAAGCGATGCTGGGATCACGTGAAGCGGATGCGGCTGTTGGTGGTCCGGTGTTCGGAATTTTCTTCTGGGGCGGAGGTTTGCCCTGGCACGACGGTCACGGCGCGGCACAAGCGGGTCATCCGGATTTGTGGACTCCCGCGACAGTCGGCAAGGATTACGCTCCGACGGAATTGCTCGGGCCTCTTGCGCCCTACCAGCCGACCGTCATCACGGGTTTGACGCCCAAAACGATTGTCCCGCCAGACCCACCGGGACAAGACGACGGGCACATGCGCGGCTTCATGGTCTCGATGACCGGAGATCGCATTCGCCCTGCCGGATTCAATCATCCGACACATACGCTCACAGCGCTTCGTCCCACACTCGATCAATACGTCGCGAAGCATCCCGACTTTTACGGTCTCGAGGCTCCGCGTTTTCGTTCGTTGGTTTTAGGCGTGAGCACCGCGCGTTTTCACGACTACGGGCACTGGAACGGCATCTCGTACAACGGACCGGACGACATCAACTTTACGATTCAGGATCCCGGGCAGCTGTACGATCTTTTGTTTGGTGTTCAAACGGATACGAGTTCCTTGAAGCGTCGCGCGCTTCTGCTCGACGCGGTCATGGAAGACGCGAAGAGTTTGTCGGCGCGAGTCGGTGCGGCGGACAAGCAGCGGATCGAAGCGCATTTGGATCACCTGAACACGGTGAAAAATCGTCTCGATCACTCCGGAGACGCCTGTGTTGCTCCGGCCAAACCCGGCCCGAACGAGGAGCTCATCGCGAAATCCGATTTGATGGGCGGGCTGCTGGCCGCGGCGATCGAGTGCAACATGACGCGGGTGTTCTCGCTGATGCTCACGTCGCCGGCGACGACGCACGTGTTTTCCAACCTGGGGATTCCGAATGACTTTCACGCGACCGTACACGCGGGTACATGGGATCAAGCGCGGGCGGGGATTTTCTACCAGATGCAAGCGTTCGGGGCGTTCTTGAGCAAGTTTGCCGCCGTCGTCGAACCGAACGGGACAACGCTGCTCGATCGCTCGGTCATTTTTGGTTTGTCCGAATATGGCGAGGGGTATCAGCACAGCGTCAGCGAGATGCCGGTCGTGCTGGCGGGAGGCGGCAATGGCCGAATTCGTCGCAACGTTCACGTGCGTGAGGCGGGTGGAAACATAAGCAAAGCGCACGTCACGATGCTCCGAGGTGTTGGTCTCGACACACCGAGTTTCGGTTGGAATGGCGGCGAAACGTCCGAAGCCTTCAGCGATATCCTGGTATGAAGCGACAGCTTGGAATTTGCTGTTTTTTTGCCGTGGGAGGTTTTACTTTACCGACCATGGCCGTGCAACCGATCGGCTACCTTGATTCGGCCGGTTGTGATGTTGTTGCAGGATGGTCGCAAGATCCGGACATTCCCGACGCGCCGATTGACGTGCACGTGTATTTTACCGGTCCGGCGGGAACGCCCGGAGCTCCAGCCATTGCGACGACGGCGAACGTTCATCGTGACGATTTGTGCGGGGCGATTGGCTCGTGTGCTCATGGATATTTCGCGCCGTCGCCCTTTTCGCTGCACGATGGAGCGCCTCACGATGTTTATGCCTACGGCATCGACAATGCGAACGAAGGCAATCCGCAATTGGGCAACAGTCCGCGTACGTTGCAATGCTCGCCGGCCCCGCAATCGGGAATTCGGCGCAAAATCGATGGGGTTTCACCTCTCGAAGCCTGGCGTTTTTCGACGTTTTGGGATGTTTTGCCTTTGCCGTCCGCCGACGCGGATCAGCTTGCCGAAGGAATGGAATTCCCAGACAAACCAATGCTGATGCAGGCGGATGACGGGACCCCCGACGTGTATTTGGTCGATCATGGCGTACGTCGACTCATTACGATGAACGACGCGACGACGTGGCGCTTCGATTTGGGCAGTATCGAAAAAATGCCTGCCGCGGATATACAATCCATGCCTCTCGGAACGGCATTACGACCGCGCCCGATGTTGCTGATCCACGGGGGGCTGTATGTGGTGGATGATCCGCAACCTTTCGTGATTCCGCCGGAAACGTCGGGTTCGTCGTCTTCTTCGACAGGGGGCGGTGGTTTTTCGCCGGATGACCAACCACCTGCGCCGACGTGTTCATTCAAGCCGGGTACGGCATCCGGGAATTGGTTTTACGTGACGATGATGGGTGTTATTGGCTTCACCTTCCGAAAAAGATCGCTACAAACGAGCAAACGATGAAGATCCATCTCGGCCACGACCTGAAATACGTAATGCGTATGCTCCTCCTCGTGAATGCGACGGCGTTTTTCGCCGGGTGTGGAGCAGCCACTGCGCCGGCCCCGGTGGCGGCGTCATGCCCGCCGACGGAAACGAAGCCCGCAGGCAAGTTCGAGATGCGTCATTACATTATGGGATTTTTGCGGCGAGGTCCGAATTGGACTCCGGACCCTACGCCCGAAGTCAAGAAAATCGGCGAAGGCCACATGGCTCATATTCGAGCGATGGGGGCGACCGGCAAACTGGTTCTTGCCGGGCCTTTTGAAATCGAAGGAACACCGCCGAATGCCATTGCGGGAATTCTTTTGTTCGATGTGGAGACGATTGAAGAGGCACGCATCATGGCATCGGAAGATCCAGCGGTGAAGGCCGGGCGATTGACGCTGGAATTGGTACCTTGGTATGGCCCGAAGGGAATTACTTTTCCCGGCGACGAACGACCGGCATTGGAGTCGAAGCAAGCCCTGCACCTTGATCGGGAATAATCGACGTGGATTGTTGGTTTCTCGGGCCAAATGAAGATGGCAAAACGACGACGCAGAGATCGAATCTTTGCAGGCGCTACGCTCTTTATCGTCGGCGCTGTCGCGCTGGCTGCCGTGACAATGCCGCGGTGGTTTTTCCTGGCCATGGATCCCGGGTCATTTGAACCATCCAAAACTCCGCCGTCGCCCGATTATCTGATGGATTTGTCTTGGGCCGCGCTTCCCAACGTCAAAGATGACTCCGACGTTTTTCTTGATGAACTTCCCGCGCTTGCGCCCAAGCAGACGCAGGCGGATGTCTTCTTTCTGCATCCGACGACCGCGCTTGGAAAACAATGGAATGCTTCGACAAACGATCCGGTCGTAAACAAAGCGACGGCGCGAGGAGCGACCCTTATTCAGGCCAGCGCGTTTAATGCGTGCTGCGCAGTTTACGCTCCACGATATCGGCAAGCCAATGGCAAAGCATTCGTCACACCCACCACGGATGGGAATCTGGCGCTCGACGTAGCATTTGCCGACGTTTCCGCCGCGTTTGACGAATTTCTTCGTCGACGCCAAAAATCGCGGCC
The DNA here is from genome assembly GCA_964435055.1 of uncultured Polyangium sp. Classification (GTDB taxonomy): domain Bacteria; phylum Myxococcota_A; class Polyangia; order Polyangiales; family Polyangiaceae; genus Polyangium. Next base: position 26,579 of record CAYSYX010000028.1, on the reverse strand, counting down.
GTTTATTTTGGCCTCCCACAGTCAAGGAACCGTGCTCGCCGAGCGTCTATTGACGCAAAAGATTTGGGGCACTCCCACGGCGGATTCATTCGCGGCGGGTTATCTGATTGGCGGCCCCATTTCACGTGATTCATTAGGCTCAAAGATTCCCGTGTGCGAAGCGGAAGATCAATGGGGATGCATTGTCGCGTTCAACGTTCGAGGTCCAAAGTATCGGGAAAATGAATTCGATTTCAAACGCCGGGACCGTTTGGGACGTATCGAACCTTTTGATGCGCGAATTTGCGTCAATCCGCTATCTTGGAAAAAGGATGACGTTCGAGCAGGAGCAGAGCAACATGCCGGAGCCGTCTTTTTTGATTCGGAAACTCCGGCGATTCTTCCGAAGTTCGTCGATGCAACATGCAGCGATGGTCGCCTCGTCGTGCAGAACATGGGACAAATCCCAAAACGTGACGCGGCGAGTGGTATCTTGTTGTAGGTCATGGGGCCGGATCAATATCACCCGATCGAATATCAATTGTTCTATGTGAACCTGCGAAAGAACGCCGTTCGTCGCGTAAATGCCTACCTCGACGCTCACAAGAATACGCCGTAGAACGATATCGAATACATTCCGGAATTGTTTCGGATGAGAACGAACGAAAGTTCGTAATGGGGGAACTGCACCGCGCCAAAATCGTCGCGTCTTGCTTTACCAACGGTCCGGTTTCCGTGTCCGACGGTCACGCCAATTCGAACGGTGTTGGCAGGAAGGGCTACATGCACAAGCAACTTATTCTTCTCACGTCTGTCCTTGTTTCTCTTTCGGCATGCTCCGGGGGAAATGGAAACCAAACATCGACGACCTCGGGGACCACTTCGAGCAGCGGGGCGGCGGGTGCGGGTGGAGAATCGGCCAGTGGCGGAAGTGGTGGCGCCGGTGGAAGCGGGACTGCCGGGGGCGGTGGAAGCGGGACTGCCGGGGCCGGCGGAGGTTCGGCCGGCGAGTCCGTGGTTTTACGGGCCCAACCTTGTGAAAAACAACCCGCGTCGGCTACAAAGTGTGAATCGTTTGAAGTGACCTGTGGCGGAGCGGATCCGGCCATCGTCGATTTGGTGTATTTCGAGCCTTCGGGAGTGCCATCGAAGGGAGCGATCATTTTCGGCAGCGGCGGAGACGGGACCGGTTTCTATAATTTCACGCAACGCAAAGCATTGACCGACGCCGGATTTACGGTGCTGGATCGTCGATGGCCCGCCGGTTGGTTCACGGGGGCCCAAGATGGCCCGCAACAAGCTGCATGTCGATACGCGGCGCTGGCACGGTACGTCAAGACCAACGTTGTGAAAGACAAACTCTTGTGCGCAACGGGCAACTCCGGCGGTAGTGCGGAACTCGGATACGCGTTGACGTGGCAAGGCGTGGGCAAGGTCTTGAACTTTGCGATGCCCAGCTCGGGCCCGTTCCATCGCCTCGATTATGCCTGCAATGGTGCTGTCGATGCGATGTGGACGGCCGAATGTGCGACGATCAAAGCGGCGTCATGTCCTGATTGCTTGAGCACCGGATGCCAACTCGGCAATGGCCCGCGTGCGCTCATCGATCTGTCGTTTGGCGGGGCGACACGATGCTCCAATGCGATGGGCAATGATGTCGCTCTTCTCAAAGCAGCCAGTCCCGAGCTTGGTCCAAACGCGGCGACGCTCGACGGAGCGTCCGTGCATTTCCTCGTGGGCAAACTCGATCCGGGCGCGTACGAACCTCTCGTCACCGCGCTCCATGACTCGTTGAAAGCCAAAGGCGCCAAGGTGCAGCTGACATACGTGGCCGGCGCCGCGCACGAAATGGATCAGTCCGTCGAAGGTGCAACGGCCATTCGCGATACGTTGCTAGCCGAATGCGTCCCGTGATCCTTGCAAAAAACGCCATGATTTACGCGAACTGAAGGATCTTCGATTCTGAGAAAACTCTCAGAAACCCTTCAGGATTTCTTCTGCACCTCGGCGCTACTGTGCCGCCATGATCACGTGGTCGGCCCTGACAGTCGCGGCAAATCTTGCCACCGCCGTAGCGACTCCCTCGAGTCCCTCAAAAAAAGTTTCGTTCGACGAAGCGATCGGTTTGTCCGTTCAGACCCCTGACGTTCAAGGCACCGAACGCGCCGTCGCGGAAAAACACGACATGCGCGGACGCATCTCGACGATGACGAGCAACCCACAACTGTATCTGCAGCCGGGTGTGCGGATTGCACCCACGCCGAACCAAGGTGTCGAAGTGCAGGCGAGCGTCATGCAGTCGTGGAACCTCGCCGGATTGTCTTCTGCGCGCACGACGACAGCGCGTTTGGAAGAAGAAACCCTTTCGGCGCAATCACGAGCGCTCGCGCTGACACAACGTTTGGAAGCAGCCCGAACGTGGATCGACCTCTGGACAGCCGAGCGAATTTTGGAGGTGACAACACAGGAGGCTGCGCTGGCCGGCGACTTCGTGCGCCTCGTGGAAAAAGCAGCGTCGGCGTCGGCGAGCACCAAGGCCGATCTGGCCGACGCTCGTGCATATCACGCGGAAGCTCGACTGTCGGTGATTGCCGCCGAGGGCGAAGTTTTGGAACGAGGGTTGTTGCTGGCCCGATCGCTTGCCACTGGTTCGGAAGCGTTGGGTTCGTCGGGGAACTTGCCGTCCGCCCCGGCAGTGGTCGAGACAAACCGCAAAGCCGCACTGCAAAAAGTCACGAATTTGCCGGCCGTGCAGTCCAAGGCACTCGAGGTGGAGGTTGAGCGCGCGCGCAGTGCCGAGGAAAAGGCGGCTCGAGGCACGTCGTTGTCGCTGGGTGTGTACTTGCAGCGCGATTCACCGGGGGGGTTTGTCACGTATGGCGCCATGGGTTTGACCTTTCCGCTCTTCGATCGCGGCGAGCGTGAACGCAGCGTGACCGTGGCTCGCGCGGCGCAATTGGAAGGCGAGAAGAAGAGGGAAACGGCGAATGCGGCGGTCGACCTGGCGCTTGGGTTTCACGAAATCGATCACACGCAAGAAGTTGTCGACACGATGGCCACCGCAATGATTCCCGCGTTGGAAGAAGCGTTGGCGAGTCGAATGCGCATTTTCGAGGCCGGGGAAGCGACGATTCTCGAAGTCATCACGGCGCGCAGAAATCTGGTCAATGCCCGCGGGCGCCTGGAGCGGGCGCGGGCGCAAAACGCGTGGGCGCGCGTGAAAGTTTGGTTGTGGTTGTCGGTGCTCGACGCGAAAAAGCAGGAGAAAGCACAATGAATGGCCGATGGTTGTTGCTCGGTTTGGTCCTTGTTTTCGGGGCATGTAAGAAAACCGAAGACGCTCCTCGAGTCGCCGCGGATACGAGTCCCAAGAGTACGGAAACGCCATGGGTTGCCGTTCGTGCGCCGGAGGGTTTGTCGCTGCTCGAAGCGCCCGCGGAGCTTGTTCCTCCCGCGAGTGCCAAAGGAGCGGTTTCTCCGCCGTTCTCCGCCAAAATTCTCAAGGTGCACGTCGACCACGGGCAACTCGTCGACGAGGGCGCGTCGATCGTCGATGTGCTCATGCCCGAGCTTGCGCGTGCCGGGGGCGCGTATGTCGCGGCATCCACGCGCATGGGTGCGCAATCAAAACGCAAAGCGCAACTCGAAGCCTTGCGGAAAGATGGATTGGCGCGTTTGTCCGAAATGGCCGATGTCGACGGCAACATCGCCGACGCCATTGCGAATCAGCAAATTGCGCTCGCGACGCTCAAGATTGCCGGTCTGGGCCCAAAAGATGCCGGATTGCTCGCCGCGTCGGGCGGTAAAATCACCCTGAAAAGTCCCGTGGGCGGCATCGTCACGGAAATCGATGCGGTTCTCGGCGAGACGCGTGAACCGTCGAGTCCTCCGATTGCGCGTATCGAGCGTGCGGGTTCGGCGCGTGTCGAAGCGCGTTTTTCCCAACCACCTCCGGCCGAAGCGCAATATTCGTTTGTCGCGCCGCTGGGACAAACTCTTGTCGTGCACAAAGTTTCGGAAGCTCCGAGCGTCAGTGTTCGTGATGGAGCGATCGTGGCGTGGTTCGAAGCCGCGGAACCGATCCGTTTGCCGCATGGAACCTTGGGGAAGATCCGCGTCGTGCCGGATCCCAAAGCGGGTGCGGTCGCCGTACCGGCGTCCGCAGTGACGCTGAAGGACGGTCAAGCCGTCGTTTTGATGCGTAAAACCAACAAAGTTTTACCGGTAAAAGTTCTCTCGACGTCCGGAGCGGATGCGATCGTCACGGGAGATTTGCATGCCGGAGATGAAGTCGCAGCGGATGCTTCCTTGGCTCTCGTCATGCGTGGCGAAAAACAGGCGGGAGGTGCCGAGTGATTGCCGCCCTCGTACGTTGGTCGATTCGGTACCGCGTGCTCGTCGTGATCTGCACCCTCGCATTGTCGATCGTGGGGATCGTCATCGGATCGCGATTGAAGCTCGATGCTCTGCCGGACATTACGAACAACCAAGTTTTGGTGCTGACGCGTGCGCCGGGTTTGACCCCGGAAGAAGTCGAACGTCGCGTCACTCGGCCCATTGAATTGGCCATCGGAGGTTTGCCCGGGCTACACGAGCATCGCAGCGTTTCTCGTTATGGCATTTCATCGGTGACCGTCGTCTTTGATGATCAAGTCAACGAGTATCTCGCACGGCAGATGGTCACCGAGCGCGTTGGAGCGCTTGCCGGTTCGTTTCCTCGAGGTGTCGAAGCGCCGGAGCTCGGACCGGTGACGGGAGGGTTGGGCGAGATCTTCCACTTCACGCTGGCTTCGTCGTCACGTTCACGAGCCGAGTTATTCGAATTGGCTTCGACGCGTGTTGCCCCGCTTTTGCGATCCGTTCCGGGGGTTGTCGAAGTGAACACTTGGGGCGGAGAACAACGCACGATTGAAGTGCTCGCCGACCCGGCGCGTTTGGCACAACGCCAGATGACGCTCGATGCGTTGCGCGCAGCGCTCGAGAGATCGACCGGCAGCGCGCCGGGAGCGAGCCTGCCCTTGGGAAGTGGTCAGGCGCTGTTGCGAGCCGTTTCGCAGCCCAAAGATCCATCGGCGTTGGGTCATGCGATCGTGTCGCCGCTCGATGCGTCCGGACGTGCGGTGCGGGTCTCGGATGTCGCGGATCTACGTATCGGCGGTGTGCCGCGTATCGGTGTCGCGACGGCGGATGGCGGCGGTGAAGTCGTCTACGTGATGGTGCAGATGTTGCGAGGCGCCAACGCGCTCGACGTCATGGACGAACTTCACGCGCGCATGCCCGACGTTCGTGCGAGCTTGCCCGAGGATGTAACCGTGCGTGTCGTCTACGATCGCAGCACGCTCGTCGAAAACACGCTGCGAACCGTGGGCAAGAGTTTGCTCGAAGGCGGTTTGCTCGTGGTCGTGGTGCTCTTTGCGATGCTCGGAAGCGCACGCGCAGGATTGCTCGTCGCATCAGCGATTCCGTTTTCGATGCTCGGTGCGCTCAGCGCGATGGTCGGCTTTGGTATTCCCGGCAATTTGATGAGTCTTGGAGCCATCGATTTTGGTCTCGTCGTCGACGGATCGGTTGTCATGGTCGAACACTTCTTCCATGCATTGCACAAGACAAACGCACCCGAATCCGGTCCCGAGCGTATTTCTTGGGTTAGTCGCACGGCTGCCGAAGTTGCGAGTCCCGTGTTCTTCTCGGTGCTCATCATTCTCATCGTGTACTTGCCCGTGCTCACGATGACCGGTGTCGACGGCAAAATGTTCCGTCCCATGGCGCTCGCCGTGGTGTTCGCCTTGTTCACGTCGCTGCTTTTGTCGCTCACCTACGTGCCTGCGGCGATGAGCCTTGTTCTGCGGAACAAAGATGTTCCCAAACGAGATCCTCTGCTCGTGCGTCTCGTCGATCGATTCTACGGGCCGCAATTATCGTTTGTGGTCAAACGACCACGAGTCGTCGCCGGGGCGGCGCTGGCTTTGTGTGCGGTAGGCGTGGTGTTGTTCATGCGCGCGGGCAGCGAACTTGCTCCGCAACTCGACGAAGGTGACCTCGTCGTGCAGACGACGCGCGCACCGGACATCAGTTTGGAAACGGCGGCGCTCGAGGCGGGGAAGCTCGAAGCGGCGGCGCGCAAAGTTCCCGAAGTGGCACAAGTGGTGTCGCGCGTTGGTAGCCCGGCCGTAGCGACGGACATCATGGGCCTCGAACAAGCCGACGTGTTCATCACGTTGGCGCCACGGGATCGCTGGCGTCCTGGTTTGGAGAGAGAAACACTCATCGAAGAGATTCGTGCGCGAGTGGATGAAGCGTCGCCCGGTGCGGATCCATCGTTCACGCAACCGATTCAGATGCGCTTCAACGAACTGCTCGGGGGTGCCGTGTCGGATGTGGCGGTGAGCGTGTACGGCGCGGATCTGACGACATTGCGCGAGTTATCGGAGAAGATCGCCAAAGAGATCGCGCAGGAGCGAGGAGCGGCGGACGTGAAGATTTTGGCGCCGCCGAATGTGTCGCTGATCGAAGTGACACCAAAGCCGCTCGAGGCGTCGCAAGTAGGTCTGGGCGTGAGTGAAGTGCTCGATGCCGTGCAAGCCGTGCGCAACGGCATTGAAGTGGGCACGACGTACGACGGGTTGTTGCGTATCCCGGTGATGTTGCGTCTCGATGGAGCCCACGGCGCGTTTGACTTGCCGAACCTGGGTTTGCCCACGGCGAGCGGAGGTATCGTGCCGTTGTCGCGCGTCGCGCAAGTGGACGAGCTACCAACGCCGGGCATGGTGAGTCACGACAATGGCGAACGTCGGATCGTCGTTGGATTCAACGTGCGTGGTGCGGATCTTGGGGATCTGGTTGCGCGAGCGCAAGCGCGTGTGGAGCGAGCGGTTCCGCCTCCGCGCGGATATCGCGTTACGTGGGGCGGTCAGTACGAGACGTTTCAAGAAGCCTCTCGTCGTCTTCTCATCGTGGTACCGGCTGCGGTCACGTTGATTCTTGCGGCGCTGTTTGCAGCATTTCGCAAAGTAAAACCCATGCTCATCATCTTCACGAACGTGCCGTTCGCGTGCGTCGGAGGCATCGTTGCTCTGTCGTTGCGCGGCATGCCGGTGTCGATTTCCGCGGCGGTCGGTTTCATTGCGCTCAGCGGTGTCGCCGTTTTGAACGGCGTGGTGCTTCTGTCGCGCGTGTTGGCAAACGAAAACGAAGGTATGACTCCGGCGGAAGCGGCGGAAAAGGCGGCCCGTTCGCGAGCACGGCCCGTACTCATGACCGCGCTCGTCGCGGCGCTCGGGTTTGTCCCGATGATGTTGTCGCGTGGCGTTGGCTCGGAAGTGCAGCGGCCTCTGGCAACGGTCGTCGTCGGCGGTCTCGTCACGTCGACGATTCTGACGTTGTTGATCGTGCCGAGTCTTTATGGGTGGATCAGTCGGGCGCGTGCAACAATTCCGCCCGACGCGGGGTCCTCCGCGACGAGTGCTCCATGAAACTGTTCGTCGTAGAAGATGAAGCGAAAATGGCGCGTTTGCTGGAGCGCGGCTTGCGTGAAGAAGGTCATCAAGTCGACCTTGCGGCAAACGGCAGAGATGCGTTGGAACAAGCGATCGACGTTGGTTACGACGTGATCGTTCTCGATTGGTCGCTGCCGGGAATGGACGGAGTTTCCCTGCTTCGTCGCTGGCGTGAACGAGGGCTCAAGACGCCGGTGCTGCTTCTGACGGCGCGGGGAACCGTGGGTGAACGAGTGACCGGCCTTCGGGCCGGTGCCGATGATTACTTGGTCAAACCTTTTGACTTCGAAGAATTGGTCGCTCGTCTCGAAGCGTTGCATCGTCGAGGCGCGGGGCACGAGTCGCTCACGAAGCTGGGTCCCATCGCGATTGATGCCCGACGTCGTGTGATCTCGAACGAAGCGGTGGAAGAGACGCTCACGGCGCGCGAGTTTGCGTTGTTGTCGGAGCTCGTCGGACATCTTGGAGAAACGCTGACGCGTACGGAACTGCTGAGCACCGTGTGGGGTACGGGATTCGTTGGAGCTCCAAATGTCGTCGACGTGTACGTGGGGTATTTGCGAAACAAGCTGCGGTCGGTGGGTGGTGAAGCAGTAACGATCCAATCGGTTCGCGGCATTGGATATCGATTGACGCTAACCAAGTCGGGGCTCGGTGCTCCATGAGAGTTCGCACGCGTCTTCTGCTCTTCGGGGCGGCATTGCCGGCCGTGGCGCTCGTGTCGACCGTGGTCGTTGCCGGAATGGTGTTTCGTTCAAGTCTGCTTGGCGCGCTCGATCGGGCGCTATTGGCGCAAGCGGCGGTGGAGAGCGTCAGTTTGTTCGACGGTCCCGACGGAATGCCTCACGTGCATTTGGGAAAGTCGCCATTGGCTGAAAATGTCCGGACGTTTGTCCCAATGGCGGGCCTTTTTCGAGCCTCGGGTGAATTGGTCGCCTATTTTCCCGAGCATGGCTGGATTCCCGATCCGCCGGGAAAAACCGCACTCACCGACGGTCCCCGCATTGAGAACCAAATCGATTCCGATGGCCGTCTCATGCGGACATTGACGGTGCCCGTGCATTCGCCCAACGGAGAACCGTTCATTCTCACGTTGGAGAGTTCATTGGCGGAAGTGGACGCGACGATGACATTGTATTGGCGAGCCACACTGGGACTCGTCATCGTCACGGTGGCGCTTTTGTTTTTTTTGCAATGGGTTCAAGCGGGTCGGATGAGCCGGCGTATTGCGGATATGACGGGACAATTGCCGGAATGGCGCGGCGGCGCATTGAGTTGGCGTTTGCCGCCCGATCCCACGGGCGATGAAATCGCCGATTTGCGGGTCGCATTGGCGGAAGCAATGGAGCGATTACGTTTGGCGCGGGACGCGCAAGAACGACTCATTGGAAATGCGGCGCATGAATTGCGTACGCCGTTGGGGCTGATGCGCACCGAAATGGATTTGGCATTGCGAAAAGAACGCAGCGCCGAAGAACTGCGTGAAGCGCTCTCGGAGGCGCGAAAAGAAGTCAATCGGTTGTCGACTCTTGCCGCACGTCTCTTGGACTTGGCCGCACTTGGGAAAGTGACTTGGGAAGTCGCGCCCGGAGACTTGGCAATGGTTGTTCGCGACGCACTCGATGCGTATGAAGCCGAAGCGGAAAGTCGCGAAATCAAATTGTCCCTTACCGCACCCGACAACGCCCCCGCTTCGTTCGAAGCGCACACGATGCGTCAAGCCATTGATAATTTGTTGACCAATGCGCTGGCTCACGCGCCGGATGGGTCGACGATATTCGTCGAAATTACCTCGAGCATGAATCATTGGCGGGTCAAGATTCGCGACCAAGGCCCCGGAGTGATCCCGGAAGATACCGATCGAATCTTCGAGCCGTTTTACCGAGGCTCCAAGGAAAAACAGGGCCAAGGTGCGGGTTTGGGGTTGTCAATCGTGCGTGAAATCATGCGCCGTCACGGGGGAATCGTGACGCTCGAAAGAGCGGAAGGTCCCGGAGCGACATTCGTATTGGAATTGCCGGACAAACCTTGAAGTCAGGCGATGGCCCCCTCAGGTCTCCGTCACTCGTTTGAACTCGACGCTCTTGCCCAAGTGGCCCAATCGTCGGGCTTCCAAGCAACATGGCGAACCCGGTTCGACCTCGCGACACCCATCGGGTCGGACGAGATAGATCGAGCATGGATATTGGCCGGGCACCGAGACATCGAGCGCTCCGCAACAGTCACCATCGTTCTTGATAAAGCGGAAAAACGGCGGTCGTTCGAGCACGATCGTGAGGCGACGTAGGACATCCGGATACATTCGCGCCTCGTCGCCTTCATGTAGCATGACCGTGTGTGGGCCGTGATGGCAACATCGTCCACATGCGACACAGTCGGCGCCATTGGGATCGGGCTCGCCTTGGAGCGGAGTCAGAGGCATCTGCGTGACCCTAGAACGGAGTTGTCAGTGTGCCAAGCGGGTAAGCAAAGCGGTCGGCCTCTTTTACGGACTTGGAGGGTTAGAATGTGATATAAATCGCTGACCGATATGACACGTATTCAATGACCGCGCGATGGACTACATCCACGAAGGTGGTTGGTACCTTGTAGACGTGCGGACCGGCGCAGCTGCATGCGGTGGGCACCTATGGGGAAGGTGCTGATCAGGGCTTGGCTCGGGAAGTTTTGGCGGGTTTCGCGGCCTTGGCGGCTTCTTTTACCGTCTTGGCCAGTTCGCGACGAAGCTTCGTAACTTCGCCGGAGGGGAGCTTTCGCACCAATTCCATAATGTGATCGCGTTCGTCATCACCTGGGAACGTGAGCACGTAGAGTGGCGGCAGACCAAGACCCTTCGCGACGCGCAAGATGGTCTGGATCGTGATTGCAGCGAGACCATGCTCGATGCTCGACAAATGCCCCTTCGAAAGGTCGCTCGCTTCTGCGAGTTCCGCCAAAGAGAGGTTGCGTTCCTGGCGCAGCGCGCGAAGACGCTCGCCAACCTTCAAAGCGTAGGGTTCCGGTTCAATTCGCCTCGGCATGCGCGACCATTACCACCCTCGATCGAAGGCACCAAGAAAAAAATCAAGGTATCAAGAAAAAAGTTTGTCATGCGCTGGTTTGGCAAGGTAATGTAATACTCCGCCACACCACCACATCACACTGACCACCCATCCGCCGCGATGGCGCGTGCCGACGTCCGGTCCTTCCGGGCCTCCGGCGCTGCCGCCGAAAAGAAACATAGCCTACGTTTTACGAAGCAGTGCTCCCAACGCGTTCGGGGCGTCACGAAGGTTGAACGGGCGCTCGGCCGGAGGCGATCATGCGAGCTCGTTCGGCAAGTCCTTGGACAACCGAGTGAAATGTTCGCAGCGACTTGACCTTGCTCGGCCCGAATCGTTCCTCGATGTTTCGCGCGATCACCGGCACTCGGGCCGTGCCGCCCGTGCAGCAGACGACGTCGATGTCCTCGAATCGTAGGCCGGCCGCGGCTACGGTTCGGTCGAGTGCGTCGAGGATTGCTTGTACTTCACGAGCCGAGCCGGTTTCGAATTCGGTTCGTCCGATCCGTTCGTCCAAGTGAATCGTGGGGTATTCGAAATGAAAGGCGGCTTCGTCGCTGCCGGACAATGCACACTTGGTCCGCTCGATGGATTCGAATAATTTGAACGCCAAAGAATCCTCGACCAAACACAGTAAATGATCCATTTTGCGTTTGTCTTCCGATCCCAAGGACCACGATTTCACGTCGCGCAAAAAATTGAGTACGTCTCGATGCTGCAATACCGTCATGTCCGCCGGCGAGCAGAGTTTTTCCATAATGCCCTTGGGCATCGTCAGCGTATTCGAACCAAGAGGTACTCGATAAGTGACATCGGCCCCGAAATGACGAGCGATCTTATGCCGCATCAAACTTCCGTCGAGCGCATCGCCGGCGATCGAAATACCCCCGAGCGCCAATACGTGACGCGGGTCGAATCCCTCCGGATGCATTTGCACAATGGTATAGTCGGACGTACCACCGCCGAAATCGGCAACGAGCACAATTCGTGGTCGGTCGAGCTGTACTTGGAAATCCTGCGCAGCTGCGACAGGTTCGGGACAAAAAGAGATCTCCTCGAATCCGGCGAATTTGGCCGCTTTTGCGAGGCGTGATTCGGCAAGCGCATCATCGTGCGGATCGATTGAGAATTTCGCCGGACGTCCCAATACGACTCGACGTACATCCGCACCGAAATGCCGGTTGGCCCGAGATCGCATTACACCCAAAAATCGTCCTACGAGATCTTCAATGGCAACGACTCGATGGCCGATCTGTGTACCGGTAAAACTCCGGTATGGCAAAAACTTCTTGATCGATCGAATGAGCCGCCCCTGCATGCCTCCGTCGACGAATTGACCAATGGCCGAGCCGCCGCACGAGAATTCGTTTTGCCCGAAAAACATGAGCGAACGCAAGACCGAGGGATCGTCGGCGGTATCGTCGAGCGGAATGGGAGGCACTACTTCGTGCGCATTGGCTGCTGCGAGAAGCGAATTGGATGTGCCAAAATCGATGGCATACCAGTCGGGTCGGAAGTCGGTACTGTTCGTTGCGCGCATGGGACGCGCGGTATGTACCGAAAAACATGTGCGGGCAAGTCATGACGGCCCCAACCCTCGTCAACCGAAGATTTGGGCGTCGAATACAGCGAGCGCCGGGTAGGAAAGGTACGGACGTTTCAGCGATTACGTGCCGTCGCTTTGGTCGCTTTAGCCGCTTCTTTGGCTAAATCCTTTACTTGTTTGGTCAATTCACGCCGCAGCTTGGCTACCTCCTGTGGGGGCAACTTACGCACCAACTCCACAACATGGTCCCGATCGTCTTCATCGGGAAACGTCAACAAATATAGTGACGGAACGCCAAGACCTTTGGCCAGGCGCGATATCGTCTGCACGGTAATCGACGCGAGGCCGTGTTCGACACTCGATAAATGTCCCTTTGATATCTCAGCCGCATCGGCGAGCTCCGCAAGAGACATGTTTCGTTCAAGGCGAAGTTCTCGAAGACGTTCGCCGACTTTCAGGGAAGGGGGATCAGGTTCATTGCGTCGAGGCATGAATCGACCCTACCACGCTCGGGTCGACCCGACAAACGAAAAATGTTCGTCGAGGCAAAGTTTGTCCAGACCACCCGTTTGGCATGAAGCACTCAAGCCGTTCCCCGACGAACGATGCCGCGTCCCGACCGGCCTTAGGCAAACCCTCCCGCCCGCAAACCAAGCGCAATTGCTCCACAGATGCCCGCATCGTCACCAAGCCCCGGTGCCACGACGTACTCGCCGATTCCTTCGTCGAGGTTCGGAGAGACAACATATCCGTTGAGTGACGTCGTTACGGCGCGCCGAACTTCAAGGAAAAACCGATCCTCACCCAGCAATCCGCCTTTTCGTACGCTTCCACCCAAGATGACTTTGCGCGGCGAAAGCACGCAAACCAGGTTGCTGATCGCCAAACCCACATACGCCGCCTCAATTCCCCACGCCGCATGATCCTCGGGCAAACGTTCGGCCGGGATACCCGTCCGGGCCAACATGGCCGGTCCCGAACAGAGCCCTTCCCAGCAAGCACCATGGTAACGACAAACCCCGGCGAAGGTGTCCCCGGGCAGTCTCGGCAACCGTATATGTCCCATTTCCGGGTGCACCAAACCATGCGCGAGATGACCGCCAATCATCGCGCCCGCGCCGATTCCCGTACCGATCGTGATGTATACGAAGTCGTCGATGTCGCGCGCCCGCCCCCAAAAAAATTCGCCCAACGCCGCGCCGTTCACATCGGTGTCGAATCCAACCGGTACGCCCGGAAAAACCCCCTGCAAACGCCCCACGATGTTCGTGTCTCGCCATCCGGGCTTCGGCGTCGACGTGATGTACCCATACGTCGGCGACTGTTTGTCCAGGTCGATCGGGCCAAACGACGCGACTCCAAACGCTGCAATCGGACCGCAATTCCGCTGCTCGCTTTCGAACCACGCAGCAATCTGCGTCAAGACGCGCGCAGGATCGTCGGTCGTGGCAAATGTCGCCCGCGCTCGCACTCGTTCCCCAGGCCCCGAGCCGACGGCGCAGATGATCTTCGTTCCGCCCGCCTCGACGGCACCGATCATCGGCTCGTTTGTCAAGGAAGAACGTATCATCCGTGGGGTTTGGCGGTGGTTTGTCTGCGGACGTGGCGGGGTTTGGCGGTGGTTTGTCCGCGGAACCTCATGCCGGTTTGTCCGGATCGACGCCCATCGCCCGCAGCTTCTCTTCGAGCTTCGCCGCTCTTGCTTCGGCTTGGCGCGCGCGCGCGGTCGCTTGCACCATCTTCGCGCGCGACTGCTTTGCTTCGTCACGTGCCACATTCGCCGCTCGTTGCGCTTCGCCGGCCACCCGTTGCGCTTCGCCGGCCACCCGTTGCGCTTCGCTCACTTCTTCCTCTGCAATCGTGATCATCTGCCCATCTGCGGTGAAGTAACGTGCGACCTTGCCGCCCAGCTTGGGTTCATCGTGCAATCCGATCGCCATTTCCAGCCTCTCGCTCCACAAGTGCCCATGCGCGTTCGGTGCGATCGCGACGTACTTGCCCTCGACCAGCCGGAAACCCTCGAGCGAGTTCGCGTTGGGATCGAACAAGAAGTATTCGTGCGTGCGAAACGTCTGCTCGTAGATGTCCTTTTTTCGACCACGATCGGCGTTTTTCGTACGAGATGAAAGCACTTCGACGATGACGTCCGGGTACTTGCCTTCGTTCTCGACCACCCAACTACGTCGGCGGGGTTCGTCTCGTACACCCAACGCCACGAAAAAATCCGGCCCGCGAAATTTGAGCTTCCGCGTGACTTTGTTTCCCGCCGCGGTCAGCACCGAATAAAAAATGCTCATGTTCGCCGAGGCAAAGTAGTCGCTCCGGTCGCGCCAAGCCCAACGAAGACCCGACAACAACAAGACGACTTGCATCAAGTGAACGTATGATTCCATCTCGGGCTCGTCACTGTAAGGCCCATAGATGTCGATTGCTCGACGTCGACGCGGCCCCGAAGCAGGTTCCTTCTCGTTAGAACGAGACGAACCGTTTGTCAAGGAAGGTCGTTCGTCACGACGCTCCTCTTCCGGACGGCGGAGTTTTCGAGCGGCAGTCACAGAATCACTTTGCCGTGTTCGAACGCCCCCGTCAATGGTTGTCGCGAGGTTCGCGTCGGCCGCGATCAGGGCGTGAATTTCGACGGAAAATCCGTCGGATCCGGGCATGCCTGGATCAGCAACGAGGCGCTCGTTTCGCATAAAAATGTCGAACTATGATCCTCGTAGCCATACGTATACACGTAGGGGCATTCGCCCTTCACGGCCGGGCTGTAATCCGTGCCGGCTTGCACTCCGAGCGCCGTGCATCCCGCGCTATCGTAGTGGTAAGAAAAACCATTGTACGTATGTACGGAATCCGGACAGCAATATTTCAGGCACGCATCATCTCCGGCACCGACGTTTTTCGCGACCGTACACAAATCACAGCCTCCCAAGCATGTCGTCGCTTTTCCAGGTTCGGCAGGGACACATCCGGCGCCCGAACATGCATAACGACGATTCGCGTGCGCTCCTTCGTCGTGACCGAATCCAACTGCAAAATCCGGCGCACCATTCCATGTCCATTCCGGTCCGCCGACGTTGTTCGCATTAAACACGGTTCCCGTAGGAATACGATTCGCCGACGAACCGTCCGGGCACGTGCCACACGATCCGGCAATGACCTTTTTCCCATTGCCGTCGATCATCGTGGGACATGATTGGCACCCTGCCGGTCCCGGGGCAAACGCATCCGATCCATCGGGACATTGCGTGTTCACATCAAAACGACACCCGGTCCCTCGACACCAAAATATGTCATTCGGATTCGGCGCCGCGCCCCCGCAACTTTTCATGCCCACCGAGCTCGCTGTCGTCCACGCATTCACAGCGCTGATGTCGTAATACAATTTGCCTTGCCCCGGGACGTCGTACGTGAATTCAAACGTCGAGTTTTTGGCCGCTTCATTACCTACGACACAGGTCGCACCAAAATTGTTGCAATCGGCTGCGAGCCAACCGGTACCGCTCGGGAACGCAGCGTCGTTTGGCAGGACGATTTCATGCATTTCGCCGGGTTTCAATTCAAAAAACGGATTGCAAGCACACGCTCCATTGCCGCCGCCGGTGTCTTTGCAATACACGAGCCCCGGATCGACTCCTCCGGACATGTTTTTCGCGATCTGCGAACATTGCCCGACACCTTCCAAGTCTGTACAGGACGCACCATTCCACGGACAATTCGTTTCTCGAGCCCATAACGGCGTCGTGCGCCCATCCATTTTGAACCAACGCGTTTGCGCGCAATTGTTGACGAGCTTGATTCTTCGCGTCCCATCATCCGCCGGGCAATTCGCGTTTCCCGCATCATACGCAGGTCCGCGTGATGCTCCACCGCCTGTTCCGCCTTGACCGCTCGAAGTCGACATCCCGGAACTCGACACCATCGAGCCGGACGACGATTCCGACGCCGAAGACGATGCTCCTCCGGCACCATTGGGATTGGGACCGTCACCCGAGCACCCCCAGGCTAGAAAAAGAGTAGCAAGTCCGCAGGACGAAATGATTCGGAGAAGACGACTCGGCATGGCCGGAGCCTACCATTCGTTCACCGAAAAAATGAAATGGTTTTTGAGGTGGTTTATCGGAGGGCGCTCGTTACGCAGCCTTGTACACGAGCACGGGTCGCAGGCGACGAACGATACGCACGAGGTCGTGCTGCGCGCGCATGACCGCACCGATGTCTTTGTAGGCGCTCGGGGCTTCTTCACGCAAACGTTCGGCCAAACGTTGGTCAAACCAAACGCCCTGAACCTCACGCAAAAGCTGCCGTTTGGCGATGCGCCTTCGCGCCTCGCTGCGCGACATCTCGCGACCCGCACCGTGCGCCGATGAATTCATGGCCCGGCCAAACCCGCGACCTTCGACATGATAACTCGCGCTCCCCATGGATCCCGGCACGACGCCACGTTCGCCTTCGCGCAGTCCCATGGCTCCTTTGCGATGCACCCACAAGGTTTGTCCGTCATGGTTTTCCCGACGAACATGGTTGTGATCGACTTCGATGCGGTCGGCGTTGTCCGCTTCGATGCCGAAGTGATCCGCAAACACCGAAATGGCCGCGTTCACCATGCCGGCCCTGCTTTGCTGCGCATATCGAGCCGCCCAAGCGACATCGGCCAAATACGATTGACCAATGTCGCTGTCGGCGTCGAGCCATGCCAAACCCGAGGCATCGTGTTCCGCCCGTGATTCATAATGATGACGAATCGCCGGACCGACACACCGCGACCCCGAATGCACGAGGAGCCACAATTGCTGCTCGTCGTCGCTCTGGATTTCGAGAAAATGGTTTCCTCGACCAAGCGTTGCGAATTCGAGCCGCCCTTCGCGACGCACAAGCGAATCGAGCGCCCCGGACGCCAAAGGTTCGGCCAGCAAAACCTCGGGCAAACTCGGCGCGTTTTTCACGGTATGCAGGGCGTGCGGGATCCGCTCGTAAAGTCCGGCCAGGACCAACGCCGCTCGATCCCGATCCTCGAGCAAATCCGCATCGGCACCAAGTCGCACGGCCACCATGCCGCAACCGATATCGCCTCCGACCGCCGCCGGCAAAAGACGTTTCGTGGTTGCACAAACCGTTCCCACACAAACGTCTTCCGCCAAATGCGCATCCGGCATCAACGCAATGCGGACGACGTCTTCGGTTTGTCCGAGCCGTTCGATCGCTTTGCGGAGATCCGAGCTGCCGCCGTTTTTCGGGAGAAACTCCACGACCGATGCAGTCATAGGTCTCCTTCCGCGTCCGACGGAATCACGCGAAAGGTGAGCGTCGGGACGCGTTTACGAGTAATGGCGCCGGCGACTTCCGCGCGTAAAAAGCCGGCGAATTTGTCCAGTCTTTCGAGCACTTCGTCCGGAGAAACCCGAGCGGGTGCCTGGACGACAATCGCCAATCTTCCCGCATCGGGAGCGGGTTCGACGGCACAAACCCACACATCGAGCAATACATCGTCATCGATGCCGGCAAGCGCTTCGCTCACCGCTTCTTGTACTTGCCGACATAGCTGACGCTCTTTGCGTTCGAGCTTGCGGTCGGCGGCGCTTCCAAACAAAGAATCGGCATTAAACGCGGAGCTTCGGCTCCGCGAATGTTCTCTCGTCATGCAAGGACTCCCGACGGCGCGACAAACCATCGCGCGCCGCTTCAATCTGCGAACAAATCAGCAGTTTCTTCGGAATGTCGGAGGCGCCTCGCCAGAGCCGGCCAACGTT
This sequence comes from uncultured Polyangium sp., assembly GCA_964435055.1. Taxonomy (GTDB): domain Bacteria; phylum Myxococcota_A; class Polyangia; order Polyangiales; family Polyangiaceae; genus Polyangium. The sequence continues at coordinate 8,767 of CAYSYX010000028.1, read as the reverse complement.
ATGGCTGGCAGCTCAGGCCGAGGCGCGTTGTGGCAATAGGTCGCATGACGAGCCTCCTTCGAGGGCCGAGAATGACCGATTTCGACAACGAAAGCAAGAGCATTTCCAACTATTTTTTCGCTGCCGGCTTATCACCCGGCTTGGGCAAATTCGCCGGATCGTAGATCCCCGACGAAGCGATCTTGTCCCATCGCGCCTGCAATTCCTTGATGCGCCCCGGATCTTTGACTTCGTCCAGCTTCTTCTTCCAAGCTTTCTCCAAGAAATCCGTATTGAATGGATCGCCGCGGTCCGCAGGAATGCCCACGGATTCATTACATGCCACGATGTCGGATTCGGACTCCGGGGGCGCGAGCTTCACACATAAATCGCGTTTGGCTTGCCAATTGGATACTTCCAGTCGCTGGACCAGCAATCCTTCGGCCTGTTTGAGCGTTTGGTAAAGGCGCTTGTATTCGGCGTCGACCAATTCCTGCGCTTCCCGCGCTTCCGCCGTCGACGGATGAGCTTTCGCAAGTTTCGCTCCGAGCTCCATACACGAACCCGTTCCGTCGGATTTGCAGGCCGCTTTGACCTCGGCGAGCAATAACCCGGGTGCATTTTTCGTCAGCCATTCATTGGCCTTGTCGGCAATCGGGGAACTCGCCTGAGCCAATTCTTCCATTTTGGCCCGAGCCGCGGATTTGTCGGTCAGCGCATTCGCTTCATCGAACGCCGCCCACGCGCTCAATGTTTTGGTTTTTCCAAGCGCATCATACGCGCGTTTGGCCGGACCACCCGTGATACTCGAGGCTTGTTCTTTCACTTTGGCGACGTTGCCTTCAGCCAGCCCGGCCAGCGCTTCCCGCACCGCCAGCACTTCGATACGCCGCTTGGCCACCGCGCAAAAGGGTGATTTTTCGTTGGCTTTGCACACTTCGCCATAAAGTGTTTTCGCTTCGGTCAATTTTCCCGCCGCTTCAGCCTCCCGCGCTTTGGCCATGGGTTCCTTGGCGCCGTCACAGCCGATCATCGCCAAGGAAAAACCAACGATACCGACGTATTTCATCGACGTCATTTCGCACCTCCTGCCGCGCTCTTTGCCGCAGGTTTCGGTACTTCACCCGACGTCAATGCTTGCACCCGCCGCTCGTCATAAGAAGCCTCGAGCGCCGAATCCATCAATGTCGCCAGCCGTCTGCGAAACAGATTGTCCTCGGTTTGTCGCGCATCGAAGCGTTCATGAGGAGCCTTGTTATCGGTCGACGTTTGTTCGTTGCAATCACGTGCGTTGATATATTCCGGCTGATCCGATGATGCTTTGGCCATACACGCGTCGAAGTCCAATTGCTTTTTTCCGCGCTGCGCGAATACCGCCAAAAATCGCTCGAGCTCCGCGCGACCTTTTTCCGTTCGCTTTTGCTCGGTCTCATAAGCGGCTTTTGCTTCGTCATATCCGGCTGGTTTTTGAGCCGATGCGTCGAGCTCGGCGAATGTCGCGGTACATGATCCTTCATGATTCGGCCCGCACGCCGCTTTCACCTGCATCACGAGCATGCCCGGGCGTTCTTTCTCCAGCCACGCGTTCGCTAATTTCGCAATCGGCGAACTGCTCGCCGCCAGCGCTTTCATCGTTGTTCCCGCGCGCTGTTTGTCCGGGTCGGCGACCGCCAGCTCGTATCGAATTCCATCGACCAAGTCTTCTTTGCCGAGACGCGCCTCGATATCGCCGGCTGCTGCATCGTCAGCCCCTGCGAGCGCACGGAGCAACAACCGCTCGGCCTTGCCGAATTCGTTTTTCTCCATTGCTTTGGTGGCGGCAGTCGTCAATGCATTCGTTACGCGAGCTCCGGCTTTCGAGCATTCCGGGCCTTCGGGCGCTTCCGCGCACACGAGATCGAAAGCTTGCGCAGCTTCCTCGAATTTGCCCTCCGCTTCCAGGTTTTCTCCCTGCTTGAAGGACGGTGCGGCATTCGAACACCCTGCAATGACCAGGGCACCGAAAATCATGGTTCGTGCAATAGGTTCCAGCACGATATGCGAGTAGACGCGAGGTTCGTCGGCAAGTCAAGCGGGATTGCAACCTCCCGGTGATGAGGAGCCTTTCACCCGATTCCCAAAGGAATTTCGCGATCGCGTAAAGGTTTCAACACTTTGTCTTCGAGCGATCGCTCCGCCAAACGCAAATACGGCTCGCTTTGCATCCATCCGAGCGCGTGTTCATCATGGGCTTCCATCGCTTTGCGTTTGCGCAAATCGGCCCACAATGCATGCACGGCGGTGATTGCCGTATCGGCGACTCGACCCAAATGCTCCAGATCCTTTTTTTCGAGCAATGGAACGGCCCAATCGAGGAATGACCAACCAAACGTCCCATGCGCCGCTTCGTCTTTGACGATTCGCCCCAAGACCGCTTTGAGCAAAGGATGTTTTGCCGCGTGCCAGGAACCTCGAAGCAATGGAATCGACAAGGCTTCACCGACACAAAAATTATGAACGACCAAATCGGCCGCGCGGACGAGGGGAGGCAAATCCGCTGGAGGATCATGCGTGCTGTACTTCGGATCGTGCAAGATCTCCGTCCCGCCGCCGAGCTCCATGGCGAGACGCGAACACAATTCGACATGCACCAATTCGTCGAGCGGAAATCGCGTCGCCATCGCGATCAAATCGAGCGGTGCACGAGCCTCGAGCAATGCGCGGAGAGTCGCCGCACACGCGATGCCCGTCCGATATTCTTGAAATGCGGCGCCGGTCCATATTCGCCGCGCCGCCAAAACAACACTTTCAGGATATTCCTCGGGACGCAATGTGCCCCAAGGCATCGCTTCGACCTCGGGGCGCATCTTGCGATATCGCCGTTCGACACCGTCGCCAAATAGTTCGAGCTCAAACCGCTCGACGAGCATCGTCAGATGCCGCCGTCGGGTTGACCACCGCCGGCGCCGCCCATTCCACCGGCACCGCCCATTCCGCCCATTCCGCCCGTGCTGGTTTGTCCACCGGAACCAGCGGCGCCACCTTGCCCACCGGCACCGGCAGCACCGGCTTGTCCGCCATTTCCGCCTTCACATTGCGGGTACGGATTGCACGGAGCCATGAGATTGCCCGAAACTTGTTCCTGTTCGCAACCAAGGTACGTCGCTGTGGCGACCCCGATGGAAGCGAGAAGAAGTTTTCTGCCGCGAACGCGTCGAAAAGAAGCCATAATCGAGCCTTTATCAGAAGAGTTTTCTCAACGCAAGACTTCTTTGATAACGTCCGGCCATGACGTGGTTTTCACGTGCCGTGGGCAACGTCGGCAGTCCGCTCGATTTGGCCGTCTTGCGAATCGTGGTACCCCTCGTGGTGCTCGAAACGCCCGAGTTTGCCGATATCGTCGAATATGGTTCCATCCCGGTGGCATTACGAGTTTCCCCGATTGGCTTCCAAACCATTTTGACGTTGGTGCCTCCGACACCCGAAGTGGCTTTGATCATCAAGTTTGCCCTCGGGATTTCGTGCATCTCGAGCATCTTGGGATGTTGGACCAAAATCTCCTTGACCATTGCGTCGATTTCGGCCGTGTATGGATTGGGTTTGGCGCAAACACAAGGAACCGTGACCCATAATCATCACCTCGTTTGGCTTCTTGCATTGCTTGCGGCAAGCCCGTGTGCCGACGTTTTGTCCATTGACAGTCGGCGCAAAGGGCGTCGAGAAGGACAAACCATTTCCATTCTCGCGCCGCCCACACGCGCGCATACGCTCGCCATCTGCACGGCGTGGTCGTTGATTGCCGTCGTGTTTTTCTTTCCAGGACTGTGGAAAGTATACACCGGTGGTTTGGCGTGGATGTCGGCTGAGAATCTGCGGATGCAGATGTATTGGAAATGGTATCAATTCGGCGAGGTGCCGTTTTTTCGCCTCGATGCGTACCCGCAATTGTGTCGGGCGCTCGCGGCTGTTGCGCCGGCATTCGAGTTGACGTTCGGGCCGCTCGTGTTTTTTCGCAAAACGCGTCCATTGGCTCTCTCGGGTGTCATCGGGTTTCACCTGTTCACGCGTTACTTTCTATTCATTCGTTATCCGTCGCTTTGGATGTGTTACGTCATGTTCATCGATTGGCGCGCCGTTTGGTGCTACGTGCAGGACAAACCCAATGCGAGCGAGGCCAAACGTTCAACCGCGTCGAACGAAAAGGACTTGTGGCCGATTCGCCTCGTCGGCGCATGTTTGCTCGTCGGCGCCATTCTTTTTGGAGCCCGCGACATTCAGCGCGGTTGGCCGTTTGCTTGTTATCCGACCTTTGAATATGCACCGGCGCCGTTGATTTCGCGGCTGTATGTGGAGCTCGTGTTCGACGATTCGCGCGTGGAAGAATTGGTATTGCCACGAGAAACCTCGGCGAGCCGGAGACAAAAACAATGGGGCATCTCTTGGAGTTTGGCGGGGCTGACGGACTCGCCCAGCCGCGAACGTTTGCGTTCGTTCGTGGATGAGCTGGAAAAACGTCCCGAATTGGCGGAGCGGATCAAGGCGGCGCGAAAAATTCGTATATCACGCGCCGCGTATTCCGTATTTCCCGAGGATTGGGGAAAAGCGCCGAAGAAAAAGGACCGGCTCGCGGAATGGGCGACCGAGGAACGCTAAATACCGTTTGTCATGACATCGCCACGGAAGCCGCCTGTTGAAGCGTTTTCGGCACGAACACCATTTCAGGGCGAGCAACACCTTTGAGCGTAAAAGCACCGATGGATTCCATCGGTCTATCCGCGATTTCTGCAAATGCCGAGCTGATGACGATGTCCCGTTTGAGTTGTCCGGTCAAACCTTCCAAGCGAGCGGCCAAATTCACCGCCGTGCCGATGCACGTGAAATCCAATCGCCCTGCACCACCGATGTTCCCATACGCTACATCCCCGATATGCAGCGCCAAACCAAATCGCACCGATGCATCGCCGCGCTCGACGCGCTTCGTATTCAGCGCTTCCAGGGCCTTGAACGCTTCGCCGGCAGCATCCAACGCGCGACGGCAAGCATCACCGGGACCACCAAGTTTGTCCGTGGGAAAAATGGCCAACAGGCCATCGCCGATGAACTTCAAGACTTCACCGCCGTGACGCTGAATTGCAGTCACCTGACAAGCAAAGACTTCATTCAAAGTGTGAATCAATGCGTCGGGACGAACCGTCCCCGAAAGGGCGGTAAACCCGCGCAAGTCGGAAAACCAAATCACCGCGTGAATGGTCTCCGTATCTCCGAGGTGTATCTTGCCGGCCAAAATTCGCTCGCCCGCGTCGTGTCCGACATACGTGTTCAGCAAATTGGCGGCGGTGCGTCGCAAAGCCAAGATCTCCGCCAATCGCGAGAGGGGAATCGTTACGCGATGCAGGGCCGCGAGGTGTTCGTCCGTGAACCCTCCGGGGTTCATCGTGGCAAACGTGATCGCATGAACTTCGCCGCCCAGAAATTTGAGCGGAATGGCTGCATAATCGGTAAAACCTTCCAGCGCGAGTTTTCCGATCACCTCTTCGGTCGGATCGGGAGGGTTTTTGACGAGGTGTCTGCGAAAGGTTTGTCCTGTCTGTATGACGGCGGCGAACGGACTGTTGATAAACCCGGACGAACGCAAGACCGAGTAAGGCGCCTCCGCGGTGTCTACCGGCTTGCCGCGGTTCCATAGAAATCGCCGGCCCATGATCTCGGGATGCAACGTGCGAATGAATGCCCCGACGCGTTCGACGGGCACTCCCGCAGCGACGAGATCGTCACTCATTCGGCCCACGACTTCGCCGGGCCCATCGGCACCCGGAGCGCCGGTCATCAACCACTGACAAATCGCGTCCACGTCAATCATGAAAAACCCTGGTCGTCACGTACCCCGTTCGGATCAACATTGTCAAGGCAATCGTTCGGCGTGACCGACATCGAACAAGGGCAACGAACCCTCAATCAAGCATTGCGCATTCGGCTCGCAGTACACCGTTCGCGGTTGTCCGTACAAACGGACGCGATCGCCTTCATGGCTCTCCATCGAGCCCAGCGACCACGCCACGTCGTCTTGTGAAATGAGTTTGTTGCCCACCGCGAAAAACCCTTTCGACCGAGTGAGCGTTCCTTCGATGATTTCCGCCGGCGCGACCAACAGCGCTTCTTCAAGTCGTTCGAGCTCGAACCATGTTCCCGAACGCATCTGCATCACGACGCCACTTTCGTCGACCGCTTTTGCTTCGTGTTTTTTGAGCTCACCCGTGATGCGCACGACCGCTCCGAGAAACCATTCACCTCGGGCGTTTCGAGCTTCAGGCGCATGAGCTAGCGCTTTGGAGAGCCGAGCGTCATCGATGATTACGCCGCGAACTTCGTAGCCGCCTTTGGTTGGACGAACCATGCCCTGAAAAACTATCTGTCCCTCTTCGAGCGGTTCGTTGGGCGGGATCTCTTTGGCGTCCGGCATGACTCGAGATGGGCCTTGATTCGCAAGGGAAGACGAGGGTTTTGCCGGCGAAACCTGATCTTTCGCCGGTGTGCATGCGGCAACGCTCGCTGCAACGAGTGTCGGCAAAATGAAGATGCGCATCCGTTCGAGCATCGGCATCAAACTATCATGAATCAACTGCGGCGGACAGACATCTTCGCTCGTGTGCAGGGGCCGGCACGACCGGCGATGCGGAGCATCGGTTGCGTCGACAGGGTTTGGCCGAGCGCAACCTGAGCGACGTCGACGGGACGAATGGTCATGTCCGAAAATGGCGAGCGGTTTTTCTCTACCTGGTCCATACTCGCCCGCATGACGCTCGACCAAGACGAATGTTACCGCGCTTTGTGCGCGCGGGATGCTCGACAAGACGGCCGATTTTTCATTTGTGTGCATACGACGGGTATCTTTTGTCGCCCAATTTGTCCGGCACGAACACCAAAACGGGAGAACGTGCAGTTTGTCCAGACAGCCGAGGCTGCGCAGCAGTTGGGGTTTCGTCCGTGCAAACGCTGTCGTCCCGAGGTGAAAGCCGGCTCGGCCGCGTGGGATTTGACGGGTGCGTCGCTTCGTCGCGCGCTGCGGCTCATTGATGCCGGGGCGCTCGATGAGGAATCGATCGATGATTTTGCGGCGCGCTTGGGCATTGGAGCACGACACTTGCGCAGGCTCGTCAAGAGCAGTCTTGGGGTCGCTCCGAATCGCTTGGCGGTTGCGCGACGGGCGGCGTTTGCCCGGACGCTCATCGAGACGGGATCACTCTCCATGACGGAGATCGCCGCAGCGTCCGGATTCGGTTCCTTGCGACGCTTCAACGATGTGATGCGGAAGGAGTTCGGGACAAACCCGATGGCGTTGCGCGTGCAATCGGCCGGACCATCCACAGCCAAGCTCATGACGTTGACGTTGCGGGCCAAGGGCGCCATTTCGTGGTCGCTGTTGGCAGCGTTTTACGCGGCACGCGCGGTGCCCGGCGTGGAACGTTGTACCGGCGAGCGTTATGTGCGCACGCTTCGAACGGATGGGGGAACGACGACCGTTTCGCTTGCGCTCGCCACGCGTGAGAGCATCGACGTGGCGCTTGTCGGGGCAAACGTTGGCGACTTGTTCGGGATCGTCTCGCGAATTCGTCGGGCGCTCGATCTGGATACGGATGTGCAAGCCGTCGCCAATGCTCTGCGAGCGGATGAAACGCTTCGACCGGTGGTGGATCAAGTGGGCGCGCTTCGTTTGCCCGGCTCGTGGGATCCTTTTGAATTGGGCGTTCGCGCGCTGCTGGGTCAACAAATCAGCGTCAAGGCGGCGCGAACATTGGCCGGCCGCATCGCAGCGCGGTTTGGCGAGACGCTCGGTGTACCGACGGAAGGACTTACGCATGTATTTCCTTGTGCGGAGACGCTCGCTCGCGTCGACGAAAAAGACCTCGTCGCGCTGGGTTTGACCAAGGCGCGGGCGCGAGCGGTGATAGGTTTGTCCAAGGCTGCGCATACCGATCCCGAGCTGTTTTCCGCGGCTCGTTCGCTCGAGGTGCTCGTGGAAAAACTTGGGCGGCTCGAAGGCGTGGGCGCGTGGACCGCGCATTACATGGCGTTGCGCGGGTTTGGCGAGGCGGATGCATTTCCGGCTGCGGATTTGGGGTTACGTAAAGCTTATGGGGCATTGTCGGGGAAGAATCCGACGGCGCTCGAGCTGGAAAGAATTGCTGCGAAGTGGTCGCCGTGGCGAGGCTATGCGGCGCAGTATTTATGGACGTACGGGGCATCGATTGAAAACGAGGAAAAACCATGAGTTGGTTGTTGGAAAAAGTCGCCGGTCCGATGGGGGACATTTTGCTGATGCACGACGGCGAACGTCTTGCGGCATTGGAATTTGGAGATCACGAGGAGCGCATGCGCAAACTTGCGGAGCGGTACCTCGAGGACACGACGTTTGTCCGGACGGCTGAGCGAAGTCATTTCGGTCGGGCGCTCGAAGCGTATTTCGAAGGCGACATACGAGCGATCGATACGCTGCAAACATGTTCGCTCGGCACGGAATTCCAAGCGAAATGCTGGGCGGCATTGCGCAAGATTCCGCCGGGAGAAACGCGCTCGTACGGGCAACAAGCGGTCATGATTGGGAATCCGAAAGCCGTGCGGGCGGTGGGTTTGGCGAACGGGGCCAATCCGATTGGCATTGTGGTGCCTTGTCATCGCGTGGTGGGCGCCGACGGAACTTTGACGGGGTATGGGGGCGGTTTACCGCGCAAACGTTGGCTCTTGGAGCATGAATCGAAATGGGCGGCGAAGTCGTTTCGATTGACGGTGCAGTAACTTCGTGACGACTTGA
>CAYSYX010000027.1:39307-41968 GCA_964435055.1 uncultured Polyangium sp. | reverse complement strand
AGCGTAGTCCATGAACGAGAAGGCTGGTAGCATTTTGTTGAGGTGTACTGAAACGTCAAACCATTGGCACAGGATTTCAAGCAATTTCGCTTCTCCGTGATGCGTGTTTTGGGTACGCTTCGAGCATGGCGGACGGCGGGTTCGTGTCTATGGCGGATACGTTGGAGGTGCGCGTCGATGGCGATCTCATTCGCATCCGAAACCAACGCTACTTGACTTTGCGAGACCTGAATGTCGTTGTAGGCATCTACAATCGGGTACATGCCGAACACGGGCCATTTTTTGTCGTATACGACGTGACGCAAAGTCAAGGTGTCGAGAGGGCTGCGCGTAATGCATTGGCGTCCTCGTCGAATCTTCCCGGACCCAATCCGACGGTCACGGCGATATTTGGTGCATCTTTTGCGGTGCGCACGGTGGCGAATATGATTGAACGAGCTCGTGTCGGTCTTGGTCAGGAACCAACGGGCATGCGATTTTTCCAGACGGAAGCGCAAGCTTTGGCCCACATCGACGAGCAGCGTCGTCGAGTCGAGGCAAAACATTGAGCGTCCCGATGCATTCGGAACAAATCTTGACGATAATGCATATTCTCGTCGATTGTGGGGAAAATACGTATTGCTTGCATCTTGTGGAATTTTACGAATTCGAGCGGAAATAGCCAATATTTTGGCGGTTGAAATGAATGCAAATTAAATTTGACGAATTAGACTCATCAGCTACGAAGCCGCGGGTATGTCGGATGATGAATTCACCCTCTTAGCGGACGCCGCTTATGTGAGGATCGACGGCGATCTCGTGCATCTGCGCATTCGCGGATTAATGACCTTGAGAGATTTGAACGCCGTAACCGAAGTCTACGAACGAGTTCATGCTCGGCACGGACGTTTCTTCGTCCTCTATGATGTTACCGAGAGTCAAGGAATTGACAGGGCTGCTCGCAAAGCGCTGCACGATTCGACGTCGAACGGGCCTCAGCCCGACGCGACAGCGCTCTTCGGTGCGTCTTTCGCGTTGCGTACGATGGCGAATATGATCGAGCGGGCGTTGGTTGGATTGGGGCGACCATCGATGGGTATGAATTTCTTTGCCACGGAAGCACAGGCGCGTGCCCATATCGACGAAGAACGTCGACGACTCTAGAACCAACGTGGGGGCTGAAAAAAGCCGGAACTCGAATCTTTTTGCTTCCGTCGGATTGAATCGATGCTAAAGCTTCGACGATGCTGGCACACGAATTACCCAAGCTTTCCGTTGACATTATGGATCCCGTTTACACGCGCGATCCTTACCCATTCCTCGAGCCTTTACGCGACAAGGCGCCCGCGTATTATTGGGAAATGGGCCGCGGTCCCGTATTCATGCGCTGGGCCGACGTTTCTTCCTTGATGCGCGATTCCCGTTTGGGGCTCGATCCGACCTTCGGTCACGGCTTGCCGGCCGAAATGAAGGCCGCTTTTCCGGATTTCGCCGCGCTGCGCGAACATGACCTGTTTTCCGTACCCGCCCCCGCGCACGCGCGTATGCGCAAATTGCTCAATCCCGTTTTCGGGCCCAAAGCCGTCGAAGTTCATCGCCCCAAAATCGAACACATCATCGGCTCGATGCTCGACGCAATGCCCGACGACGGCGTCGTCAACGTCTCCGGCGACTTCGCCCGCAAATACCCCGTTCGCGTCATCGCCTCGATCCTCAACATCCCCGAAGGCCACGACGCCGAATTCGTCGCATTCGCCGATGCCCTCATCTCCACCATTATCCCCGGATTACCACCCGAAGTCTTCGCCGCGTTGATGCCCGCCATTTCCCGCGGTATGGCCATCGTTCGGGAGGTCATCAAAGAACGTCGCGCCCACCCGCTCGAAAATGACCTCACAACGCAGTTGATTCAAGCTTGCGATAATGACGAACGTTTGTCCGAGGAAGAGCTGCTGTCTCTCGTGTCCGGCCTCATTATCGGCGGAAGTGATACGACGACCCATCTCACCGGACGCGTCATGCTGCAATTACACCGCCATCCCGAGCAATTGGCGATCTTGCGTCAAGATTTGAGTTTGGCACGAAATACGCTCGACGAAACCCTGCGTTTCGACAGCTTTGGACGAGCGTTTTTGCCCCGATACGCCCTCGAAACGTTCACGCAAAACGACGTCGTCCTTCCCCAAGGATCCGTGCTGTTCCTTGCCATGTCCACCGCCTTCCGCGACCTCGAATTCGCCCCCGATGCCAATGTGTACGATATTCGCCGAAAACACACCGGCGCACCTTGGTTCGGCTTTGGGCCGCATTTCTGCCTCGGCGCCTCCTTGGCTCGCCTCGAAGCCGAACGTGCCGTGCAAATGTTCTTTACGAAATTCCCCCACACCGAGCTCGCCGGCGAACCCGAATACGGAAATCACGCCATCATGCGCGACCTGGCGAACCTCCCCATCCGCGTCCGCACGACCGCCTGATTCCTGGAGCGCCCCTCCAAGAGCGCCCTTCCCTACCCCTCGAGCAGCTTCGCCAACGTCGATTCCAATTGCCGCGGATCAAATCGCTTCGGCAAGACCGCATTCACGCCGGCTTCCCGGGCCTCGTACTCGAGCTCGGGCGTAATGTCCGATGCCAGCAGGATAAACGGCACTTGATCCAAGCGGCCGTTTTCACGCATCGAAACAC
>CAYSYX010000027.1:0-39297 GCA_964435055.1 uncultured Polyangium sp. | reverse complement strand
AGATCAATCCCACTCATGCCTTGGAGTGAACGTTGGCACACGACTGCGTCCGGGACAGTCCCGCGCATGGCGGTTCGAGCTTCATCGCCCGTCGACGCTTCGACGATGACGTATTTCTGTCCAAGGCTTGCGCGAACGAGCGCCCGCAAGGTTCTCGATTCATCGACGACGATGACGCGAGGTTTGGAAGGACGTACCGTCGCGCGGAGGTCTTTGCGATCGACGGGAAACAGTCGCGCGATCGTTTCCATCAACAGTTCGCTGGGCGGCGGCGATGTGTGCAGACGCAACTTGCCGATCGCGTCGACGATCTCGAGCCCTCGAGCGGGCCGTTTGTCCGGGTTCTTATCGAGCAAACGCATCACGATCTCGTCGAATTCTTGAGGAACCGCGCGATTGTGCGTCGAAGGAGCAGGCAGTTCTTCCATCGTGACGCGTTGAATCGTGTGGGCTTCGGTTTCGCCCGTAAAAGCACTGCGACCTGCGAGCATTTCGAAGAGCACCACGCCAAACGAGAACAGATCGCTGCGCGCATCGAGACGCCCACGAAGGATGGTCTCCGGGGCCATGTACGCGAATTTGCCCTTGAGCGTTCCTGCGCCGCCTTGGGTGGGGCTGAGTCGTTCCCGCGCTTTGGCGATCCCGAAGTCGGCGAGCTTCACGACGCCTTCGCGCGACAGAAGGATGTTCGAAGGGCTGACGTCGCGGTGCACGATTTGAAGGGGTTTGCCGTCTTCACCCAGCTTGTGATGCGCGTAGTCCAAACCTCGCGCCGTCTCGACTGCGACATGCGCAACTTCCGGAACGCTCATCCGTTCGCTTCGCTTGCGCAGCTCGTGCAGCATCGCGCCGAGGCTCGGGCCGTCGACGTATTCGAGCACGAGGTAATACAGGCCGTTTTCCTCGCCAAACTCGACCACCTGAACGATGTTGCCGTGGTGCAATCGCGACGTGATGCGGGCTTCGTCGCGAAACATCGAGACGAACTCGTCGTTGGATGCGTATTGCGGCAAGACCCGCTTGATGACGACGTCGCGCGCAAAACCGTCGGTGCCCGAAAGCCGCCCCAGAAGCACCTCGGCCATGCCGCCGAACGCAAGTCGCCGGATGATTTGGTACTTCCCGAGTCGTTGGGGGATCTCGGCCTCGTGCATCGACGAACCCATAGCAGATAATCAGACGCCTCAATGTTTTGCCCGCGCCGGTGCGCGAACTCGATCGACGATTTCCATCGCCAACTCCTCGATGGGCAAAACAGAATCAGCATACCCCTTCGCAATCGCCGCGCCAGGCATGCCACTGACCACACATGTGTCCGGAGATTGCACGAGCACGCTTCCACCTGCGGCCTTGACGGCTCGAAGTCCGTCCACGCCATCGTTGCCCATGCCGGTGAGCATCACCGCGAGCGCCCCATCCCCGAAATGCCGAGCGATCGACTCGAAGAGCGGCGTGCCCGACGGACGATGATTGGCGATCGCCGGCGTTTCAACAACGCCGACGATGTGCGGCGATTGCGCGATGAGATGTTTGCCCTCGGGAGCCAGAGCTATGACGCCTCCACGCATCGGCATTCCTTGCGTCGCGATGCGCACGGGCAGCTGCGTGACCTGCGCGAGCCAATCCGCGAGCGCGTCATCAAATCCCGCAAGGACGTGCTGCACGATGAGAATCGGCACCGACGTCGCGATCGGCGCGAGCGATGGCAAGAGCGCTGCCAGCGCCGCAGGACCTCCAGTCGATGCGCAAATCGCCACGACGGAGGCTCGATTGAAGGTTCGTCCAAGCGGACTACGTCGCGAACGTACGGACCGCGGGATGTCATTCCAACGCCGAACCACGGGGATTTCCGCGAGCATTTTGATCTTGTCGCGTAACGACACGGCTTGCGGTCCTGCCGGATCGATCCATGCGGGACGAGCAATCACGTCGATCGCGCCGGCTTCCGTCGCCGCAAAGATCTGCGCCGCAGCGCCCTTGCCTTGTTGTTCCGAGACAATCACCACGCGCGTCGGAGCGAGCGCCATGATGCGTCGTGTGGCCGCGACACCATCGAGTCCGGGCATCATCGCGTCGAGCAAGATGATCTGCGGATTCTCGCGCACGGCGAGATCGACCGCTTGTTGACCGTCGCGCGCCACGCCGACGACTTCGAGTTCATTGTCCGCCTTGAGCACGCGCATGAGGAGCGTGCGCCCGACTTCCGTGTCATCCGCGATCACGATGCGAATCGCGCTGCGTGTCCGACGGCTCGAAGGAATTGTCGCAGCTGATGATGTGTTCAGCGAAAGGATGCTCGACACGCGTGCGGCAAGCTGCCCGCCATCGAGCGGCTTCGGGAAAAACGCATCGAGAACACCCGTGGCCAGAAGCTCGCGTTCGCGAAGTTCTTTGTTGGCGCTGATGAGGATGATCCGCGGCGCCGTGAGCCCGCCTTTTTCTTTGATCCGACGCGCAAACTCGAGACCGTTGAGCCCCGGCATCGCGTAGTCCGTGACGACCAAATCGTACGGAGGATTGACCGCGATACGCGACAAACCATCCTCGGCCGACGACGCAAACTCGAGGTCCAGACCGAGCCCGGCCAAGTGTGCGCGCACGATGTCCCGCATCACGACCGAATCGTCTACGACGAGAACGCGAGGCATCAGGTCCTCCCCACGAGTTCGTTGACGGTACGCACGAAATGCTCGTGATCGAATTCGCTCTTCACGATGTAGGCATCAGCGCCCACCGCCAGTCCCGCCCGACGATCTTCATCCGATCCGAGCGACGTCACAAGCACGACGGGCAAACGCCGCAGCCGTTCATTGCCGCGAATGTGATTGCAGAGCTCGAGACCCGACATCTCCGGCATCGTCACATCCGTCACGACGATGTCGAACGGCTCGAACTCCAGCGCAGACAACGCCTCCACGCCATCCGCGACCGCGACGACATCGAAGCCCGCAACTTCCAACACGGAACGCTCGAGCGCTCGCGTGGTGAACGAATCGTCGACGAGCAGGAGCTTCGGATTGGTTCTCTGTTCGACGCGCGGAATCAAGGCTTGGAAACGTGCCGCATCGCGGCCCGACGCCGACTTGAGCAGGTCGATCGGGTTGAGCATCAACACCACCCGCCCGTCCCCCATGATCGTCGCGCCCGCGATGTTACGAACTCGTACGAGTGGAGCTTCGAGGTTTTTCGCCAAGATCGTCTGATCACTGACGATCTCGCGAACGGCCAGCGCACATCGTGTTTCACCGATGCCGATCACCAACACCGGAATGCGTTCGGGGGGCGGCGGTAACTCCACCGGAAGTCCCAACAACGTACCGAGCGGCACGAGGGCAATGGGTCGTCCATCGACCACGATCGCGTGTGTTTGCTCCACTTCGAGAATTTCCGCGGTGCTGATGCGCAAGATGCGCTGAATCGAGGAGATCGGCATCGCGAATTGCTCGTCACCGACCCGCAAGAGCAGCGAATGCACCACGTAAATCGTCAACGGCAGAACGATCACGAACGACGTTCCGATGCCTTGCCGCGATTCGACCGTCACCGAGCCATGCAGCTTCTCGATGTTTGTCCTGACCGCATCCAGCCCGACACCTCGTCCCGACAAACCGCCCGCTTCACTTCGTGTCGTCAGGCCCGGAGCGAACAACAATTCGAGCACGCGCGCTTCGGGCAGCTCCGCCGCTTCGACGGGGGAGAGCAGGTTTGACGCGACCGCAGCTCGACGAACCGCTGCAACATCGACGCCCGGGCCGTCATCCGAGATCGTGATCGTTACGACGTCGCCGCGATGTTCCGCGTGAATCCGGATCGTGCCGCGTGGTGGTTTGCCAATGGCGCTCCGAACCCCCGGCGCTTCGCAACCGTGATCCACGGCGTTGCGCAGCAGGTGGTACAGCGGATCGCGCAGCTCCTCGAGGACCTTCTTGTCCAGCTCGAGCTCCGATCCCGTTATGACGAGATCGATCATCTTGCCGCTCTCACGCGCCATGTTCCGCACGGCACGCGGCAACGGTTCGAGGACGTTGGCCAAGGGGAACGTCTGAATGCGGCGAATGTCTTCTTGAAGCTGTCCCGACAGGATCGTCGATTGCAACGCATCCGCTTCGAACGAGCGCACGATCTCGCGCAAGCGACGCACGAGCATCCGTTCGTGTTCGAGGTCTTCCTGCTGCGTTTGGATCAGTCGGCGCGCCCATTCGTCCAAGTGCGGAGGTGCGTCATCACGAACCATCGCGCGGACCGAACTTTGCGCTTTGAAACGATCTTCTTCTGCGGCGAGTACACCACGAAGCTCCGCCAAACGTTGGTCCGTACGAACTCGTGCGGCGAGCAGCTCGCCCACTTGCGCCATGAGGCCGGACAGCTTTTTCATCGAGACGCGCAACGTCTCTTCACCTGTCGGACGAACCGGTGGATTCGGAATCGACACTGCGTTGCTTCCACCGCGCGAGACTTGTCCGGGGCCGGGCCCTCCTACGGTGATCGTGCGTGCGCCGGGGAGCGACAAATTCGCCGACGTGCCCGGTGAAATGGGTGCACCTGTGCCCGGCGTCGCGGGCGCTCCGGTCTTTGGCGAATTGGGGCCGAGCGTTCCCGTCGCCGCTCCGGTGCCCGTCGGCGAGCCTCCGGGGGCCGCAGCAACCGGCGGCGGAAGCGGCGAGACGCCCTGGCCCACATACGTCGCCGGCGGCGCAAATCCCGGAGGCGGCGGCAGATGTGCGGCCGTGGGGATCTTGATGCCCGTGGGGTTTGTCGTAGGCGTCGGCGTCAACGCAACCGGCGGAGGTTCGCTGTGCTTCGTCTTGGGCTCGATGTAGTTCGGTCGAGGGCGCGCTGATGGCGGAGGCGGCGGATCTGCGATCTTGTGCTGACGCAGAATCGACTGCGGGCTTCGCGATCGTGTCGCGACCGTGATGCTGTCCGTCGGCGTCACGATCGGCAGCGGCGGTACATGCGCCTGAACTTGCGGCGCATGAAGCGTGTGCAGCTCTTCGCTCGCGACATTGTGAACCGTCTCGAGCGCGAGGATCGATTCGGTGATGATCGGATCCGGTTCCTCCGCGGGATCGACGCGAAACGCATGCGGCACGGTCGACAATGCCGCGTTCAACGTGTCGAACATCTCCGGCGTACGCGCATCGTCGTTCGAACGAAGGTCAGCCAGGACAGACTCGATGGCATGGGCAAGTCGTGCTGTCTGGACAAACCCAAGCGAAGCCGCGGCACCTTTCATGTTGTGCGCTTGGCGAAACGCTTCGTCGATCAGCTGATCTTTCGCCGCGCCTTCCGCACCTCGCTCGATGAGCAAAAGTGCCGTGCCGATCCGCTCGACTTGCTCCGTCGCTTCATTTCGCAACGTCTCGCAGAGCGCTTCGAACGCCGCATCATCAAGGGGCATCAGCCACGCTCCTCGACACGCAACGCTCGATCGGCCAAGAGCGAGACGAGATCCAAAACCACGGTGCGATCTTCCATGACGCCCAGCGTGTGGCGTTGAACGAGTGTGGGAAACGTCGGCATCGCCTTCGCGATTGTCCGTCGATTCACTTCGATGATGTTGTGCAAAGCGTCGGCCGCGACGCCGCACACCACTTGAGCATTCGACGCCATGACCAGATGTTCGGCTTCGCGGGTCGCGGGAATATCGGGAGTAAACAGAAGCGGAAGATCGACGACGGCCACGATACGGCCACGTCGCGAGGCGACGCCCATGAAGTACGGCGGAACGCCCGGGACACGCGTGATCCGACTGAGCGGTCCGACATCATCCACCGATTCGAGCTGCACGGCATATCGCCGTCCACTGCGCTCGAACACGATGCAGCCGATCGAGTCCGGGGCCCGCTCGACTTGCACCGGCATCTTGGCGATGCGCTTCGTCCTCTCCGCGAGGATACGCGGGTGCACATCGCGATCGGGGTTGTTCCCTTCGCGAAGCTTTTCGTCGAGCTGCGCAATGGACCGACGCAAGCGTTCGTAGACCGATTCGTTGGTCACCGGTTCGTCGGTGGAGCTCATCGACCCAGCACCTCCAGCACCCGAGGCCCGGTGGTGTTTGTCTCTTGAAACATACGCAACAAGCGACCGACGGTCATGCCTTCCCAACCTTCGACAGCTTCATCCGGATTCTTGTCTCGACCAAGCGCACGTAGTCGTGCCGTGTGTCGCTCGACCAAATCGAGTCGTCCAAGGCGCAGGCTTGCAACGGCAGCTCCGGCATGCGCAAGCATCATGGTTGCATCGAGGTACACGCAGCGCCGGAAGGCGTCGAGGGCTGCATCCAAACTTCCTAGTTCCGAGAGGATCAGGCCCTCCAGAAGATGGCCTTTCGGATCCTCCGGCGCGTCGTCGAGCAGCGGGTTGAGCAGCTCGAGTGCGCCGTAAAGATCGCCCGAATTCGCTTTTCGATAAGCATCGGCAAGGGTCGGCGCCGGGGCGATTTCCACGGGCGACAAGTCTTTGGGAAGCGGCGCGGCAACGGGAACTTGCAAGTGTCCGGGGGCGTGCGCATGCGAATGCGCATCGGCAGCAGGC
This sequence comes from uncultured Polyangium sp., assembly GCA_964435055.1. GTDB lineage: Bacteria > Myxococcota_A > Polyangia > Polyangiales > Polyangiaceae > Polyangium. The sequence continues at coordinate 32,760 of CAYSYX010000027.1, read as the reverse complement.
CATCGTGAACGTCGCAACACGGCGGAAGAAACCGGCGTCGCCGCGACCACGGGCCCCGTGCGTTCGTACGCGACAATCTCGCCGAACTGTCGGGTTTGGCATCCTGGAACATCCCCCAAGTAGTCGACAGGACCGAGCAGCAAATACCCGCCGATCGCCAACGATTGCGCGAGCGCGCAAACCACATCCAGCCGCGCTTTGTCGTCCAAATAGTAGAGTACGTTTTGACAAACTGCGAGGTCGATGCCTTGCGGAAACAACGTATCGAGGCCCGCATCCGTCAGAGCCGCGCGGCGAAAACGAGCCAAGCGGCGGATGTCTTCGTTCAGCCGAAACGAGTCTCCTTCGGTGCGGAAATAACGACGTCGATCCACGTCCGGCATGTCGCGTAACGACCAAGCAGAAAAGACGGCGCTTTCCGCTTTTTGAATGGATCGCGAGTTGATGTCGATGCCCGTGACTTCGATGCGCCAAGGCTCCGCGGTGGGTACTTCCTTCAAAACGATCGCGATCGAATACGCCTCTTCGCCCGTCGAGCAGCCCGCACTGAGCGCCACGATGGACTTGGTTTTCCGCTTCTTCGCGTAGATCGCCGGAACGATGGAAGCGCGCAACGCATCGAACTGCGGTGGACCTCGAAAGAAGTGCGTCTCGCCAACCGTCAGTTCATTCGTGAACTGATCCTGCTCGGCGAGATCGTTCGCGTTGATGACGTGTTCGACGTACGCGTCCGGGGTCAGTCGTTTGACCTCACAACGTTTTTTGATGACGCGGGCGATGATCTCGAGGCTCCGCGGACGAACCTGCAAGTGGGTTTTTCGACGCAAGAAATCCGCGATCCGATCGACCATGGCCACGGTCGGATGCGCGCCGTCGTCACGCCGAGACATGGTAGGCGTCCTCGGGGGACAGCACGAGCACCAGATCGTCGTCGATGCGCACCACGCCGGGTGAACGCACTCCGGCCACTTCACCCGGTTGTTCGATCGCGACCGTGTCCACCATGATCACATCGCGAACTTCATCGACGGCCAGGCCGATGAGTTTGTCATTCCGACCGCGAATGATCACGAAGTGTTGGTGCGCCGGCAGAGGCTTTTTCGTCGAGAGTTTGGCGCGCAGATCGAGAATCGGAACGACTCGACCGCGCAAGTTGATCACGCCGAGAACATTGGCCGGTGCGTCGGGAACACGATCGACATCCACGCGCGGAATGAGTTCGACGACGTGCTCACACGAGACGGCAACAGGACGTCCGCCCATCCGAGTCAGGACGAGACTGGTGACGTCGCCCGTCGCCATCAGATCTCCGTCACGCCGCCGGCGCGGATCGGTTCGGTGATTTGGCTCAAGCGATCGAGCGCCGATTCGGCCTGTTCGACGCTGATCTTGGTCTCGTGGGTGGCCAAGTTGATTTGCTTCATGCCCGAAGCAATTTGTTCGAGCCCCAAGCTTTGCTGCCGCATCGCCCCGCTGATCTGTCGCGCCGCACGTGTCGTTTGATTGATGACGTACACGAGCTGCCCGAGTCGCTCGCCGATGCGTCGCACTTTGGAGCTGCCGTCAGTGGCGGCTTTCGAACCTTCTTCCGTGACCATCGCCGCGCTGTGGCTGGCCTTTTGGATCTCGCCGAGGATGCTGCGCACCTGTTGCGTGGCTTGTTTCGATTGTTCCGCGAGCGTACGAATTTCGAGCGCGACGACGGCGAACCCGCGACCGTGCTCGCCGGCTTTCGCGGCCTCGATCGACGCGTTCAACGCTAGCAGTTTGCTCTGCTCGGCGATCTCGTTGACGCTGCTGATGATCTCGCCGATTTGCTGCGTGCGTTCGGTCAAATCGAGGATCTTGGCGGCGATGAGCTCCACTTGTTGGCGCAGTCGATCGATGCCTTCGATCGCCGCCACGACGTCACGTTGACCGTCTTGGGAAATCTGCTCCGACTGCTCGGCGATTTGGATGATGCCTTCCGCCTTCTCGACGTTTTGAACGCCAACCTCGTTCAGCTCTTCGATCGTGGTCGTGATGTCATTGACCATCGCCGCTTGTTGGCTGCCGCTCGCGGCTTGTTGCCGCGTGCTGGCCAAAAGTTCGGCGATCGTCCCGGCGACGTGTTGACCCACGGTTCGCAGCCGATTTGCGGCTTCTCCGGCGCGTCCGGCTTTGCGGTTTGACTCGACAAGCGTGGCCAACGCCGCATGCAGACGCAGCGCTCGCGCCTCGTCTTGCGGAGGCGCGGGCAAGTGACGACCGTCGTCGTGTCGGGCGATCGCTTCGACGTCCTCGATGATGCGATCGAGGTACACATCGATTTTTCGCCGCGTCGCGGCTGCGCGTTTGGCGGGAGAATCGGTTGCTTTTTGCTCGTTCGATTCCGTCTTGTCTGCCACTTGTTCTCCGCTTGTCCGGGCGATCCGATGCGCCGAAGATCTCGAAGCTTTCGCGCAGAAAACGCTCGTTTTTCACGAGGTTTTGGCGACTTTGGGCGTACGGTTGCGCCCCGGCGACGCCTGCGCGGCCTCCTAGCTTCGAACCGATTGATCGGTTTTTCAATAGGGTTGCCTGCCCGATGGCTCGCGTGTCCCGAACGGCGACACGTCCGGTGCTCACTCATTCCGACGTTTTTGCGTGTCGGGGCCCGTACCGATTCACGCATCGGCTCGAGGGTCGGTGGCGCCCTGAATTTTTATTTCGTCAAAAACTCGCGTTGATTGCGCAAAACGTGCAGGCTGGGTAGCATGATTCGCGGTACGGATGCGTGCGGCGACGTGCGTGTTCTCTTTCAATCCGTTCGCTCTGCCTTAGCGAGGTAAATGTCGACCATGGATGGGTCCAACTCGATGAAAGGACCCGAGGCGAATATCCTCGGTAAATACAGGCTCATCGCCGAACTCGGCCATGGCGGGATGGCTGAAGTTTATTTGGCGGTGGTTCAAGGTCCGGCAGGGTTCAACAAGCTGGTCGTGATCAAGCAGATTCGTCCCCAGCTTGCGACGGATCCCGAATTCTTGAGCATGTTCCTCGACGAGGCGCGTCTCGCCGCCCGGTTGAGCCATCCGAACGTTGTCCAGACAAACGAGGTTGGTCAAGAAGGCGACCGGTACTTCATCGCGATGGAGTATTTGGAAGGACAACCGCTCAATCGCGTGTTGCACCGCATCGGACGTGACGGCGGACTCACGCTGACGATGCACTTGCGCATCATCATCGACATGCTCGTCGGTTTGCATCACGCGCACGAACTCACGGATTTCGACGGTACGCCGCTCAATGTCGTGCATCGCGACGTCACGCCGCACAACGTGTTTGTCACGTACGATGGGCAGGTCAAAGTCGTCGATTTCGGTATCGCCAAAGCGATGAACTCGTCGGCTGAAACGCGTCTCGGTGTCGTCAAAGGCAAAGTCGCGTACATGGCGCCCGAGCAAGCACGCGGCGAACGAGTCGATCGACGTGCGGACATTTTCTCCGCAGGCGTGATGTTGTGGGAAGCCGCGACAGGTCGACGTTTGTGGAAAGGCATTCCCGATCTCACCGTCCTTCATCGCCTCATCAACGGCGACATTCCCTCGCCTCGAGATATCGATCCCGAGGTCCCCGAAGGGCTCGAAAAGATCGTCATGAAGTCGCTCGCGTTGCGTCGCGAAGATCGTTATTCGACCACCGTCGAACTCGCGACCGCGCTCGAAGAATTGCTCGATGCGATGAACGACAAGACGTCGTTGCGCGAAGTCGGCAAGCTCGTTGCGCGGCACTTCGAGGAAAATCGCGCGAAGATCAAAGGGATTGTCGAGGCACAGCTCAAGGTTGTGAAGTCTCTCCCGACAACCGAGTTTCAGGCGATCAGTTTGCCGCAGCTCGATAACCCCGGCGGAGCAGCATCGGGGCCGATGTCGCAAGTCGATCCGGCGGCGACGACAGGTGAAACGAAATCGAATCCCGCAAAGACGTCGCAGCCGGAAGTCAATCGAGCAACGACGTCCGCGCCGACATCACTCACGGCTTCGACAGCCGCGATGCATTCGGCATCGCAACCTTCAGCGCCTCCGAAGCGTGGCGGCATGATCGGCGCGCTCGCGTTGATTGGTGCGGCGGCGGTGGGCGCCGGAATTTGGTTTGCAACGCGTCCGACGACGCAAACGACCGTCATTACGCCGCCACTCACGGCGTCCGTCGAGATTGCCATTCATGTCATTCCGGCGACCGCCAAAGTCACGCTCGACGGCAAACCCCTCGACAAGATCCCGTATATCGCAAAGTTCGAGCGGGATGGCGCGACGCACATGATTCAGGCGGAAGCGCCGGGATACGCCGCTCGCAGTCGCGATGTGACGTTCGACCGCGATCGCACCATTGAAATGGCGCTCATTCCAACGCCCAATACTCCAGGTACTGCGCCCACGAATGCACCTCCTCCGTCCGCAACGAGCGAATCGAAGGATAAGGACAAGACCAAGGTCATCATCGTTGCTCCGCCTCCAGTCGAGGATCCCACCAAGCCCGGCGGAACAAAGAAGCCACCCCGACCCATTGACGAGAAAAACCCGTACCAGTGATGAAGAACTCACGACGTTTCGCCCTCGCCACCGCTCTCTTCCTCCCTCTGCTTCCAGCTTCGGCGTTCGCGCAGCAGCCTGCGGATGCGGCTCAACCGGCGGCAGCAGAACCAACGAAAGAAGCCAAAGAAGAAGCTTCGCGTCGTTTCCAGCGTGGTCGTGAACTCTTCAACGAGGGCGACTATCGAACGGCGCTCGTTGAGTTTCGGCGCGCCTACGAACTCGCCCCCAACTACATCGTTCTCTACAACATCGGCAACGTGCAGTTCCAACTGCTCGACTACGCCGGTGCGCTCGATTCTTTCGAGAAATACCTCTCTCAGGGCGGCGCCAATATCGATCCCAAGCGCAAGGCCGACGTCGATCGGGACATCGAAAAACTTCGTTCACGTGTCGCGCGCGTCGAGATCACCACGAGCGTGCCCGATGCGGACATTACGATCGACGACCTTCCGGTGGGTAAAACCCCGTTTAACAAGTCGCTCGTCCTCAATCCCGGGCGCCACAAGATTACGGCCATCAAAGAAGGGCGTTTGCCCGCGTCACAAACCGTCGAAGTGGCCAGCGGCGACACGCCCAGCGTGAAGCTCGATCTTCCGGAAAAACCGCTCAACCAATCGCCGCCGCCGCCGCCGCCGCCGCCGCCTCCGCCGCCCCCGCCTCCTCCGCCGCCCCCGCCGCCGCCTCCTCCGGCGCGATCGATTCCTTGGGGTGGCATCGGTGCAACCGCCGGCTTTGCAATCGCTTCGGGTATCGCCGGTGGTCTCGCTCTTCAAAAAGAGGGCGAACTTGCCGAGCTGCGCAAAGTGGATTCAGGAGCGACGAAAACGGAGCTCAAGGACGCTGCGGACAGCACATCGACGCGTGCTCTCGTGTCGGACGTCTTTACCGGTGCGGCGGTCGTTTCGGGCATCGTGACGATCGTGCTCGCCGTGCGTAGCCCATCGGCGCCTGCGGCGACCAAACCCGCGGACACTGCACCGGCAACGGGTTTCGTCAAAGATCTGAAGTTCGACTTTTCGCCTGCGGGCGTCGTGTTGCGCGGAAAGTTCTAAACGAAAAACCATCGCTCATGATGAAAGCCGCGACGTTGTTCGCGGCTTTCATCATTTGGTGCTCAAAAGAAAAATGCCGCCCCGGGATCGGAGCGGCGTTTCTCGTTACGGGAGGACAAACCTTTGCCCTCCCCTTACGAATCACTGACAGGTCGGATCGATCTTCTCGAGGTTCTCGAGCATCTTCGTATCGGCGTTGTAGAACGCTCCCGACAACTGGCTCTTCGCCTTACCCGTGCCGTCGTTGGCCAAGCAGAAGATCTGCACGTTTGCGGCCGGTTCGCCGGTCGTCGAATCGAAGTTCAACGGCCCGAATGCTCCGTTGTAGTCGATGGACTTGAACATTCCGGACGAGAGCTTGTTGAGCGTTGCCGGCAATTCCGATGCGCCCACTTTGACGTTGGCTTCCGGCGGATCCGCTTTTGACATCTTCGCCATGCCTTCAGCGAGTTTGACGCCCGTGATCGGACCATCGGTGATGCTCGCGGCCGAGAAAAACAGCAGGTACGCCGCATCGTAGGCACTCGCTGCGCCGAAGATCGTGGGATCGCCGGGACGCATGCCGGACGCATACGAAACGAGGAAGCCCTTGTAGAGCTGATCCTGTTCACTCGGTCCCGGCACGACGCCCGTGGTTCGTCGGCGCCAATCGGCGCGCTTCATCGGATCCGGTTCACCTGCATTGATCGTGTTCGCCAGCGTCGAACCGTAAACAGCGTCCGAGAAAACGTATCGCGGTCGGTGCGTCGGCTTTGACCACTCGATCTCGATCTTCGCGAAAACTTCCGTCACGACTTCGCTGAATCCGAAGAGGAAAATGACGTGAGCGCCTTCCATGATCGCCCTGTCTTTGGCTTCCGCGTAGAAGGTCGCCGGCGGATCCATCGAGTAGTCGTCGTATTGCATGACGAAGTAGTTGCTGCCGTTATCGAGGGCGGGTTTGCCGTTGAAAACGAGGTCCGGCTGCAAGGCGTCGCGCAAGCCTGTGCCATACGCATCGCTCGTGTGCAGGATGCCGACCTTGATCGGATCCGACGGCTGCAAATTGAGTTCGGTGCGCACGCTCGTCTCGACGACGCTCATGTATTGAGCGATCGCTTTGGCTTGGAAGTTGTCCGACGGAACGGTTCGCCACACGAGTCCGTACTGCGCGCCGGCGGGTTTGTCGGAAAGATCGGTGATCGCCGGATTCGTTCCGGACGCCGTGATGAACAGCGCTTTGCCGGGGATCGTGACTTGCGTCGCCGTTTCAATCGCAATGCCGCTGAAGGCTCCGCCGATGATGGCTTGTACGCCGACGTCGTCCACGAGGTGTTTGGCGGCGGTGACGCTGTCCTTCGATTCGGCGTTGTCCGAACAGCCGATCATCACGACTTCGCGTCGAGCGGTGTCGTTCGGAATGGGCAAACCCTTGGCACTCGATCGCAATTCGCTCAGAGCCAGCTTGATGCTCTCTTCCATCGCGATGCCAACGTCCGCATCGCCCGCAGCTGCCGCCTTCGTCGGATGAATCGACCCGAAGATGAACGGATCCGGCGCTTTGTAGTCGCCGATGACCGTGTCGCAGAGAGGCGATTTCAAGTTCACGCACCTGCCCGTTTCCGAGCCCGTGACCTTCTTGCAGTAGTTGAATTCCCCTACCGCAGCGACGCACTCGTCCGTCGTCGCGCAGACGTCACCGGGTTTGACCGTGTCGACGATGCACACGGAATCGACGCATTTCATGCCTGAACCGCAAGGCGTCGACGCGTTGCATTGTTCTGTGCTCGTGTCGACGACGAACGAGCAAGACGGCGTCACCGCGACGATACCGAGAGCCATTGCAAGCCCTCCAAGCAACCCCCGTCGCCAAGATTTGCGTTTCCCGAAGTCGTTACCGCCGTTTGTCGACACGTTCATATCATTGCCTCAAAGCCTTAATCGTTTGGTCGCGGATGATACCTGCCTAGCTCGCGACATGCGACGAAAACAAGCCTTGTGGCCGCAGCGTCGAAACGTTGGAATCGACGCTACTCCGACGGCTTCGATTGCACCTTTGGCAACAACGCTTCGCGCACCAATGCCGCCCTTTGTTCCAGCACGGCGAATGGAGCGAGCGGCAACGCGCCTTGGGCTTCCGTGACGAGCGCCGCGGCAAATGCAGCGATCGCCGCATCGATGATCCGCACGAGCGGTCGCTCTTGAGGCGCAAGGGTCGGATCAAAAGCGGAGACCGCTCCAAGCAACACCGCTCGCACCGCCGACGCCGCTGTCGATGGCGCAGCCACGCCGGCCAGCTTCGCGATTTCTTGGACAATCGGATCGGTCAAACGCGCGACAAACCTCTCCTCGACATACGCCTGCAACCCTGGATCGATGCCTTGTTCACCGTCGCCCATGCGGCGCACGGGACGAAGATCGGCGACGAGGACACGGCGCACGGGATCCAGCGCTCGCTCGATGGATGCCGCGTACGTTCGACGCTCGTGACGTAGTTTCGCGGCTGCGGTCGCCAACGCTTCTCGTTGTGCCCGAACGGCGCGAATCCGCTCGCGATCTTCCGCGGCTTTGGTCGAGGCAATTGACGCCAGTTCCGTAGCGATTCGCAACGCTTTGCGGCGCAGCGCGACCTCGCGCAACTGCGACGAACGATCGACGATGTGCTCCGAGAACAACGCTTCAACGGCGGCAAACCCCGAAGCCGACAACGCATCGGCGTCTCCAAGGCGACCACGCAAAGACAAACGGGCGGAGAACGCGATCGGTGGTGTGTACGAACCAATTCCGGTCTCGGACAAACCTGCCAGAACGTGATCGCGCACATGGGTCAATTCATTGGGGGTCAAACGATCGGCCTTGTTGATCAAGATCTGAATCGGCACTCCAAGCCCCTTGATCTCCGACAAAACACGCCGCTCGGAGTCCTTCATCGCCCCGGTCGCGTCGAGCAACCAGATCGCCACGTGCGCCTCGTCGAAGGCTTGTCGAGCCGCGGCGATGTGATCGGGATCGGGCGCGTTGAACCCCGGAGTGTCGAGAATCTCGACGCGCTTCAAACGCTCGATCGGCGCGTAGATGAACACGCGATCCACACGCGCTCCGGAGGTCGACAAGTCCTTCAGCGCAGCCTTGAGGCCCGCATGCGGAACGACGCGATCCGGCGCGCCGCGCACGACGATCCGCGCGAAAGGATCCGGAGCCCACGCAACCCAATGCAACGTCGCCGTCGTCGGAAGAACCCCCGTCGGTGCAACGTCTTCGCCCAACAACGCGTTGAGAAAAGTGCTCTTGCCCGCGTTGAACTCGCCGACGACCGCAACGCGCAAAGGACGATCGCGTTCGACTGCGATCGCTTCGACCGACGCGACGAGATCGATGCGATCGATGGCTCGCGCCGATTGTCGCAGCTCTTCGAGAAGGCTTGGCCACGTCGCCGTGCCCTCCGCCGGAACCCACGACTGAACGAGATCTCGGGCCAGCGCATGCGCCCAGCCTGCGGCATCACCACCAACGGCATCGAATCGTTCGAGTGCGTCGCGATCCCGACCTTCCGCCGACAACACGGCGCCTTCGCGCAGGCGTCGTAGATCTTCGGGAAGACGTTGCGGATCGCGCGCCGCCAACGCGTGAAGTGCATCGAGATCGCGCGTCTCCGTGGCCAGACGTAAGAGCGCCGCCGCGGCACCTTCGTTGCCCTTCGACAAACCTCGGGCAAGAGCCGCTCGGGCATCGGCGCTTCGCCCTTCGGCAAATGCAAACGCCGCCGCCCACGCCGGTTCATCGAGCAAACCTGCCGCAGTGACGACACGCCGCGCACGGTTGATGAGCACCACATCGCGACAATTGGCGACGAACGACGAAAGCAGCTCCGACGAACCCGGTGCATCCAAAATGCACGCTCGCAGCGCCAAATCGAGCGCCATGGAGGTTTGTCCGGATGCCGCCGCCAAACGCGCCAGCACCAACGCTCCACGACCGTCGATCCGCTCCGCATCGATCGACGTTCGGTACTTCGTCGCCGCTTCGACGTTGCCCATCGCCAGCGCACATTCCGCTCGCCGCTGTGCCACTTCCTGCTCGAAGTACGTCTTCCCTTCCCCACTCAACGACGCACCGACACGATCAAGCCATCGGCCCGCTCGATCCGGGTCTCCGAGGCGGAGATCGATGTCGCATAACTCGAGCAACGCCATCTGTGCGGATTGACGTTCTTCCGGAGCGTTTGCCGCTCGTTCCAAGGATTCGATCGCCCGCGGATCGTTCATGCGCAGCTGCGCTTGACCGAGCCTCAACCACACATCGGCGCGCCACGGAACATGCCCTGCAAGCTCATCCAGCGCCGAGCAGGCTTCGTGATCGAGTCCCGCGTCTTCGGCTGCATCCGCCCACAAAACAAGGCCCAACGGCGATCCGGGAACCTCGGCCAGGATCGCGCGGGCGCGTTCGCGCGCCTCGAGCGGACGTCCGCGACTCAAAGCAACTTCGGCCGCACGGCGTTCGTTATCGAGTCCGCGGGCGAGGATTTCCACGCGTCCCAAAAAACGCGAGAGGCTTTCTTCGAGGCGCGCCATGCCCGCATCAAAGGGCGAGCCAGGCGAAGGATCAAGGCCCTTTACAATCCGGGATCGCGCCGACGCTTCAAGACGATGTACGGCAGGCCCGGCATCGAACATTCAGCGACCACGACGAACTCCTCGGCGACGCCCGGAAATCGCGCCACACGCTGCTCGACGCCGCGATCGAAAAGCGTCTCCGTCCAAGGCGTCGCCGTCGTTTCGTTTCGTGCACGCAACAGAACGAGCGTGTCGATCCCGCGCTTGTCGAGGATGGATGCATCGATGCGCTTCGTCGTATGGCCGCCCGGCAGCACAGCGATCACCGGATCCGTAAGCCCGGCGAAGTCCACGATCTGCGCTTCCGTTGCCGCGCCGATCCACCCTGCGTCCAGCGCGCCGACGACCTGTGCGTCACGTAAAACCGGAGCCAGTTCGCGAATGAGCTCGCGTCTGTCTTGACCAACATGCGCCGCTGACGGACCTATCTTCACCATCACGAAGATCTGCCCCGCGAGCGCGAGCACCAGACGCACGGCCGTTACGCGAACGTCCGCGATCGCCGCGAGATGCGCGGCCACGAGCACACACGCGGGCAACACCGGAACGACGAGACGCGACAAGGGCATCCAGTCACCACCGGCCACAGCGATGGCGGCGAAGTGCACCAGAATCGCCCCCGATAGTATGAGCACAAATCGTTCGGCTCGACGAACGGCAAACGGAGCGACGATGGCGAGCGGTCCGGCGAGCAGGAAACACGCGATCGCGTATTTCAATCCGAGCGCTGGATCCGAAGGTTTGGCCAGCACGGCCAAGGGAGTTGGACGTCCGAACAAGGCTACGCGTACCAACGCGACCAAGACAAACGGCGTCGCCGCGAGCGCCAAACGCACGAAGAGACTTCGCCAAGCGTTGCTTTTCTCCAGCGTCGGCGCGCACGCTGCGACAAACGCAAACGGAGCCAGCTCGGGTCGCAACGCAGCGGCAAGTCCCACGAGGCCAGCTCCGAGACGTGGCGATCCAAGCGCCATGCACGAGATCGCGAGCGCCGCGAGCGATGTCGCCACACCTGTCTCCAGTCCCGCGACACTCCACCCAGCAAGAGGAGCGGAGAACGGGATCAACAGCAGCGCCAAGAACCTCTTGCGGTCTTGCGAGGATCGATCGACAGCGGTCGCGACAAACCCTGCCCCGACCAGCCACGCGACGAGCCCGATCACCTTTGACGCAGCCAGTGCGGCGAGCGGACCGTCATGCGCGAAAGGTGCGAGGAGGTAGGGAAAACCCAACGGCGTGATCGTGTCGGTCAGAGGCCCACCGACATTCCATCGGTAACCTTCTCCGCGCGCGATGTGCGTCGCGTAGCGCGTGATGATCAGGGCATCGTCGACGGTGAAGTCGTAGAGAACGATCGCCGGGATCAGAGCCAATAACGCGCCAAATCCAGCAATGACGAGAGTTCGTCGGGGGCTCATCGTCATCTGCACGACACGCGCTCCGCGCTCCTAGCGATCCTCTTTCGGTTTGTCCACTCTATGGCGATCGTTACCGAAAAGTTAGGTCTGAGCGCGATCCTCTTTAGCATCAGCTCCACGGATGACCGGCCTATCTCTCGTAGCCAAACGCCCCGAGATCTCGCCTCGCTCGACATCGACTGTCGACAGCCCGGCGGTAAACGCGCTCCTCAATTTGCTGTTGATGGAACGTGTTCCACTTGTGGAGTTGCCTGAACGCGATGTCAGTGCGTTCGTGGCCGACCTCGCGTACGCCATCGCTGATCTGTCCGCAGCTCGGCGACCTCGCATCGCACTTCGTCTCATTCAAGGAGCCGATCCTTGGGAGATCGGGATCGAACGTGCTGGAACGGACTTGCTCGTAACGCTCGTGCGTACGACGTCGATTCCCGAAGTCGCGTTTCATGAGCGACGCGTGAATGTCGATCTTTTCTGCGACCGCTTGATCGGAGCGCTCGATGCCTTCGCCAGCGGTGAAAGATCGCGACGGGACTACGTTGCGAATGCGCGTCCCACGGACGACATCGAAGTGCCGGCGTGGAGTGACGCGGCGCGTACCGCGGCAGCGCGTGACTACCTGCGTTCGCGTTTGCCGTTCGCAACAGAAAACTCCGACGCTGAACCAACGTTTGTCACCGTCGAACCCACAGGCGAGGTTCCGATCACGATCGCGGCGGATGTGATGATGCGCATTCCCACCGCGTCGACTTTGTCGGAGTCGACCGTGTTGCGGTCGGACCTGTTCGCGCTCATTTTCCGCGGCAAACTGCGGGTGATCGTGGGTGAACATGCGCGCGAGCTGCCGGAAGTTTTCGTGTTTCTCGTCGCGGAGCAGCTCGTCGATCTCGTCGTCGAGGCGTTGAACGCAGCCGCAGCCAATCGGCCCTATTATCGGCGATTGACCGCGGGAGGCGCCGTCGTTGCCGTGCGTCTTCAAGGTGAAGGTCACGCGTCGCTCACGATCGGTTTGCCTCGACGAGGTACCGAAGAACGCGGGCAAGTTTGGACGTTTCCCGCCGTCGACTTGAACTCGCTGGTGCAAAGCGTCATCGCCTTCGGTCGCGCGTTGAACAGGACAATCGTTCGTCGCGACCGTACTCAGGCGCAGAACCTTCGTCTCCATGGCTTCCGTGGAAAAGTCCGCGAACTCGGCGAGCGCATTCGGCAAACGACGCGTGACGAGTCGAAGATCAACGAAGCGCCCGAGGGCTATCGCGCGTTTGCCGCAGCCTCGCGTCCGCCGCCTTCGGCCGAAGACGATTCGCTCGCGACGAGCCGATTGCGCTTCACTCCGCGTTGGCTCGCAGCTGTTCCGTCGATCGACCTTCGCGCCACGTTTCTCTGTGGAGATGCGTTTGTCGTCGGAGCTACCCGCGAACTGAGTTGTCTGGACAGACGCACCGGTGAAATTGTCTGGACAAAGCCTGTTCCGCGAGCGACGAGCGTCGTTACCCCGCTCGGACTTGCTCGGATCGAAGCCGAAGGCGCGTTGCACCTCATCGACTTGCAAACAGGCGACGTGCAGTGGACGACGCAGCTTTCACCGCGCACGGGAACCAGCACGTCGGGTGTCGTCGTGAACTCGCCGGGCCTGCCGCGCATGATCGTCGTGAGCGAAGGCACGCGCCACTTGGCCGCTGTGGATCTGCACGGCGGAGACATCCGCTGGCGTTATGCATCGCGGCGTAACGGGGTTTTTCGTGTACGTCGAGCGGGCAAGCTTCTCGTCGTCGCTTCCGGCGAACAATCGCTCGTTGCTCTCGATGTCCTCACGGGTGAAGTGGTTTGGCGCGTCTGCGATCGGCGGCGTTTCGCTTCGCATGTGGCGGTGGATCAAGAGTCACTGTTCGCCGTCAGCGGCGACGGTGCGTTCGTGGAACGTGGCGGAGCGGCGTTGCATCACGTGGATCCGTGGTCCGGCGCATCGCGTTGGGTCGTCGATCTTCCCTCGGAAGCCGCGCCTGTGGGAGCACCCATGCTCGCTCGCGACACCGTCGTGATCGTCACGCAAGGTCGTCGCGGCACGGGAGTTCTCGGGTTTGACCGAGTGACCGGCGAAAAACGCTTCGACGGCGTCGCCTGTACGGCAGCTGCGTCGTGCGTGATCGTCGACGACACGATCATCCTCAACAGCGAAGGCGGCGATCTCGTCGGCATGGACGCCTCGGATGGTTCGACGCGGTATAAGCACGTGTTTGGAAGTGCCGACGGCGATCGACCTCGACGCCTCGAACCGATGTTGCGTTCGGGGGCCTTGTTCGTGCCGCAAACCGAGCTGCTCATCGTTCGTCCGCGCGACGGAAAACTCCTTGGTCGCGTGCCGGCCGATCTGATCCCGGACTTCTTCCGCGTCGACGAAAAGTGCGACGTCTACGTCGCCGAAGAAAGCGGTCACCTCGCAGCGTTCTCTGCCGGCCCACGCCTGCGATTGATTTGAGCCCAAAGGAATCACTCGCTTCGTTCGCGTGATGTGAACGAAGCGAGACATCCGCCGCGACGAACAGCCGGACCTGAATTCGCCCTACTTCTTGCGCGTTTTCTTCGGTTTTTCCGGCGGCAGGGAAACCACCGTCAAGACCACGTCATCGACGCCGTCTTTCACGAGGCCGATTTCTTCCGCGCTTCGTCGCGACAAATCCACGATTCGCCCGCGCTTGTGCGGACCGCGATCGTTGATGCGGACTTCCACCGCTTGATTGTTTTTCGGGCGATAAATCCGCACGATCGCGCCGAACGGCAACGTCCGATGCGCCGCGGTCATGGCTTTGGGATCGTACGGTTCTCCGCTCGCCGTCGATCGTCCCGCCAAACGGTCCGAGTAATAACTCGCCTCCCCGCGCTCTTCTTCATGCGGCACAGCTGACGTGGGCGCTGTGGACATCGTCGACGTGGGAGTCTTCGGCGCATTGCTCGTCGCTCCGCTTCCACAACCGACGAGCAGGGGAACGAGACTCGTCGCCAACAAGACCAAGACTGAACGTTCGCGCATCACGGTAAGCACCGTTTTTCGGTGTACCGCGAAACGATTGCTGTTCCAAACATTCGGCCGACGGGCCGAGGCGATCACAATCGTTCATTCATGAACAATTGCAGCTTCATCAACTTTCGACAGGAGCGCTTTTGACCGGATGAAGTTCGCGAGTTCGACGAATGGAACCCCGGTGGGACAAATCTTTTCTTTTCGTACGAGCTCACTTTCGGGCACGAAAGACAGGGCTTCTACGGCTGCGGCGTAGTCGGGCATGCTTCGTGACGAGGCGAGAACGATCGGCATGAGTCCCGCGTATCGACCCTGCGATGCGGCGATGCGTCCCGCTTCGCCGATGTCGCAACGTCCGCAAGCGATGCAGCGTTCGAACTGCGGCATACGTTGACGTTCGGTGGGCTCGAGAGCCGGAAGACCGTCGGCGTCATAGTTTTCGTGGAACAGCGGCAAGCCGGTTTTTCGGCCGAGAAAACGCCCGACCATCACCTTCATCAACGACCAAGCCAGCACCACGAGTGCGCGCGCGCGACCAGTTACCACGCTCCTCCTATAGCAACTGGAGTCGACCGTGTGGGGTCACCTCGTGCAGAAAACGTCGTGAACCGTGCGCGAAAGAAAGCTTCCCGCGGCCTCGCGCGAGTCATGGTAAGGACCGATCGAAGGAGACTCGCTTGGACATTCGTCGCTTCGATCGCTTTGGGCCGTGGAGGTTCTCCGTCAAGCATCTGGCCGGAGCTGCGTTGCTGCTGTTCGCAACGGCGTGCAGTTCTGATCCGGCAGACGGTGGGGGAACGGGTGATCCACCGAGCAAACCGTTGGCTGATCCATGTGGCGGCGGTCTTCGACTGACCGACATCGTCGGACCCGCGACGTGGATCGATCCCAAAGACAACGGGAGCGACAACTGCGTTTACCCCGTCAACCGTCCGGTGAGTTTGGCCGGGCTACGCATCGTGGCCATCGATCGCTACGATGAAACGGGCGACGGCGCGACGGGCAACTACTACGCGCAGGATGCATGCGCCACGCCCGCACCGTACCAAGGCATGACGGTCTACGCGCCTTCGTTCAGTCCGCCGGATTTGCGACTTTTTCCCGGGGATGTCGTCGATCTTCTTGGCAACTTGCAGGAGTTTCCCGGTCCGACATCGGGACCGTTTCCCTACTGCCGCACGTTGCCCGAAATCGGTGGAACGTTGACCTTCCGCTTCGAGCTCGGTGCAAACCTTGCACCTCAAACGATTCCCCTGCTCGACCTGAAAGCCTACGACACGGCTCGACAATGGCTCGGCATGCTCGTGCGCGTCGAGAACGTCACGATCGCGGGAAAACCTTATGAGAGCAAAGGAAGGTTTTCCGCTTCGATGGCGGTCGGTGGCGGCATTCCGCAGAGCGATGTTCCGGCCATCTCCAACGAACTGTTTGACCTGAAGAACCTCGGGCCGCCCATCGACGACGGCACCAAGTTGAAGTCGGTCACGGGCATCGTCACGTATTTCTACGGCTTCAAGATCGCCCCGCGATCGGCCGACGACATCGAGATTTGAACCGCGCGTGATGTCGACGTCTTCGTTTTTCCTCGGTACCGCTTCGACGAACCTTTTGAAGTCGTACGTTCCTCGTTTGCTCCGCGGGCTGACGGTTGCACTCGTTCCGATCGGCGTGGGCGCCTGTGGCGGCTCCGGGGGCACGTCATCCACGACGAACACGCCTCAAGGATTGAACGTCGACGGCGCTCCGAACGTGCGGATCGAAGTGCACACGCTCGAGCAAAAGCCGCGGCTGTCGGTCATCGATCGTGAAGGTGATCCCTCACCCGCCCTCGCCGTCGTTTTTGCTACGGGACTGGGCACGTTGCCCACGGCGGCTCTGTCCGCCGTCGTCGAGTCGCGACTGGTGGCATCGGGTTTTCCCGTGCACGTGCGGGCCCATCGAAGTGCGTTTCGCCTCGAGTGGTTTGTCGACGCTCCGGCCCAGGTCGCACCATTTTTGGCGGCACTGATTCGAGCCATGCGCGATCCGATCGTCGCCGGTGCACCGGAGATGGCGCTCGTGACCAAGCGCGTCGACGCCGTGCAGAAGGTTCCTCTCGATGCACCCGAGCTCGATCCCGTCGCCGCATGTACCGGACAACCGGGGATTGCGCCGGGACAACCTGCCGTCGATGTGTCGACGCCTGCTTTCGTGACGCAGCTCGATGCTTATCGCGCGGACGCGTTGCATGCCGGGCGAGCCGCTGTTTCTGCGGTTGGGCCCGGAGCGTTCGGATCGTTTGTGTTCCAAGAGCTTGCGCGCAGCGAAGGTTGGCCGGTTGGAACAGCGGTGGTCGACAGCGCTCCGACGGCGGACTCCATCGCGACATACATCGCGCCTCCGTCGGCACGACCCGGTCGCGTCGTCGTTGCCGTCCGTGTCGCCAATGCGTTTTCCGCCGTGACCATCGCGGAGCGCTTGGCTGCTCCAGGTTCGGCATTTCGCGGCCGTCTTGCGGGTTTGTCCAACCCGTTTCGACCTGCGGAAGTCGCCGGCTTCGCTCGCTCTCATGGCGGCTGCGTGAGCATCACGCTCGATCCTGTCGAGCCCATCGGAGCCGGCGAGCTCGAACGTGCGGCAGCTCGGGCTGCGGTCGTGGCTCGACACGAGATCAGCATCGAGAGTTCCGCCACGCCAAACACGTCCAATGTCGTGCGCCAAATCCTGTCCGCGACAGACCCTCGAGAATCGGCATCTCGGGCTGCTTGGTGGGCATTATCGACGCCGGTGCATGGTTTGCCGCCACATTCGGCCGTCGTGCTTGGTTTGCCCGCGCGATCGTCGTTGTCGTCTCCGGGTTCGTTCGGACAAGTGTTTGTCCAGGAGCACCAACGCGCCATGGCCTCTTTGGGAGGTCAGATTGCGGAGCGACGCGTCGCTGTCGAACGTGGACAAGGCGAGCTGTGGCTGCTCGTCGGGAGCTCGTGCGGCGTTGCGGATGAAGGCGCCACGGATGCGGGGAGTTCGGCGTTGTCGTTGCTCAGCGCGATCGCGGCCCAAGGCACGAACACAGGCGTGACGATGGAGCCGTGGATTGGAGCCGAAGGCGTCGGCTTGTTCGCGCATGCCCCGCCGAAGGACGATCACGAAACGCCCGCCGATCTGGCTCGACGAATCAGCGATGCCGCCATGCGTGCACTCTCGCCGGCGACACCCACCACGTCGTCGCTCGTCGATGCCCGGGCTTCGATGTTGATGCATCTCGAACGCACGACGGGCCGTGGAGGGATCGCGTTCGAATCGCTCGCCAACATCATCGCGCCGGAACATCCCTCGTGGCTCGATCCGTACGGGACATTCACTCGCGTCGGAGCGTCGACGTTGGAGGGCACGCGCCTTCGTCTCCGTTCGTTGCTCGATGGCCCGTTGCGCGTAGCGGTGTTGGCCAACATGGATGTTCCGCAAGCGTCGGAGGTCGGCTTTTCGATCGACCGTTGGCTCATGCCTCGAGGCCCGGCGAGGACGTGTTCGTCGGCGACCTTGGCCGCATCGACGGTTCGTTCTTCCAAACTACAGCTGCCACGTGATGCGGGGCTTGCGCAGGCGCTGGTTGCGGCTCGAGTTCCCGCGGTGGACGCGCCGGGACATGACACGGCGGCCTTCACGGCGATCCTGCTTGGAGGCGAAGGAGGACTGCTCGAACGAACGTTTCCTCCGACGTCGGGGGTGCGAGCGACTGTGCGGGTGACGGGGACGAAGCGAGATGCGGCGCTGGTGGTGGATCTTCGCGCGCCATCGGATTTGCTTCCCGGAGCGATTGCTGGACTGAAGACACTTCTTACGTCGATGGCGACATCGGGCATCGCCGACGCGGACATGCAGCGGGCAACGACGATCGCTGCGCGGCGAGTTTCGGAAATGCGTTTTGATCCACGAAAAAGGCTCGTGGCGTTGTGGACGGGACAGACCCTGGCGTCGAAGTCGCCGCCAACGGCGCAGGCAGTCACGATCTTCGTTGGTTCGACGTTGAACGAATCGACGCTCGTGGTCGTCGAGGCTCATCCGAGCAATTGAAAACGCGCGCCTTGAATTGCAGGTTTGCTTCGCGCGCTAACAAGCGCGCTACGCAAAGAGTTTGGTTCTTGATGGAGGGCTCCGCTCGCTGACCAACCAGGGTCCTACGGACCCTGGTTGACGCTCGCTACGCCCCCCATACCCCCAAGAGATCAGCTTGAAAGGGGCGAAGAACGCCGAATCCCCGGGTTTGTCTCTCAAAGAAAGTCGTCGGCGTCGTCCAAATCGTCTTCGGCATCGTTGGACGTCACATCATCATCATCTTCGTCTTCGAGGTCGGCCGCGTTGATCACCGGCAAGCGACGCTTGCCCACAGGGCCCTCGTCCACGTAATCGCGGAGCGAATTCATATCGTTGAGCGCCTCGAGCTTCGCGAGCGCCCGAACTTCGACCTGGCGAATGCGTTCGCGGGTCAGGTTCATGATCGCCCCGACGTCTTCAAGCGTCGTGCCGCCACGATCGGCGACGTCGAGTGCGCAGCTTTCGCCCATTTCCCAGAGGTCGAGGTCTGGGAAGTTCATCTTGATGGCGCCCGTCTTCGACGAAATATCGAGGAAGAGGTGGTGTTTGCACGAAACGTACGGGCAAGGACGCGGACCGTCGATGCACTGCGCACGCGTCTTCGGCTTCCAGTAGTTTGTCTCGGGATAGAGGAGACGACCTACTTCGAGCTCGCGCTTGGTCATGCGCTTGACGCTGATCGTTCGTGCTCGAACTTCTCGCTTGCGGCGAGATCGGCGCTGCTCACGCGTCGTAGCCGTTGCTGATGTGGCGGGGCGCGGCTTGAGGGCCAATGCACCATCCACCATGGGCTCGTCGCCGGTCTCCGAGTCGTCGTTCGAATCGTTGTCCATGTCCATGTCGAGCCCGTCGAGATCCGCGTAATCGTTGTCCATCATCGTTGCCATGCGCTGCCTCCCGCCTGTGCCTTCCGTATCGCGCGCGCACGTTCCCCTCGTCGTTCAAAGACCGGCCCGAACGAGTGCAGGGGCGCTGCTCCCTGTGAAGTTGTTTGTCCAACACAACCCGACTCGAGACGAACCAACCGTCCTTCGTCGGCGATGAAACTTTGCGCGCCGCGCTTCCAAGAGCGCTGCGAAAACCTTTTTTGCTTACGTCCCCGTCGCCCTCGTCCGCGAAAGTCGAGCCGCAGCCATGAGACGTTCTTCGATCGCGCTGAGCTTCGAGACGAGATCTTTGGCGAGCCTCTCCGCCGTAAAGAGCTCACTCTGGATCGCACGATCGGCCGTATCGCTTCGTCGTTCCTTGGCCGCATCGCGCAACGCGTCGAACACTTTGGAAATCGTGCGTTCGAGCTCCTCGATCTCGCCTCGGACAAACAGAAACTCCCGCTGTATCTCTTCGATCGTGTAGTCCTGAGCCATCATCTCCTTGATGCGCTGAATCTGGCGCACCACGGACGCGGGATAGAGGCCCTGAGAACCCTGGTGTTTGCCCTTGCGGCCTACGCGAACACTGCGCGGAAGCAACCCGAGCTGAACGTACTTGCGAAGGGTCGCTTCGCTGAACTTGATGTCGTGCGCCGCGAAGATGTCCAGAATCTCGGCCGACGTGATGCCTTGCTCGTGCTCGCGCTCGAGCGCGTCCAACGCTTCGTCCGATATCTTCTGCAACAGTCCCTCAGCCACGACTCAGTGCTCCCAACCAGTGATAGCGAATGTATTCCACTGAATGGAATACAGTCAAACTATCCGATCGGAATTATCGCCGAACGTGCGGAAAACGCAGGAACTGATCTGTTTCCGATCCGAGGTAGGACATTTCCTGTCCGCGCAGAAGCGCAAATTAGTTGACGCCTCACGGCGGATCTGGATCCGCCGCTGCAAACGCGATCGTACGGTCCGGACCAACCATCTGCGTGATGCGTGGCGACTGGTAGGCTACGGGCTGCATGGTCGCCAGAACTCTCGAACGCATCGAGCCTAGATTCCGCGATGTGAACGCTCACGGCGTACGCATGCGCGTACTCGAAGCCGGCGCCGGCCCAGCGCTACTTCTCGTACACACCTTCCACTCCAGTCATCGTTCGTTCGAAGACGTCATCGCCACACTCGCTCAACGTTTTCGCGTCATCGCCCCGGATCTTCCGGGCTTCGGCGAAAGCGAGAAACCAAGCCCCACGCGCTATTCGTACGGACTCGAAGCATTTGCCGAATCGATGGCCGACCTCATCGCTGCCTTCAGTGTCGGTCGTGCTCATGTCGTCGGACACGGCATGGGAGGCGCTGTCGCCCTCACGCTCGCCGCAGAACATCCCGAGCTCGTTACGCGCCTCGTACTCGAAGATTCGCTCGCCTTCCCCTTCCCTCTCAGCTTCCGTGCGCGCTTGCCGTTCGTGCCCTTGTTCGGTGGCGCCATCTTCAAGCAGCTCTATGGGCGTCGCGGATTCCGGGCCTACTTTCGTGATGAGTTCTTTCGTCCCGGCGCGGAAATTCCCTACGAACGCATCGATCAGCACTACGATTTTTTCAACGGCCCCTCGGCACGCGAAAGCGCTTATGCGGTGCTCCGTTCCGTTCTCGACACGCGTCCCATCGTCGCGCGATTGACGCGCATCAACACGCCGACGCTGGTGATCTGGGGACGCGACGATCGCATCTTTCCCGCAGCTCACGCGCAGCGTCTCGTGCGTGCGATGCCCGCGGCCAAACTCGAAATCATGGACGCCGCGCACGCGCCTCATGAAGAGCGTCCGCGCGAGTTTCTTCAGGTGCTCATGCAGTTCTTGGAGGGCAAACGTTGATGCTCGCCCGTGTCGCACGAACTGCGTGGCGAAGTCGTGCGGCATCGTTGGGCATCGCCATTGTTCTTGCGCTCGTTCTGTTTGCTCTCGTCGGTCCTCTGGTTGCTCGACACGCGCCCAACGCGAACGATTTTTCGCTGGTCCGTGAAGCGAATGGCGCACCGCCTGGACCTTCCTTCGCGCATTGGTTGGGCGTCGATGCGCTGCACCGAGATGTCTTCGCGCGCCTTGCTCAGGGCACACGCACATCGCTCCTCATCGCGACGCTCGCGACACTCGTCGCCACTTTGATCGGGACGACCGTCGGCGTCGTATCGGGCTACTCGGCTTCCTCTCGCGTCAAATCGATCGACGTAACGTTGAGTCGTCTCGTTGACGTCTTGCTCGCGTTGCCCTTTCTGCTCGTCATCACGGCGATCGCATCGGCGCTTGGACGCACCACGTCATTCACCGTTCTGTGCGTCTTGGGTTTGTCGGGATGGGCCGGTATTGCGCGCGTCGTTCGAGCCAAAACGATGCAGGTCTGCACGCTCGACTTTGTCGCCGCATCTCGAGCCATGGGCGGCAAGGCGACATGGATCATCACGCGTCACGTCTTGCCGAACGTCGCCGGAATCGTCCTCGTGATGGCCGCGACGAGCATCGGTCAGATGATCCTCGCCGAAGCGATCCTCGGCTATTTGTCGCTCGGAGTTCCGCCTCCGGAGCCTTCGCTTGGACGCATGTTGCACGAGGCCGAACCGTTCTTCGCCACGCGTCCGGGACTCGTTGCTGCTCCAAGCATTACGATTCTGATCACGGTTCTCGGTTTCGGACGTTTGGCTGACGCGTTGCGCGACACCGTCGAAGCATCATCACGCAATGCGCCACGTCCCGGAGCGCGTTTTCCCGCGGACCTGCTGCTCGTTGCCGCCGCTCTTCTCGTGCTGCTCGGGCTGCCCGCGCCGAGCGTTGCTCCACCGCTCGGAACGGTTTCCGACAACGCAACGCCCGTTCGTGGCGGAACGCTGCACGTCGCGAGCATCGTCAACGTACGCACGCTCGATCCGGCGCTCGCGTATGACGAAACCGCGACGATTCTGGGCGATCTGCTCTTCGCGAAACTCGTGACGTGGAACGACGAAGGAAAGATCGTCGGTGAACTGGCGACCGAGTTTCACGTTTCGAACGATGGCTCGACCTACGTTTTTACTTTGCGTCCCAACGTTGTTTTTCATGATGGAACGAAGCTTCGCGCTGCGGATGTAAAGCGATCGCTCGAGCGCACGTTGCATCCCAAAACGCCGTGCCCCGGCGCAGGCCACTACGAACTGATCCAAGGCGTTTCCTCGTATCGCGAAGGCAAATCGGATCACATCGAAGGACTTCGCGTCACGGGTGACTTCACGCTCGAGATTCAGCTCGACCATCCCGACGCCACGTTTCTTTCTCTGCTCACGCTCGACTTCGCTGCGCCGGTTTGTCCTTCGTCCGGAACGAACGTCGATGCTGCACGCCCTCCGCCGCCTTGTGGTGCAGGTCCATTTCGCCTCGCGTCATGGGAGCCCGACGGCGTGATTCGTCTCGAGCGACATGACGCGTACTTCCTCCCGGAGCGACCCTACCTCGACGCCATCGAATGGCTCGCGAACGAACGAGCAACGGCTCAGCGTTACAAGTTCGAACGCGGCGTCCTCGACTACGTGCGTGGCCTCGGGAGCCAAGACGCGGGGCTGTATCGAGCGATGCCGGCGTGGAAACGTCATTCGTCGTTGTCGTCGCCGTTCATCACGAACGCGGTCTTCCTCAACACGGAGATGTTCCCGTTCGACAATCGTGCCGTGCGTCGTGCTGTCGCGTTGGCGCTCGACCCGACGGTGCTCGAACTCGTCCGCAGCGACGTGCACGCATGCCATCAGGTCGCGCCGCCGGGCATTCCCGGATCGATGTCGAAGCCGCCGAAGCGCGAGCACAACGTCGAAGCAGCCCTCGAGCAAATGCGTCTCGCCGGGTACGCGTTTGACCCGACAACCGGCCGCGGAGGCATCCCGCTGGAGATCTCCTACACCGCGCCGGGCGATACGTTCGAACAGCAAGCGGCGGAGATCTGGGTGGAACAGCTGGCCCGGATCGGCATTCGTGTTCGCCTCGACCTGACCAGCTACGCCGCGTACCTGGCAAAAATCTCCAAGCGCCGATCGGCGGTGATGGGTTGGGCCGGATGGAAAGCGGACTTTCCCGACGCGTCGAACTTCTACGAGCCCACGTTGTCGTCACGCGCCATCGACGACGAGCACTCGCAAAACTACGCGTTCTTCAAGCACGAGGAATTCGATCGCCTGCTCGTTGACGCTGCGCATGAACTGGATGTGACCAAGCGTGCGCGTCTCTTCGATCGTCTCGAAGAAATCATCCGCGACGAAGTTCCGTGGGTGCCGACGCACGCCCCGCAGCTCTTCGAGATCTGGCAACCGTACGTCCGAGGTTACGCCCCCCATCCCATTATTCCGCAGCGTTTTCGTAACGTTTGGCTAGACAAACAAGTGATCGCCCAAGACGGACGACGGTCGGTGTTCGGTCACGCAGCCACACTCTTGCCGTTCAACGCCATGCGAGGCACGCCATGACGGATCGGTTGTGGCGAGCTTTGCGGCGCCTTGTGTGGGCGCTCGTGGTCGTGTTTGGAGTGACAACCCTATCGTTTTTTCTGGTCCACATTCTGCCCGGAGATCCAGCGCGGATGTTGCTCGGGCCGCAAGCATCGGCGCGTGACGTCGACCGAGCACGCGAGGTGTACGGTCTCAACGGTTCGTTGGGTCTGCGCTACGTGCGCTACTTGCGGCGCTTGGTGCATTCGGGAGACGTGTTACGCCAAGACGAACCTCGTCCCGCCGAGCATCGAAGCTGTGCGTCGTTCGGACGAGTGCACATCGACTTGGGATCGAGTTTTCATTATCGAAAACCCATCGTGGAGCTCATCGCGGCCAAGGCTCCGCGTTCGTTGGAGCTTGCGCTGGCGTCGTTGGCGATCGCTTTGGCGCTTGGGTTGGCGCTCGGCGTGAGCACTGCGGCGCGTCGAGGCGGAGTCTGGGATGAACTGGGAGCGGGCGTCGCGTTGGTGGGCATCAGCGCGCCGACGTTCATCACGGGTTTGGCACTCCAATACCTGCTTGCGCATCGCTTGGGGCTTCTGCCGTACGACGGTTATGGCAAGACATCGGCCGAACATCTGACGTCGATGGTGCTTCCCGCGTTGACGCTCGGCATCCACGCCAGTGCGGTGTATGCGCGCCTCGTTCGGGCAGAGCTGGGCACGGCGCTGGAGCAAGACTACGTGCGCGTTGCGCGGGCGAAAGGCGCGTCATCGTTTCGGGCGATGGTGGTGCATGGCTTGCGCATGGCGCTCGTGCCGATTGCGACGCTTGCGGTGTTGGACCTTGGAGCGCTCGTGGGTGGTGCCGTGGTGACCGAACGAATCTTTCGCTGGCCTGGGCTTGGTCAGATGGCGGTCGAGGCTGTGGTCAATCGTGACGGGCAACTCGTGACGGCAACGGTGCTCGTGGCTGCCGTGGCGATGATCGCGGCGACGCTGCTGGTGGACGTGTTGGTGGCGTTGCTCGACCCGCGAGTCGATCGTTCTAGAACGTACGGAGACGTTCGTAAAGAAAAACCAACGTCATTCCCCGGCGAGACTGCGACATTCGGCGCCGCGAGCCGATTCGGGGCCGGCGAGTTCCGCACATCGTCGGTACGCCGAGATGCC
The DNA here is from genome assembly GCA_964435055.1 of uncultured Polyangium sp. Taxonomy (GTDB): domain Bacteria; phylum Myxococcota_A; class Polyangia; order Polyangiales; family Polyangiaceae; genus Polyangium. The sequence continues at coordinate 7,564 of CAYSYX010000027.1, read as the reverse complement.
TCCACCCGCTGCGCCATAGAGGTACCAAGCTTCCGGATTGCCCGGAGCTTGCTCGGTGTATTGCTTGGCCAAACTCCGCGCTTTGGCGACTTGGCCCTGTTCGATCGCTTTGTAGATGCGAGGTGGCAACGGACCGGATTCTTCGGCAGGTGCAGCCGGTGCTCCACCACCTCCGGCAGCCGCTTCGCCCGTCGGGGCTGGAGCTTCTCCCGTGCCGCCTTGCTCGGCTGGAGCTTCACCCGTTGCGCCTTGTTCTTCGGCGGGAGCTTCCGCGCCCGCTTCTTCGACGGCGACCTCGGCGTCAACCTCGGCATCGACTTCGGCATCGACCTCGGCGTCGACTTCGGCATCGTCCGGAGCATCGATACCGGCGTCCAAGACGGCGGAAGCAGAAGGCGCGGGCGCGCTTGGAGCGGCGGAAGCGGCGCTGTTGATCGTGTTCGTCGGGTCGGTTTTTCCAATCAAACTTTGCGCCACGCCGCCGATGACGATCGACACGCCGAGAAACGCGAAGACGATGCCCATCGTGCGCAGGTTCCGAGCGCGGCGGTTGCGTTGTTCCGCGGACAAACCTACGCGGAACTCGTCGCCATCGCTGCTGTCGGTGAACGAGCCCGGAGGTTCCGAGAAAAACCTCGGTCCGGCTTCGTCATCGAACGGATCCTCTTTGCTCGCGGCCTTCGATTTGGACTTTTGCGGCGGATCACTCAGCGACGGCCCGTCGGAACCGAAGAAGTCATCTTCGGAGCTCGACAGATCCATCTTTGCCGGCATGGCGATGCGTGGAGCCGGCGGAGCCGTCGCTTCGGGGATCGTGTCCTGCTTCAGACGCGCGGCCGGTGGTTCTTGCGGGGGCGCGAGCGACTTCTGGTAGGTTTTTCCTGGAACAACACTCGGTTGCGGTCGATCCGAAGGCATCCTCGGCGCGGGTTTTGGCAATTGCGCCGCAACCGGATACGCCGATTCTCGCTGCGTGGCGGGTCCTTCCAACGACGGTCGAGGCTCCGTTTGAGCCATGACGTCGTCCATGCCGAGCCCCGGGAGGATCGTGGCGACATCACGCGCGACGGTTGTGGGCTCTTGCGAAGGCGGAGGTTCCGGCGGTGGAGGAACGACCGGCGCCTGCATGGAGGCGAGCGTTTGCGTGCGCAACGGAGGCGCCAGCTCGACCTTGATCGACTCTTCACTTGGAGGACGAATGCGTGTCGGAGGTTCGGAGACACGAACTCGCGTTGGCGGCTCGCGCGTGGGTGGTTCGGACGAACGCTGTCGCGTCGGCGGATCATCGGAAACGCGTGCCGCTGGAATTCGAATTTCGCTTCGACCTGCGACGTAAAGAGGCTCTTGCGGCGGCGGAGGTGGACTCGACGGAGCCGTTGGAGGTCCAACGTCTTCATGCTGCGTGGGCAGCGGTCCGGCGACAGGCGTCGGAGCGTTTGCAGCACGCGCGGGAGCCGGTTTCGCAATCGCTCGATCGACGATCGCTTGGAGTTTTTCCTCGGCGGGTTTGGCGATCGTCGGTGCTTCGTTTTCGTCGATATCCGCCGGAGGTTGCGCGACGTTGAGTTTGCCGAGGCGTGACGTTTCAGGACGTCCGTCCGTCGCTCGTTGGGCGGCAGGCGCTGCACGACCACGCACCTGCGCATCACGCGCTCGAGGTGCTCCGCCGACACGATCCGAGCTCGCGGGGATCGCCACGGATGCTGCTGGAACAACCGATTCATCCAGCAAGAAATCCCCCGGAACATCGGGCGAATCTTCCATGAGCGAACGCAACGCCGAACCCGCCGAGAGCAGATTCGACCGCAGCATCACGGTGTTCGGCGGGATCTCGTCATGATGATGTTCGCCGAGGATCGCTTCGTCCGAATTGGCTTCGGGCTGCTCGGACGGAGGCTCGATCGGGACGAGCAATCCTTCGAAGTACAGCTTGGAAATCGTCGAAAGCGTCGAGAGATCTTCGAACGGCGACGCATCGATCACCGCCATCAAATTTCGTTTGCCGTCAAAGAGTTTGAGAATTCCGTTGAGTTCGTCCGGAATTTCGTTGAGCCGTTCGACGAGGATGTCGGCACTGATCTCGAAAACCGTGTTGAGCGACGGCAAGGATTCGCAAAGACGACCCCACTCGTCCATGCGCCGCATGCCCTCCATCAGCAGTCCTTGCGTGGAACTGCCGATGACTTCGGGCACCTCGACTTTGCAGAATTCGACCTCGAAATTGCCTTCGTTCCAAAGCAGGACGCGATAGACGGCTTCTTCGCCGGCGAGTTTTCCCAGGACCGCGTCGATGACTTTGCCGTCGCGGAAATAGATGTGGGCCTCTTGCCCGTTGTTGTGAATGTGAACGATGCCCGCTTTGCGACTCACCTCGAACGTTTGCAGCAGATCGACGACCCCCATGTCGGCGACGAGACCCGCAAAACGCGTCCGTCCACTCAGCGAGCTTTGTTGCTTGGATGCGAAGCCATCTCGCGCATTACGGGCGAGAAGAATGTTGACGCGGGCAATCAGCTCGCGAACGAAGATCGGCTTCGTCAAATAATCTTCGACACCCAGTTCGAGGCCGCGGATTTTGTCTTCGACAGACTTCTGACTCGTGAGAAAAACGACGGGAATCGACGCCCAATCTCGATTCTCCTTGATGCGGCGCACGAGTCCGTACCCATCGAGGTTCGGGAGGCGCGTGTCCGTCAGGATCAAGTCCGGCGGAGAAAGTTCGATCTTCGCAAGCGCGTCGTTGCCATCGAGCGCTGTCGTAACGCTGAAGCCAGCCTTTTTGAGGCTTACTTCGAGCAAACGCAGGCTGCGCGCGTCGGAGTCGACAAGGAGGAGTTGTTGTTTTGCCACGAGCAGGTGTCCGGCAAGAATGGCGAGCCGGGGCTTGGAATGTCAAGCAAGCATGACGGCGCATTGGTGCGCCTCTGCGCGCGATCGTTCTAGCCCCAAGGATCGACGACATCGCCACCACCCGGCGGCTTCTTTTTCGTCGTCGGCGTCGGCGCGGGTGCGGGTGCAGGTGCGGGCGCCGGCGCTTGCTTCGTCGTTGGGCCGCTCGGCGTCTTCCCCGTGGGACGTGGCGCTGGACCCGCTGGAGGCGTCGTCTGTTGCGTTTGCGGTGCCGGTGCAGGCGCCGGTGCAGGCGCGGGCGCCGTCGTTTCAGGCGTCGGCGCGGGTGCAGCAACCGGTGCGGGCGCAGGCGCAGGCGGAGCAACCGGCGCTTGCGTGACGGGCTGTGTCGGGACCGGTGCCGGTGGCGGCACGGGAGCTGCCACAGGTGCGGGAGGGTTTGGAGTGGCCGTACCTTGCGGGGCTACGGCGAGCCAAACCACGACACCCACGGCAACTGCGGTCGCTGCGGCAAGTCCAAATAAAACAACCGGCTTCGGTCCCGAACTCGATGCGTCCCCTTTTTGACCTCGACCGATCGCGCCTTGGCCTTCGAGATGCGGAAGGGCTGCATCGCCATCCGAACCTGGAATCATCGGCAACGCTTCTTCGAGCGCGCTTGCAACTTCAGCCATCGTCGCAAATCGCTCCGCAGGGTTTTTCTCGAGACACTTCATCACGATGTCTCCGAGAGGCCCAAGTCGCGCCGGATCTTGCACGCGTTGTTCGAGAGGAACCGGCACTCCGTTGATGTGCAGATCCATCACGCCTTTGAAGCTGTCCGCTTCGAAAGGCACACGCCCGGTCAAACACTCGTAAAGGATCACGCCGAGCGCATACACATCGGTTCGATGATCGACAGGCTGACCAAGCGCCTGCTCGGGACTCATGTAGTGCGGCGTGCCAAACACGATGCCTTGTCGAGTCAAACGGCTGGCACCGGCAATTTTCGCCAAACCAAAGTCGAGCAGTTTGGCGAATTCACGATCGCCACTGCGCACGAGGTAAATATTGTCCGGCTTGAGATCGCGATGAATGACGCCCGCTTCGTGCGCCGCCGCGAGCGCCAGCGCGCACTGAAGACCAATCGCCGCGGTGCGATCCGGCGACAAAATCAGCTCGGTTCGCAGCAAATTCGCCAGCGTGTTTCCTGCGAGCAGCTCCATCACGAAGTACGGAACTTTCGTGGTGATCGGTGCGCTCCGATCCGGCTGCACTTCGCCGAAGTCACTCACGGCCACGATGTTTGGATGGCCAATCGCCGCCGCAGCTTTCGCTTCCTGCATGAAGCGCGTCACCGCGGTTGGATCTTGCGCGATGTCGTGTCGCAATACTTTGAGTGCAAACTTACGGCCGAGTGTCGTGTGACGAACCTCGTACACCGATCCCGTTCCGCCCTCACCAAGCAACGAAAGAACTTCGTAACGCCCGTCGACGACTTGGCCGACGAGTGGATCCGCGTTCGGATTCCAATCGGGCGCGTCAATCAGCGCATCGCCATCGAACGGGCAAAAGCGCACGTCCCCGGAGAAAAACTTCTCGCACTCGGGACAACGCCGCGCTCGTTGACGTTTCTGTTTGTCGGCGCTGAGACTTCCGGCGTCGATTTTCGCTCCGTGAGCATCACGGGCGGCATGGGGGTCAGGCTCTATGCGTACAGGTCGCGCCACCTTGTTGAGTCTATCTGAGGATTGGGCGGGGAGTTAAAAAAACGAGGTTGTCTTCCTCGACGACAAACCCCCGTTCGTCCGGGTCGAACGAATGACGCAACGGGCCGACCTTGTCGGAACATCGCGCCATTCGTTCCCTTCTACGGAGCAACGACGATTTCGATCTCAGATTTCTTCGAGAATCTTCGCCTTGCGAGCGTTGAAGTCCTCGTCGCTGATGAGGCCTTGTTGCTTGAGCGCCGCGAGCTTTTGGAGCCGCGCTTCAACGCTTGTTGCCGCAGCGGCCGCCGGTTGCTGCGCTTGCGGCTGTTGCCCTTGCGGTTGTTGCGGCTGGCCGCCTTGGAAATTCGGCGGAGGCGCAATGTTGGGCGGAGATGCGTAATTTTGAGGATGCATCATGTTCGCCATGTTCATGCCCATGGCTGCTTGAGCTCCGAGCTGCGCCACGCCGACGTTTCCGCCGCCTTTGGCCATGCCCTGCCCCGCGCCCATCATCGCTTGACCGGCTGCGTAGTTGTTCCAGTTGCCCGCCAAATGCTGCACATAGCGTGCGTCCTGTTGGAACTGTTGGTCCATGCCAAACTGCTTCGCTTGGGCCTGATCGGCCGCGATGCCCACGCCTCGTCGAGCTTCCGCGCGGTTCTTGTTCGCTTCGCGAAGCAAACGTTGATCTTCCGCGGAGAAGTTGATGTTGAAATTGCCGATCTCGAGGATCTTGATGCCAATCTCTTCGCAGTTCGGAGCGCTCTGCTGAATACGGCCCGCAATCTCCATGCTCATGCCGCCGAGGTTCAACAGGCTCTTGTTCTGCTGGACGCACAACTGACCAATGACCGTCTTCACGCTCATGAAGAACTTGCCCTTGATCCAGTTCAAGATCTGCTCGTTGTCCTGCGCGCCCGCGCATTGACCGTGGTAGCCGATGACAAACCGCACCGGGTCCGTCACGACGAGCGCGTATTCACCGAAAATGCGCGGCGTGACAAACTCGAACAAGATCGGATCTTCCATCGACTCGAGCGGGCCGCCAAAGGGCAAACCGCGAATCGGCTGCATCTTCACGAAGTAAATCTCGGCGATGAAAACGTTGCCGCCCGTGAAGTTGTTGATGATGTTGTTCAGAAACGGAATGTTCTGCGTCTGCAGCGTGTGCCGGCCCGGCGGCAAGTACCCGACGTACTTACCGTCCTTGAAAAACAAGGCGCACTCATCACTGTCGACGGTGAGCTGCGAGTAAAAAGGGACGTTCTGATCAGGATGCTTGTAGACGATGAGGTTTTTGAACCGATCCGGACGCGCGATCATCATCTCGCGTACGCCACCCTTGACGAAATCCATGATCCCCATGTCGAAGTCCCGCTCCTTGCCCGCTCTCGTCAGGCAAACGCCGCGCCACGCTCACGAATGATTCCAAATATTCGCGTAGTCGATGGCCCGAACTTTTTATGCCGCGACGGAACGCAGCCCCGGGAAGATAATGCGGCAGTGGCGAGTCAGCAATAGCCGCACCCCCACTTATTTTGATCACCGCAGCGGGTCACCCACGAAAGTTTCCGCTTTGCCCCGATGCTCACCCTAGAGCGAGGTTGAAATGATCGCCCCGATCGACATCGCGATTCTTCCCGGCCCCGCGCAAAAACTCGTTGCCGCCGACGCCCCACCGAAAGTTCAAGAACTCGCCGCCAAAGGCATCGCCCCAGGGCTGAAACCCGCCGATACCGTCGCCGTCGTCGTCTACCTGATGCGCAGCGATCGCGCCGTCGTTCACGACAACGCCGTCGCCACCATCAAGAACCTGCCGGCGCTGATTCTCCAAGGCGCACTCGATAGTCCCGATCTCGATCCCGCCATCATCGACGCTCTCGCGCAAGCGTACATCGCCCGTATCGACGTCATCGAAAAACTCGTCGTCAAACCCAGCGTCGCCCTCGACACCATCGAACACTTGGCTCGAATCGGATCCGAAGAAATCACCGAGCTTGTCGCGACAAACGAAGTGCGATTGCTCGAACATCCGCGACTCATCGAGCTGCTCTACATGAACAAAGCCACGCGCATGTCGACCGCCGATCGCATCGTCGCGCTGGCTCAACTCAACAAGCTCGAGTTAAGCGGCATTCCTACGTTCCGCGAAGCCGTTCAAGCCATCGAAGGCGAACTCATCTGCGAACCGTCGCCCGAACCGACGCCCGATGATCTGGTGTACGTCGAGACCGCGACGATCGCGGAAGAAATCGCCGCCGAAACCGCCGCCACCAAAGGCGCCGAACCCGAAGACACGCACGTCGAAAAAGCCGAAGGCGAAGAAGAAGTCGTCAAAGAAAAGTTTGTCCCGCTGTACAAACGCATCGCGGACATGTCGATCAGTCAGAAGGTTCGTCGCGCCACACTCGGCACGAAAGAAGAACGACTGCTGCTCGTCCGGGAACGCAATCGCTTGGTGTGCACCGCCGTCGCGCGCAGCCCGATGCTCCAAGAAGACGAAGTCGATCTGATCACGAAAAACCGCAACATCTCGGAAGATGTCTTGCGCATCATCGGATCGACCGGCGAGTGGCTGCGCAGCTATTCCATCAAGAAAAACCTCGCCGAGAACCCGAAAACGCCGACGATGATGGCCATTCGTTTCGCTCTGAGCTTGCGCGAATCGGATATGCGAATGTTCGTGAAGAACCGCAACATCCCTCCCCCGATTCGAGATGCCGTGCGTAAGCATCTTCAAAAACGCAAATGAGCGACCTCGTTCGATTTGGCGTCGCCATGGAACGCGGACTGCTCGCCGACTTCGATCGTCGTATCGCCGAACGCGGCTACGAAAATCGATCGGAAGCCATCCGCGACCTCGTTCGCGCCGACCTCGTTCGCGCCGCCTACGATCAAGGCGCCACGGTTGTCGCGACAATCACGGTCGTCTTCGCCCCACACGTGCGTGGCGAGCTGCTCCGGTTATGTGACGTTGGTCCCCACGAACCCGAGTTAATCCTGGCGAGTCAACACGTGCTCAT
>CAYSYX010000026.1:0-42142 GCA_964435055.1 uncultured Polyangium sp. | reverse complement strand
AAGGGCCTGGGCCCTTGCGCGGGCCCCGGGGCGCGGAGCCCCGGGTGGGTCTGGGCGAAGCCCAGCGACGTGGACGTCTACTGGGCGTTTACGCGGACGCCATGACGCGATGCACGTCGGCTTTGCCGTCAACGCCGATGGGTTGAATGTGGAATCGATCGACGAGGAGACGCAGAACGTTTGGACTAACGAACGCGGGAAGCTTGGGGCCCAAACGAATTCCTTTGACACCGAGGTGCAAGAGCGAGAGCAACACGGCGACGGCCTTTTGCTCGAACCACGACAAAACGAGGGTCAACGGGAGCTCATTCACGCTGCATCCGAACGCATCGGCGAGGGAGAGTGCGATTTGAATGGCGCCATAAGCGTCATTGCATTGCCCCATATCGAGCAGCCGCGGAAGACCGGCCACGGTGCCATATTCGTGATCCCGAATGCGATACTTTCCGCAGCCGAGCGTCAGAATGACGGATTCTCCCGGCGCGTGATGCGCGAATTCGGTGTAATAATTGCGGCCTTGTTCGGCCCCGTCGCATCCGCCGATGACGAAAAAGCGATTGATTTGGCCGGACTTGACCGCGTCGACGACCGCACCTGCTTGTTCGAGGACTTTCGTATAATGATGTCCGGTCATGGTTTTACGCAGCGGCGTCGGTTTTAACGAACCAATCGCCAAAGCTTGTTCGATGACGGGCGTGAAGTCATTGCCGAGAACTCGACGAGCACCGGGAATTCCCGTTTCACGAATCACGTACAAACGATCGAGGTACGTATTGTTGTGTCGAGGAATGATCACGCAATTGGTGGTTGCCACGATGGGACCGCCGAATTCTTCGAATTCGTGACGCTGTTTTTGCCAAGCGCCGCCGTAATGACCGGCGAGGTGCGGAAACGCCTTCAGCCGTGCGTACATGTGCGCGGGGAGCATTTCGCCGTGCGTGTACACCTTGACGCCTCGTCCCGCGGATTGCTCGAGGATATGCAGTAAATCCACGAGGTCATGTCCAGTCACGACAATCCCCGGTCCGTCCTGAATACCTTCCGTTATTTCCGTCGGCGAAGCTTCTCCAAGCACTTCGAGGTGCCCGTCATTGAGCAGTTTCATCGTTTTCAGGTTCATGCGTCCACATTCGAGGACCATATCGAGCAGGCTGTGCTGATCGAAGTTCACATTCGTCATCGTCGCAAAAAGCGCCTCTTCGATGAATGCTTCGATTTCCGGATCCGTTTTTCCCAGTCGTCGAGCGTGCGCTTTATAGGCCGCCATTCCTTTGAGTCCATACAGAAGAATCTTTTGAAGTGATTCGACATCCGGATCTTTACCGCATACGCCTATTTCCGTGCATCCGGTGTTGTGGGCGGTCTGCTCACATTGTTCACAAAACATGGGCAGATGATGATTCGACGCGTGTTGCATGACTGCGATTCTCCATTACTTCCGAGCGTAAAAGTAAAGCGGTTGAGACTTCCCTTCACTCAGCGTGAAATATCCTTGACCATTGGCGGCGAACGTCAATGCTTCGCCGTGCGTTTCATCCTGAAGCGGCAATGCGCACGGCGTAAATGCCAAAGCTTCAGCGACGCTCGCCCCGGATTTACGCCCCCAAAAATAAGCTGAATCATACGTACGAATGGCGATCCCCGCCCCATCCGGCGTCATATCGCCGCCTGTCGCATTGAAGTCTCCCTCGAGTGGTGCCGTGCCAAACTGAAGCGTCGTAACGAGCTCGAGCGTGATCGGCCCGGCGCTCGAAAGCGGTGCCGCAGCTCGAAATACAGGCGATTTTCCACTGTCCGCCTTGACGACGACGAATACGTCTCCAGAGACCGAATCCACGAACAATGTTTCCGCATCATGCGGTTTATCCGGATAAACAAGCGAAAACACTTCTTCACCGCCGAGCGTCGTCACCCCCGGCGCAGCTTCGGCGGCGATCAGAGGCTCCTCAACCCGAATGACGTTGACGCTCGTGCGGACTTTGTCGTTGTCGCCGATATCGCCGATGTATAGATAATTTTCACCGCTTTGCGGCCCGGGACCGATGGCCATGTCTTCCCAGTCGACAGCCGGTGCATTTCCAATGTAATAGGTACCAAGGTATTCACCCGACGTGGAAATGGCCAAAATGCGCGCCCCATCGCCACTGTCGTTATGGGTGTAAAGCACATTCGCGTTCTTGCGACTCGCTGCAAGCCCGCTCGCTTCCACAATGTCCGCATTCGTGACCGAACCACACGTTCCAACCACGGCAAATGTCGGGCAATTTGCTCCGTCGACCGTTGGTGTTACGGTATTGTTACTCTCGGCACGACAATCGATTACAGCCGCAGGAGTTGCGGTGCAACCGAAAGAGCCGGCGAGAGCCATACCGGCGAGCGTGAAAAGGAGTGGTATTTTCGGCAATGTGTACCTCGGAGAATCGAGATACCTCATTCGTACCGAAACGACGCGCAAGAATCAAGCTGGTCGAGGCGCCGGCAAGAAAGGCACCCCGGCTGAACGTCCACGGGCTCGACGCCGACCGAAGCGGCGGGCAATCCGTCCGGCTCCGAAGAAGCGAACGACGTTCCCGCCAAACTCGGCCCAATGATTTACTTCTTTCGCGGAGCGTCGAGCGAGATCTTCAAAAGCACGTCGTCGCGAATCAAGTCGTTTTTCTTGCCTTCGATGACGATTCCGAAGTCGCGGCGATTGATTGAAAACTCGGCCTTACCTGAAGCTTTCTCCGGGGTGATCGTAATCGTCACCGGGAACGTGATGGACTTCTTCGTACCGCGCAAATCGAGGTCACCGGTGACCGTATGCGTTGCGCCATTTTCACCACCGGCTTTGATCGCCGTCGATACGAACGTGGCTTTGGGGAATTTCTCGACGTCGAAGAAATCGGGCGCCTTGAGGTGTTTGTCGAGGTCCGCCGCGTCCGTCTTTACCGAAGACGTGTCCACCTCGAAATTCATTGATCCACCTTCGGCTTTGCCGTCGGCGAGCGTAATCTTGCCCGTGAACTTCTCGAATTTGCCTTCGTGCTTGCCGGTGACTTTCGAGCCGACGAATCCGAACGTCGACGAGGCGGCATCCACATCCAAAGCCTCCATTTTCGGTGCCGCCGCTGCCGGAGCAGGCGCGGGGGCCGCGGAGGGAGCCGTAGACCCCGGCGCTTTGGCTTCGGTTTTCGGTGCTTCGACGGTGGCCTTGGGTTTGTCCTTTGCCGGATCCTCGCACGCAGCAAGCGACAAAACGAGGGGCAACGAAGCAGCGACAAACACGTAACGCAGGCTTTTCATGACTGGAGGGTTCCTTTCGTCCAAACAGCGGCGCCTACCATGGTGCAAAAATCTCGGCTTGATTAGTAGCTCGTCTGCGGCAAGACTGTTCGACCAGGCGAACAATCATGAACGCGATGCTTGACGATGTGGTTTCGATGGCGGTATTTGCCCGCGTTGTCCAAGCGGGCTCGTTTACCGGTGCGGCCGCCATGCTGGGTTTGTCCAAATCGGTTGTGAGCACCCGCATTTCGGAGCTCGAAACACGCCTCGGCGTGCGTCTTTTACACCGCACGACCAGGCGTTTGTCCCTCACGCCCGACGGCGCGCACTTGCATGAACGTTGTTTGCGCTTGGTCGCTGCGGCGGATGAAGCTCGCGAGGCGCTCGACAGCGCACTTCGCGAACCGGATGGCGTGGTGCGCATGAGCGTGCCGGTCGGCATGGGGCTTTGGCATTTGCCGAAACTCGTGCGGGATCTTCACGCACTTCATCCGCGCCTCGTTCTGGATATTTCGCTTTCGGATCATCACGTGGATCTCGTGGCCGACGGGTTTGACTTGGCCGTACGCGTCGCGGAAAAACTCGAACCTTCGACCTTGATGGCTCGACGTATCGGGCGCGAACGGGTGATCGTATGTGCGTCCCCCGAATATCTCGCGCGGCACAAGGAACCTCGAGTCCCCGAAGACCTCGTGCACCACAATTGCCTGCGGATTTCCTCCGTAACGCGTACGTGGACGTTTCGCTCGGGTCGGCATACGCATAAAGTCACGATTTCCGGCAGTTTCATTACGGATAATATCGTGATGCTGCGTCAAGCCACGCTCGATGGAGTGGGCCTTTCGCGATTGCCCATGTCGGTGGCGTCGGCGGATATCGACGCCAAGCGATTACGTCAGGTTTTACCGGACTATACGATGGGCGAAACCAGCGTCTTCATCGTGCACCCTTATGGCAAGCAAATGCCGACCAAAGTCCGCGCGGTCATTGATGGATTGCTCAAACTTTACGAACATTGAGAATACGATGATGCGTGGGATGTTTTTCTTGACGACCTTGACGACGCTTCTTGCCGCGTCAACGACAGCCCGAGCTCAAGGATACGATTCGACGCCTCGATATCGATTTCGCCCTCCTCAGCCGACGATCGACGTCCGGGGCGTGCTGGGTATTGCGGGATTCAAGGGCGAAGAGCGGGCCATTTCAATGGGCGCGACAGGGATCTTCGATTTGCGCATTGGAAAGACGTGGGGGCTTTGGGCCGGCGCGAGCTACCTGCAATTTCGCCCGGATGTGACCCCTCGAGTCACGCCGATCATCACTGTCGTCGAACCGGAACTGGCGGTGTATTATGGCGGCGCCCGACCTTCGTCGAGTCCCGAAGTCGGACGTACGACCTTGGCCGCAGGTTTTGCCACGGCGATTCCCTTGTCGAGTCCCGGTGTGCCGTCGGCTTTTTTTGCTCCGTTTCTCAGCGTGGGAACTCTCATCATTGGTGTACCCGTTGGTTCCGCAGCCCTTTTGGGTTTGTCCGTCGACGTCCGCGTTGGTTATCGTATTCCTCTGACTTCGGGTACCCTATCGACTGTGGACGGGCTTTTTATCGACGCGCGTTCCGGGATCGGACTGGCGTTCTTATGAAGACATACCTTTCGACGCTCCTCGCCGCGATTGTCTTGACAATCCAGCCGACATCGGCTTCGGCGCAGAACTTCGTTACGCCGAAATCGGGCGCGGTCCCGAATTACGGCATCTGGCCCAATGTGCGGTTTCCCCGAGTCGATATTGGATTCGTTCCATTTTGCTCGGGCATGTATCCGGGCCCGGCGGATCCATTTTATATCGGCTTCTGCCCCATGATTCGGTGGCGTATTCGGAAAAAAATCGCCGTCAATTTCGATCCTGCCTACGTTCATGCGGAGTTCGACCGAACAAACTATTGGATGTTCGGTTTCCGTCCGGCATTTCAGTATTCGCTGCTCGAGGGTCGAGGGAAAACGGCGGCATCGACGGCGTATGTCCTGGCCGGTCCCGATTTGTGGATTCCAACGACGAATCGGAATGTCACCCCCTCGGTTTTTCTTGGCGCACGCGCGGGCCTCGGGCTCTTTGCGTCGACGGGTCGTCTCGGGGGTGGAGCGGAACTTCTCGGGGTGGTGCGTGGGGGCTTTGGGCATCAGGAGGCGACGTTGGCCAAGGACATGTCGGCGCCGCGCGTAGGCTTCGAATTTCGGCTCATCGGCATGGCAGTGTCATTGTGGTAAAAGAAGGTCGTGCAAAAACGTCGATTTGCCAGCTTGGCAAAGGATGACGACGGTGGGCCGACAATCTGACGAGGAATAAAACGGCACCTATCGCAAATCCCCCGGGATTTGATGGGTCCAAGGTTGGCCCGAAGCTTGCGATAGGGTCGGGCATGAACCAAAAAGCCCATGCCCAGAACGTCGAGAAGGAAACACGAAGTGGAAAGACCGTGCTCGTCATTGGCGGCAACGGCGGGCTTTCCAATCGGTATCGAGATGTGGCGGAGAGCCACGGCATGTCATTGCGGCATTATGAACAAAAGGTGCCGCCGGGTGCGCGACGTGATGCGGGGAAAATCGCGCTCGTCGTCGTGATGGTCAACATGGTTTCGCACGCATTGCGAGATCAAGTCGCCAATTTGGGTCTGGATGGTGCGCCGATCATGTATTTGCGCAGCGCTTCGATTTCGGCGCTTCGCGGGGCGATCGAACAATTCGCCGCGTGATATTCGGCCGGCGCATCGTTCGAGTTGGAAACGTTTTTCCTTTACAATGCGCGCATGCGTGATGCATCCTCGGGCGCGAGGGCATTACCATGGGCAGCGCGGGGTATTCGTTTCAACTCGAGCGCACGAGCGGCGCGGCGACCGATGGGCGATTGCGCACGACGGTCCTGAATACGTTGTTTCAGGTTTGGTCGGGACGTCGAAAGGCATTGCTTCCGTATGAATGGAAGCGATTTGCCGCCGATTGGATTTGCCTCGGTGAAGATTCGCTGCTCACCATAGAAGCGAACGACGGAAGAATCACGTTTTGGTTTTACGAAAGCGTAGCGTGGTCCGAAGGATTGGCGCAGCATTGGTTGATGCTGGCCCTCGCCGTTCGTCGCGGTGAATTCGAAGCGGCGTTTGCCCGCATTGGATATCGCATCGACCCTCGGGATTGGCCGCAACTGACGAATCTGCGCCAAGGTTCGGGGCGACATTTCTTCCACGGTGACAATGGAATCGGCGAACTGTGGGAAGAACGTGTGCATTGGCAAGTCAAAGACGGCGCGTACGAAGTGCCCTCGACGGCCATTGACGATTTGTCCGCGGCGGCTCGATCCGAATTGACCGCCGCTCTTTCCAATAAGCGTTGTCGTTGTGCCGTGTGCAAAATCCTGTGGACCGTGAAGGACGAACCCGACGACGTGCCCGGTTTTTCAACGCGTCGCGAAGGTGTCTTTTTGGCGCGGGGAATCGGCGCCTTCGATCTGCGTCCTGAAGGCGTCATCGTCGCCGCCGGAGGACGGTACGATTCGACATGGACCGCGCGCGTCGCGGCTCTTGGCGAACCTTGGGCCGGCATTGTCGAATTGTCGAACCCCGACCGCCACGTCGATGCGATCATTCCATCCGGAAATGACCTGGTTGCTCATGCCATGACGAATTCGGGGCTTCGATATGTCTCGACATCGAGCGACGGCGGCAAAACATGGAGCGAGCAGACAATGCCCTCCGGGTTTGGCAAGGCAAAAAAGACGAGTCTGTTTCCGCAGCCCGTGACGAATGAAGTTTTTGCCACGGCCCAGCCGGCCAAAACGCTTTTCCGTTCGAAAGACGGAGGTCGGACGTTCGAAGTCGCCATTGAAGCGTTTCAATTCGGCGGAAAACCGGCAGCCGGAGTGGAGAGCCTGGTCGTTCATGAAGGGCGCATGTTCGCTATTCTTCGTCCCAAAGGCAATGAATACATCTTTGCGGTATCCGATGACGCCGGCGCAACCTTTCGGAAATGGGATGTCCCGAAAAACGCAATACCGAAGCGGATCGTATCCTGGTCGGGCGCATTGTTTTGCTTTTTGCAACAGGACACCAAGGTGCTGATGATGCGCTCGAACGACGGCGGCGCGACCTTTGCGACCCGTGAAATTGCTTGCGGCGTTTTGTCGGGCGTCGCGGCGGGCCCGAAGGAGCTGCTCGTGGCATTGGTTGAATATCGAGGCGCAGGCGGCGGGGGCGTTTATGTTTCCACGGACGGCGATACCTATCAGCTTGCGGCGAAGCATCAGACCGGCAATGTATTTGCCGATGCAACGGGAGAACGGATCGGCTTTTTCTTCGCGGACCAATCCTTGTTTTCGTTGCGTCGCGGGTGACGGAGCGGAAACACCGTAAAAACCACCATTTGGCCGTGATTTCGCTGGACAACGCGGATCGATCCGTGTCATGATCGACGGTCGTCATTCAAGACGCGAGCATTATTTTCTTGAGTCAATGGCCGGGCTTGTCGAGGAGGTTGACATGGATCGTCGGATGATTTGGATTGGTTTTATCGGACTGGGCGTGATTGCGGCTTCTTCGTGCGGCGGAGAGCTCCATTTACCAGACAAACCGGGCGCGTCATCGAGTTCGGGAGGTCCGGGGGGAGGAGGCGGCGATGGAGGCGTCGGGGGGACGGCCGATGGTGGCGGTGGTCTGGGCGGCATGGGCGGCATGGGCGGCATGGGCGGCATGATGGAGCCTCCGGCGGGCAAAGAGCTTTTCGCCGACGGTCAAATCATCGGTATCAACATCAGGCTCTCAGCGGCGGACCTTGATGCGTTATCAAAAAACCCCAGCGTGTACGTACGGGGGGATGTCGACGTCACGACCAAGAATACGATGGTCACGATTCCGGACACGGGCGTACGTATCAAAGGCAAAATCGGCTCGTTGCGGACGCTCGATCAAAAAGCCGCGTTTTTGTTGAAATTCAACGAATACACCAAAGGCCAAAAGCTGGATGGTTTGACGAAGCTCGCCGTGAACAACATGGTGCAGGACTCGAGCATGATTCACGAGCGAATCGGGTACATTCTCTTTAACGAAATGGACGTGCCTTCAGCGCGTTCGGGTTATGCTCGGGTGTCCGTCAATGGGGAATTGTTCGGGCTTTATGCAACCATCGAAACCACGTCGAACGGCGAATTTTTGAACAACTGGGTTGGCGGGGAAACGGGCAACCTGTACGAGGGCGCTTACGGGGTGGACCTCGATTGGGGCAATTACCAGGGGTTCGATCAAGACAATGGGATGTTCGTCAGTTACACGGACATCGCGGAGCTAATCACGGCACTCGATGCCATGACCCCGCAGAATTTCATGGTCGAGGCGTCGAAGGTCATCGATATGGATCGATACGTCAAGTTCGCCGCGACGGAGATTTATTTGGGGCATTGGGACGGCTATGCCAGCTACCAAAACAATTACTACATCTATCGCCGTCCCGATAACAATCTCTGGACGTTCATGCCCTGGGGTATCGACCAGACGTTCTCGGACCAGATGGATCCATTCACCGCGGGTTCGCGGGTGCAGAAATTGTGCGTGCAATCCATCGAATGCCGCAAGAAATTGGGCGAAGCGTATACGACCATTTTGGCGAAAGTCGATTCGCTCGGATTGGTTGCCAAGTGTACCGAGGTCAAGAATCTGATTTGGCCGGACGTACTGGCGGATCCACGACGCGAATATGGTGTCGATCAAGTCGGCTGGTCCATCGACAGCACGATCGACTTTCTGTTGAATCGCAAGACGACCATAAACGACGGCCTCAAGTGTGTGGATCCCACGGGCATCGATATGGATATGGATGGCACCCCCGGCTGCGGGATCGATTGCGATGACAACAACCCGAATGTGTATCCCGGAGCGCCCGAGAAGTGCAACTTCGTCGATGACGATTGCAATGGAGTTCTCGACGACAATCCCGCATGTCCGAAATGCCTCATCGAAGCCGCGGCGGGCGGCGGTAAATATGCGTATTGCGTGGACACGCTGAGCTGGACCGCGGCGGAGAACGATTGCAAGGCCCAAGGTGGACACTTGGTTTCGATTCACAGCGCCCTCGAGTTTCAAACCATTGCCAACCGCGCCAATTCGCTCAACTTCGGCGACTACTGGATTGGCTTCAACGACAAGCAGATGGAAGGAAAGTTCGTCTGGACAGACGGCACACCGGCGAACTTCACAGCGTGGAATGGTGGCGAGCCGAATGACTGGGGCGGCGCCGAAGATTGCGGCCACGTCTACGCATCGAATAACACCTGGAACGACCTCGATTGCAATGCGGGTCTACGGTACGTTTGCAAATTGCCGTAAATTTCGCATTCTCGGAATCTGCAGATCCCCTCTCCCGGCCCCTTGCGGGCGGCGCAGCGATTGTCCAATGCCCGTCGAATCGCAATGAATCGACGCAATGCAGCCCAGGCTTTGGAGCACCTCGGCCATCGGAATGTCGCGCGCCGGTGACGTGGCGGTATCCTGCCGATTTGTCTTGAGTTTGGTCGACTTTTGTGCATGGTGCCCGCAACGAAAACGATGTGCACCGTAGTGAACCCATGAACGTCAAAAGGCGGCCGATCGCGACGCGCAAACGTGTCGTCTGAACATTCTTGGTCGGCGTCTTGCTCGAATGTCGCCGGAACGATAAGAATTCTCTGCGGTACTCGGAAAAATGGACTACGTTACGTCAGCTTCACTTTGTTGACTCTGAGGAGGAACATGCTGTCCGTGCGGAACTTGGAGAAATTGGTTACGGTTTCAGCAAATGCGCTATGGCCCATCTTGCGAGAAATCAGCGATCGAGGCCCAACACCTGCACCATTTGCTCCGAAGTGGAGTGATCGGCCGATCCCTCGAGGCACGGAGCGGTCGAAGCCGTCGCTGGGCTGGCCGCGGGAAACCGACAGTTTGTGTCCGACGTGCGTAAAGGAAGCCCGGGCGGAGATTCTGCGCGGCGACGCGGACTGGACGAAATTGCTGACGGACAAACCCGGGGAGATCAAGGCTCGGATTGTCGAGAAAAACGGTCAAATTCGGATGGAAAAAACGTGTCCGAAGCACGGTCCGGTCAGCGACGTGATTTCGATCGACCCGCGATTTTTATCGCGCATCGAGAGCCTGTTTCAGGGTCGCGACGTCGTCATGAGTCCGGATGCATTGCATCAGCACGGGTCGAGCACCATCAAATATGGTCGCGGCGCGGTGCTCACGGTGGACCTGACAAACCGCTGCAATATGATGTGCGATCCGTGTTTCATGGACGCCAATCAAGTGGGATACGTACACGAGCTGTCTTGGGAGGACATCACGCGCATCTTGGATGATGCGGCGAACGTGCGTCCTAAGCGGCAGATGTCGATTCAGTTCTCCGGCGGCGAGCCCACGTTGTCGCCGTATTTTCTGGACGCGATCAAATACGCTCGGCAAAAAGGCTACTTTGCCGTGCAATGCGCGACAAACGGTTTGCGGTTCGCCCAGGAGCCCGGGTTTGCGAAAAAGTGCAAAGAAGCGGGTATGCGTATGGCGTATTTGCAATTCGACGGCGTGACGAACGAAGCGAATGCGCATCGCAAGATCGCGAACCTCTACGACGTGAAACTGCGCGCCATCGAAGAGCTTTCGGCGGCCGGGATCGACGTCATCCTGGTCGTGACGGTGGTCAACGGCGTGAACAACGACATGATCGGCCCGATTGTCGAATTTGCCATTCAAAACGCCGACAAAATCACCGTCGTGAGTTTCCAGCCCGTGAGTTTTACCGGGCGCGACGAAGACATCTCCGATGAATTGCGGGAGCAGCAACGATATACGCTGAGCCATTTGGCGCATGACGTGGCGAAACAGACGGGCGTGACGAATCCATTGCGCGATTGGTTTCCGCTTTCGGCGTTGTCGCCTTTCGGGGATGTCGTCGATTTGATGGATGGTCCCGACAAGGAATTCGGGCAATTGAATTGCGGTTGCCATCCGAATTGCGGCATTGGCACGGTGCTCTTCGTCAACAAGAAGACGAAGCAAATGGTGCCGCTCTTGGATTTCCTCGATATGGAGGGCATTCTGCGCGATTTCCGCGTCATCTTCGACGCGGGAAAAAGTCGCGCGTGGACCAAGGCGCAGGTCGTGGCGAGCATTCTGCGACATTACAAGCCCGAAAGCGCTCCGCCGGGCATTGATTTGTCGACGGTGATTCGGCAATTCTTGAGCCAAACGGGAGCGGCGCATGCCGGGGAAAACGACGCCAAGGATTATGATTGGCGCGTGCTCTTCGTCGCGGGTATGTGGTTCCAGGACCTTTTTAATTACGATTTTCGGCGCACCGAGATGTGCATCATTCCCTACGGCACGCAAATGGGAGAAATCAGCTTTTGCGCGTATAACACAGGCGTGGGCTGGCGCAACGTGCTGGAAAAGATGCGAGCGAATGCGACGGTAGCGGAGTGGTATCGCATGCACGGGCGACACCCGGTGTACGCAAAAAACAAGGACCTACCATTGCCGGAATTCGACAATCCGCTCACGGTGAAAGAGCACGAGCTCGCGGCGGAAGAACGAGCGAATCGCGAAAAGAATGGCGAAATGCCCAAACCGAAAAAGAAAGCCGTTCGGTTGCCGATCGTGCCGATGTAAAAATCCCCGCCCGCACCCGGTCATGACCCTCCGTCATTAACCGAGTAAAACCATTTCAGGTCCCCCACGCGCGCTCGGGACAACCATCGTCGTCCTCGATCCCGTCTTCGTCCTCTTTTTTCGTCGGGCATTTGTCGTCTTCATCCGGCACGGCGTCGTTGTCGTTATCGCCGTCCGGACAACCGTCCTGATCCTCGAATCCGTCTTTGTCCTCGCGCAATTCGCGGCATTGATCGTCTTCGTCCGGGATTCCATCGCCGTCTTCGTCCCGTTCCCGCGGCGCATATCCCAGCGTGAGCATCGCCCGTAATTGCCCGGATCCCATACCATAAGGGCCCCACGCCACTCCGCCCATCAAATACCCGTCGCCGAATGCCAATCGCGCTCCCGTGCCGACCTCCAGCGCGGTCATCAGCGTATTTTTCTTGAAGGGAAACGCCGGATAAAGCGGCTGATGCCCCTGCCCTTCGAGCAGAAACGTCCAGCGTCCTTTCGGATCGATCCCCAACGCTTGCGGTCGGAAAGACAAACCAAACGAAAATGGCAATTCGTGCTGAAATATTTGTTTGCAGGGATCTTCCTTGGGCCCGATCGGCACATTCGCGCACAAATACCGTTCTCGCTCGGCCCGGAATTTCACGCCGCCCGCCAAATGCAAAGCCAGGACCAAAAAGCGAATCTCGGCCAAAAACCGCGATGTATTCGTCACGTGGCCTTCGCCGAGGAACGAGGCGGGATCGCCCGTCGGTACGGTGAACTGATTATGAAACGCCAGGGCAAACCCTCCCAGTTTGCCCGACGTCGGCGGAACCAAAACCACCTTGGCGTTGAATGCCACATCGCCAAACGCTCGCGCCGGGATGTTTGTCGGTCCAAGCACCTCGATGATTCGATCGGTCTGTTTGTCGCCGCTCTGTTCGAGGACGAACGGCAGGTCGACGCCAAGGGACAAACGCCCCCAAACTCCAATGTTTCCGAAGAGATCCCCCGTGAGCTGATGCTTGATGACGTAGAACTCCTCGCCCGTGTTGAACTCCTTCAACCACACCGGTTTGTACGCATACGATACGGACAAACCCACGTTGCCATCGCCATGTTCCGGCGGCAAAACGGGCTCGTTGTAGAGGCCTGCGCCGGGATCGGTGGACGGACGAAAGCCGCGAAGGTCAAGCGACGGAACCGGATCCGGCGGCGCGGCCGAGGCCGTGTTGGTCACGACGAACGCGACGATACCGGGCACAAAACGTAGCAAACTGGCGGATCGAGGCATGAGAAGCGATGGTTTGTCCAGTACGATAGGCTGTGAATAAGGTGCGAAGGAGGCTGTTGTACCCTAGAAACTCTGTACCGGGAAGAACCCTTGGACGGGATTTGCGGGTGGACTTTGCTGGAGCCACGCACCTGTGGATCTCGGGCTTCCCGGGAAGTGTTGCCAAACGTTCGCCTTTCCGCGCGAACCGTGCCACAAGGGGCGTCATGGACGTCATCCGAATTCGCGGCGGAAAAACGCTCTCCGGAAAAATTCGCATCAGCGGCGCGAAAAACGCAGCCCTGCCCATCCTTTGCGCCACGTTGCTCTCCGAAGGCGAGAGCATCTTGCGTAATGTTCCCGCGCTCCGGGACATCGAAACGACCGGAGAACTTCTGCGTGTGCTCGGGCGACATGTCGTCGTTGATGCGCCGCTTGTTCGCGTGCGTGGCGGAGGCGAGGCGAATCCCGAAGCACCGTACGACTTGGTCAAACAGATGCGCGCCAGCGTGCTCGTGCTGGGGCCCCTGTTGGCGCGTTACGGCCGGGCGAAAGTGAGTTTGCCCGGGGGTTGTCAAATCGGTTCGCGTCCGGTCGATCAGCACCTCAAGGGCCTCGAAGCGCTCGGGGCGACGATTCACCTGACGAACGGATACATTCACGCGGAATGTCCGCGTTTGAAAGGCGCGGAGGTCGTTTTCGACATGCCGACGGTGACGGGCACCGAGAACATCATGATGGCTGCGGCGCTCGCGAAAGGCCGATCGACGCTGGTCAATTGCGCTCGCGAGCCCGAGGTCGAAGAGCTTGGGCGCGTGCTCAACAAGATGGGCGCGCGGGTCGATGGTGCCGGGACGGACGTCATTCACATCGAAGGTCGTGATGATCTCGATCCGTTTGACCACGCGATCATTTCCGATCGAATCGAAGCGGGAACGTACATGGTTGCCGCAGCTGCGGCGGGCGGTGATGTGCTTCTCGAAGGCGTGCCGCTCGAGGATTTGGAGGCCGTGGCGGCGAAGCTTCGCGCGACGGGCGTCGAGGTTGGGCGCGAAGGCGATTGCGTTCGCGTGCGTCGTGACCCGGACAAACCTCTGCGCGCGGTGGATGTGATGACGGCTCCGCACCCGGGTTTTCCCACGGACATGCAAGCACAGTTCATGGTGCTGATGTGTTTGGCACAAGGAACCTCGCGGATTGTCGAGACAATCTTCGAGAATCGATTCATGCACGTGCCGGAATTGCGGCGTATGGGCGCGTCGATTGATATCGATGGGCACACGGCGCACGTGCACGGAGGCAATCCATTGTCGGGGGCGAAAGTGATGGCCACGGATTTGCGGGCCAGCGCGTCGCTCGTGATTGCGGGACTTTTGGCGAAAGAAGGCGAAACCGAAGTTCTGCGCGTGTATCACCTCGACCGCGGGTATGAATTCATGGAGCGAAAGCTCGCGGCGCTCGGAGCCGACACGGTGCGTATTTCCGGACAAGCGGGGTGATGCGGGTTCGGAGTTGGTCCGCCCGGGAGGGTTCGATTTGTTTGGCGTCGCGGCACCCCGAACTCCGCAGCTGAAGCCGTCATAGAATGTTATGCGGTCCCTTCTGAGTTTGTCCGCCCGGGAGGGTTCGATTTGTTTGGCGTCGCGGCACCCCGAACTCGCCCCTCCGGGGCTCAAACAGCGGGGCCCCGCCGCAAACGCCAAAAAATCAAACCGCTCCCAGGGCTACCCAGGTCGTGAAGACAAAACCCGGGCAATCATTTTGCAAGAATCGATCACGGTTCATCACGCCAAACTTACGGCACTCTACGCTGCGCACTCGGGCGATCCAAGCATCCAACATGGACGGCAACAATGGTCGAAACTTCTTGCGACCACGCTCGGCACGTCATTTCAAAACACCGACGATCTCTTCGTAAGACATACGCTTCTCGTCGTTTCGGCCAAAATCATCGCCCACGCGCTGCTTGGTTTCGACGTCGTTCGTCAATCGCCCAAGGTAATCCTGTCCGGTGATCTGTTTCATCGCGCGCAGATTCATGGGGCAATCGAAAAAGATGTCTTCGATTGGATTGGCGACATCCCGGGGGGCGATGACGTCGTTATCGATGTTGCGGAGCTTTTTGCGGAGTTTGACTGGTCAAACGTCGACCATGACGTGCTCAAACTCTTGTACGAATCGGTGATTGGTGCCGACGTGCGCAAGCAACTCGGCGAACATTACACGCCGGATTGGCTTGCTTATCAATTGATCGAAACCGTCGTGCCTCGGCCGCTCGAACAGCGGGTTCTGGATCCGGCGTGCGGTTCGGGAACGTTTCTGTTTCATGCCATTCGGCGTTTTTTGCAAGCAGCAGAAAACTGGTTTTGGTCCGAAAATGAAACACTGGACAAACTCACGTCGCACGTTTTCGGCATGGACTTGCACCCTGTCGCAGCGACTTTGGCTCGCGTAACGTATTTGTTGGCAATTGGGCGGGAACGGTTGACCTCTTCATTACGAGGTTCGTTGCATATTCCCATTTTTCTCGGGGATTCGATGCAATGGGAAATGGATTCGGATCCGCTTTTTGCAAAACCGCGCCTTTCTGCGGAAATGAGCAAAAATCTTCGCGTCGACACGCTCGTCGGCAATCCCCCGTGGCTCGCTTATCGCCACATGCCCGCCGATATGCAAGACGCTTTTCAAAAAATGAGTAAAGCGCGCGGATTGTGGCATGGCGCCAAAGTCGCCACGCATCAAGATTTGTCGGCCTTGTTCGCGACGCGGGCCATTGAATTGTATCTGGAAAAAGGCGGCACCTTCGGGTTTGTCATGCCCTCCGCGGTGATTGATGCGGAGCGCCAACATTATCGAGGGTTTCGTACGGGCAATTTGTCGCACAATGGTCATCATTTGCACGTCGCATTCGAACAGCCATGGGATTTGAAGCGTTTACGACCGCATTTTTTCCCCATCAGCGCGTCGGTCATTTTCGGATCGAAACAAGATACGCCTGTGGCCATGCCTCCAGGCGAATCGTGGACGGGACGTCTGGAAAAACCGCACGGCACCTGGAAAGACGTTGAACACAGCATTTCTCGTTCCGCCGCGACAACCGCACTGACGCAGGGCGAAACATCGCCTTACGGGGATCGTTTTCGACAAGGCGCGACGATCGTGCCGCGCGTTTTTTTTATGGTCGAACGACGCAAAGCCGGGCCATTGGGGCATGCGCAAGGCAAAGCCGCCGTGCGATCGTTACGCAGCGCCAACGAGAAACCGCCGTGGAAAAACCTCGAAGACCGCGAAGGCATCGTCGAATCCATCTTCGTTCGTCCGGTTTATACAGGTGAATCCGTGCTGCCGTTCCGAATTCGCCCGCCCGCGTATGCCGTGATTCCGCGCGACAAACAGGGGCTCATGGACGGATCGAGCGACCGCCTGGACCAATATCCGGAATTGGCCAAATGGTGGCGAGACGCCGAAGCGACGTGGATGAAGCACCGAAGCAGCGCGCGACTTTCGCTCATGGAACAGCTCAATTTCCGCGGGAAACTCGAAGCGCAATTTCGCATTCCGCCCTTGCGCGTCTTGTATGGGCGATCGGGCATGCACCTGGCGGCCGCGTACACGGACGACGCACGCGCGGTGATTGACAACAGTTTGTATTGGGCCGCAGCGGCAAACGTCGACGAGGCGCGTTATTTGTGCGCGATCATGAATGCGGCCGTAACGACGCGTCTTGTGCGACCGCTCATGTCGTACGGGAAAGACGAACGGGACATTCACAAATCGATATGGCGATTGCCCATTCCGTATTTCGAGGCGGATGACGAGAATCACGTGCGTTTGGTGGAACGTGCAAGAACCCTGGAATCGGAAATGGCTGATGCCGATATTCCGGATGAATTGCATTTCGCGGCGGCGAGGCGACGATTGCGGGAGGTGATTGAAGCGTCGACGGCTGGGCGGGAGATCGAGGCGATTGTGGGGAAAATGTTGGGCGGGTAAAACTCACATCTCACATATATCCCGGACAATCTCCGCGCTGGCCATTTCCGCAGCATCGACGGATGCCATGGCCTGATCCGAAACACGGATTTCGCCGACTTTGATCGTTCCGGTTTTCGCCACCATCGATTTCGATTTGAACAACGAAAACCTCGACGTCTCATGCTCGACTTCGAGCACCGCGAGTTTTTCTTGGTAAACGATCGCGAACCGCGTCCGCTGTTCGTCCCGGACAATCGGAACCACCACCACGTTTTTCCTCTCGAGCGCCCGGACGAGTTCGGTTTCCGGTTCGAGCCGCCCGTCGGTATGTACCAGACGAACCCCCAAGAACACCGCGCTCGTCGCCTCGGTCGGGGTCATGGCCGCCGAACGAACCGCCCGCATCAAACGGTCCCCAAACGCGGCATTTTTCTCGGTGAGCGCAAAGTCCGCCGCGTCAAGGCGCAAGACAAACCGTCGCACGCTGCGATCGTTCGCTGTGACAAACGAATCCTCGAGCGACGCGCGCGACAACGCCTGCGCCGAGGCTTCATCACCGAGCGCTTTGCACAACGCCGCAGCTCCTTGCAATACAGACCCGGCGTCGGGGGTTTCGTAAGGACGAACGGGTGCGTCTCGGTATCCTTGGGCAAACGTCGTCCGCGTGGGCGGCAGTTCGAGCACCAGAAACAGGTTCTCCATTTCGGTCTCGGGGCTGCGAACCGCCGTCGCAAATGCTTCACGAATCGCAGCAAATCTCGGTGGAGACGACATCACGAAGACATGGTCCACAGCCGACACGACGAGCGCGATGCGATGAGCGGCGACGTCTCGCGCGCCCATCGACCAGCGTTCGGCACGACCAACCACCTGCACGATGCTGCGACGAACCAGTGCGCCAAGATCGGCTTCCCCGCGTGCTTCGAGCAGCGCCGCCACACCCGCCGCCAACGATCCGTCGTCGAGCATCATCGGCTAGATCTTGCGCCCTTGCATGTACGTGCGCTGAGCTTGCGCCACCGCTTCGGCTTCGGCGATCGCTTCCGCTTCGTATTGCGAATCGGACCTCAAGGCTTGCGCGCCTTGCTGTTTTTCCACACGAACCTTCGCCGGTTCCGCCACGGCCGCTTCGGCCATGGCTGCGGCCGTATGTCGTACGTCGTCGTAGGGTTTGGCCAGGTCGAAGATGACCTTCGTGTTGCCTTGGCTCAAGTTCGCCAGAGCCTCGAAACGCCGCAGTTCCATAGCTCCGGGCGACTTGGCGAGGATGCCTGCCGCTTCCGCGAAGTTCTTCGCGCTTTGCACGTCCGCTTCGCTCTTGATGACGACGTATTGACGGTCGCGTTCCGCAATCGCCACTTTTGCCAGCACTTCCTGCATTTGCGGAGGGAGCTGCACGTCTTGCAGACCGATGAGCTCGACGTGCAAACCCCACTGCGCAACCATCGATTCGACTTGGCTGCGCACCTTTGCGGCGACCTCTTCACGATGCGCCAGGAGTTCGTCCAGGCGCGTTTCGCCGACGACATCGCGCAGCACGACCTTGGCGCGATCCTTGATGGCCGCTTCGTAGTTTTCGACGGCGAGCGTGGCTTTTTCCGGATCGACGACGCGGTAATACAAGACCGTGTCGATCATGGTCGTGACGTTGTCGCGCGTGATGACCATTTGTCGGAGCAGGTCGCGGTTTTTCGTGCGCGTATCGATGACGCGCAGATCCTGAAATCCCGGCAAATACAAAGTGACGCCGGGTTCGACTCGACCGCTGAGTTTGCCCAGGGTGAACCGCAACGCGACTTCCCATTGGTTGATCTGCTTCAAACCACGCATCAGGTAGAAGAAGCCGATCACGCCGAAAACAAAACCCATTGCCGTCATCGCATCCATGCGGGCAATGTACTCGGCAAAGCAGCCGGTTTCACGGCTTATTGCGCGAAGCGCACGCGATCTTCGAATTCCACGCCCGGCCCGACATCCACGACTTCACCCAACCGAAATGCCGTTTCTCCGGCTGCTTCGAGCACTTCGATGGCGCGAGCGGCCGAGTCCGGTGACGTCACGACACACAAGCCCACGCCGAGGTTGTACGTGCGGCGCATCTCCGACTCTTCGACCGGACCGCCTTCGGCGATGAGGCGAAAGATGGCGGGCCTTTCGAAGACGCCGAGATCGAGGTTCGCACCGAGGTGGTCCGGTAAAACGCGCGGCAAGTTCCCGGGCAAACCGCCGCCGGTAATGTGCGACAAACCGCGCACGCCGTCGCCCACTTCCGCCAACAGATCGCGCACGGCGTTCACGTAAATGCGGGTCGGCACGAGGAGCGCTTCGCCCACGGTCGAGTTCGTCCCCGGCAGTTTGTCTTGGACACGCAGCCCCATCCGCTCGAAAATTACTTTGCGGGTCAAGGAAAAACCATTGGAGTGCAAACCACTCGACGCGACGCCGATGACGACGTCTCCGGGTTTGGAGCGTGAACCATCCAGGATCTTGGCGCGATCGACGACGCCTACGACAAACCCGGCGAGGTCGTATTTGCCGGGCTCGTACATCCCCGGCATCTCGGCCGTTTCGCCGCCGAGCAGCGCGCAACCGGCCTGTTTACAGCCTTCGGCGATACCGCGAACGACCGCTTCTCCAACATCGAGCTCCAGCTTTCCCGTGGCGAAGTAGTCCAGGAAAAACAGCGGCCGAGCCCCGCATGTGATGACATCGTTCACGCACATCGCGACGAGATCGATGCCCACCGTGTCGTGAACGCCCGTGGCAAATGCGACGTCGAGCTTCGTTCCGACACCGTCGGTGCCGCTCACCAAGATGGGATCGACGAGGCCTTTGGGCAGCGCGCAGAGGCCGGCGAAGCCGCCGATATCCGTCACGACTTCAGGAATACGCGTGGGTTTGGCGAGCTTTTTGATGCGTTCGACGAGGGCATCGCCGCGGTCGATGTCGACACCGGCTTGGCTGTACGTGATCGGCATGGCGCGGGCAATGTCACATCTTTTGCCGTGCGCAAAGGGTTCTCGAAAATCGTCGGCACCTCGCGGGTTCGTGCTACGTTTGCCGCGCCGAACCATGGTCGAGTCTGTTCACAAGCAATTTCCGGTGATTGTTGCCGCAGGCGTCCTCATCGAGGGCGGCCGAGTGCTCTTGACACAACGAAAAAAAGGCTCGCATTTGGCGGGTGCGTGGGAATTTCCAGGAGGCAAAGTGGAGCCCGGCGAAGACCCGCGCGATGCACTGGAACGGGAATTACGCGAGGAAATCGGGATTGATGTGCGCGTGGATGATCCGGTCGAAGTGACGTTTCACGCGTATCCGGAAAAGTCGGTTCTTCTGCTTTTTTTCGCGGTGACCCGACGTGAAGGCTCTCCGGAACCGCGGCCGATTGATGTCGCCGCGGTGCAGTGGGCATCCGCCAACGAGCTCGATGATGCGCTTTTTCCGCCTGCGGATGTTCCGATCCTGGCGAAGGTGCGGCGACTTTTGGCGCTTGGTTGACCCTTGGGGCTTCGAGTCTCCGGCGCCCCAAACCTGCGTTTGACGAACAAAAAATACAGCCATTTCAACGGCGTTTTGCGTACGATGCGACGCTTGAAGATCGTGTCGCAGAAAGGACATGAACATGTCGGCATCGCGCGTCCAAGGTGAGGCACGGGTAGCCATTGTCGGAGCAGGACTCAGCGGTTTGTCCGCCGCCCGAAAGCTCGCGGACGCAGGCGTTTCCGTATTGGTGCTCGAAGCGCGCGATCGCGTCGGTGGCCGAACGTTGAGTCATGATACGGCGCACGGAGATCGGATCGAGCTGGGCGCGCAATGGCTGGGCCCGACGCAAGACCGCATGTTCAAGCTCGTGAAGGAATTTGGTTTGACCACGTTCCCGCAATACCACGAAGGCAAAAAAGTCCTGGCGCTGGGCAATATGGTCTCGACGTACAAGTCGTCGATTCCGACGTTGTCGATGGTGGGCGCGGTGGATTTGGGCGTGACGATTCAACGCATTGAATCGCTGGTCAAAGATGTTCCGTTGGACAATCCATTGGGTGCGGACAAAGCCGCCGAATGGGATGGCATGACGGTCGAGACGTGGAAACGTCGTAATGTCAAGACGCAAGGCGCCAAGGCTTTGGTGGATACGGCCGTGCGGGCGATTTTCGCCGCCGAACCTTCGGAAATATCATTCTTGTTTTTCCTGCATTATCTGCGCCACGGAGGCGGCCTGCTGCGCATGAGTGAAATTCGCAATGGTGCGCAGGAAACGCGGTTGGTCGAAGGTTACCAAGAGATCTCGAAACGATTGGCCGCGAAATTAGGCGATCGCGTTTTGTTGAATGCCCCGGTCAAACGCATCGAACAAGACGACGGCGGCGTGACGATTACTTCGGATTCGGGGACGGTGCGTTGTGAACGAGCGATTATTGCCTTGCCGCCCGTATTGGCGGGGCGCATCGATTACGAGCCGGCCATGCCCGCGTCCCGAGACATGTTGACGCAACGAATGCCGATGGGGAGCGTCATCAAATGCATCGCGATGTATGAAACTCCGTTTTGGCGTAAAGCCGGATATTCGGGCGAAGCCATCGCCGACAAAGGCGCGGTGAAACTGGCCTTCGACGATTCTTCACGCGACGGTTCGCGCGGAGCGCTCGTGGGGTTCGTCATGGCAAAAGATGCGAAACATTACAGCGGCCAGGGCATGAAAGCGCGTCGCGAAGCGGCATTGGAGAGTTTTGCCAAGTTTTTTGGTCCGCAGGCGTCTTCGCCCATCGATTACATCGATCACGATTGGCCGAGCGAACGTTGGTCGCGCGGGTGTTATTCGGCCGTCATGGGCCCGGGCGTTTTGTCCGCTCATGCGGCCGCATTACGCGCGCCCGTGGGACGACTTCATTGGGCGGGGACCGAAACGGCGAGGGTTTGGACGGGATACATGGAAGGCGCGGTCGAAGCGGGAGAACGAGCTGCGGATGAGCTCACGGCCGCGTTGAAGTAAATTCAAGCGGCCGGTTCGTTCTTTTTCCGGACCAACGACACCACCAAGGCAATGCCGGCGAAAAACATGGGCACGACGCTGATGACGCCGCCCACCGGAACGCATTGCGCGGCTTCTTCATAACCGATGGCGCGAATTCTTTCGATGCTTTGCGGTTCAATGACCCCGGCCGCCAAAATGGAATCCACTTGTTGGCGTTGCCATAACATACCCAAAAACCCGACGCCTCCGGGACCGACCGACATCGCCAGCGCGACAATCGCCACAATGACGCCCATACGCGGCTTCATGAGCGCCATCGCGATCGCCGCAACCGCCATGATCATCGCCAGCGTACCCATACCCAGCGCCGCGAACGCCGGCCAACCACAATTACGAAAACTCTCCATAACGGCTTACCTCGCCAAATCGCCGCCAGCCTATCGACGTCGGGTCTGTTCGTCACGCCAAATCGCCCGAAAGTGTTCCACATCGCGCTACCTTGGGTCGCCAAAGCGGCTTCGTTTCCTCGTACACATCAAACAATGTCGAGTGCGACATGGTCATTGTTTTGGTGCATTTCAATTCGAGCTGAGGTACCGTCAGCCAGTTTCTTGACGCTCGCTTCACTCTGAAGATGCACTTCCAACCCGGCGCCTTCATTGGTCACTACGAGGTCATCCGCTCGCTTGGCGAAGGTGGAATGGGGCAAGTGTATCTTGCCCGCGATACACGCCTCGGCCGGCTCGTGGCGATCAAGGTGCTGACGTTCGGTAACGACGGGTTGGTCAATACGCAATTTTTGTCCGAAGCCCGAGCGACCGCGCGGTGTCGGCACGAGAATATCGTCATCATTTACGAAGCGGATGAAATCGATTCGATGCCCTACATGGTGCTCGAATACGTCGAAGGGCAGACGTTACGGGCATTGATGGACGATCACGGGATTGCGGCGGATACGGCGCCGGGAAAAACCGAATTCATCAGTCGTCCATCGATCCCGAAGCTCGAACGAATTGCCCCGGCGATGTGTATCGAATTGATGCTTCCGGTCGCGCGGGCGCTGGCATCCGCGCACGCGCTGGGCATCGTGCATCGCGACTTGAAGCCGGAGAACATTTTGGTGGCGACCGATGGACCCATCAAAGTGGTCGATTTCGGTATTGCCGCCTGGATCGATGAAGAAGAGCGGCGACGACTCGGCAGCGAGGAAATGAGCGAAGCGGCGGGAACGTTGCCGTACATGGCACCGGAATCGTTGTTGAATGACGCACCGGATCATCGCGTCGATATCTGGGCTTTTGGGATCATTTTATTCGAATTGGCATTGGGGCATCATCCGCTCGCGCCATTTACGATGCATCGATTGCCCGAGGTGATGGATATCGACACGCCGATGCCTTCGGCGCGGCAAACGGCTCCGGAGCTTGGTCCGCTCGCGGCGTTGATCGATCGGTGCCTGGACAAACACAAAGAAAGTCGTTTGGCCACTGCCGGAGAACTCGTCAGCGAATTATCGACGTTGCGAACGGGAATGACCGCGCCGCTCTTGGTGGATGCGGGAAATCCATTCGCGGGTCTTTTGGCATTTCAAGAAGCCGATTGCGCAAAGTTTTTCGGACGTGAACGGGACATTGCGAGTCTTCTTTCGCGTTTGCGCTTGCAACCGCTCATTGCCGTGGGAGGCCCCTCGGGCGCTGGAAAATCGTCATTCGTGCGCGCCGGGATCATTCCGGCATTCAAACGGCTCGGCAGTCAACGCGAAGCGATTGTCGTGCGCCCGGGTAAAAAACCTTTGCTGGCCATGGCGAGCGTGTTGATTGAATTGGCGGAACAAACCCTGGACGATCTGCATCAATCGTCCTTGAACGTGACGGCGGGGCCGGAAGCGTTGGCGGGACTTTTACGTGAACGTCCGGGGCTTCTCGGAGCGATTCTGCGCGCGTCGTGTCGAGCGCGCGGCGCGCAGGCGAGCACCTTATTTTTCGTGGACCAATTCGAAGAAATGTTCACGTTATGTGGTGATGCTGTGGAGCGCGCGGCGTTTTTATCGTGTCTCGAAGGCGCGGCCGATGATGCGACGTCGCCCTTGCGGGTCATTCTCGCGATGCGTTCGGATTTTCTCGATCGATTGGCGGACGCTCGCAAGCTGTCTTCGGATGTGGCCAAGGGGCTTTATTTGCTTCCTCCGCTGGGAAAAGACGAATTGCGCGATGCTCTGACAAAACCGCTCGAACTTTTGGGTTATCGTTACGAAAACTCCGAGCTCGTCGAAAAAATGTTATCGGCGCTCGAACGGACGAATGCGCCTTTGCCGCTCCTGCAATTCACCGCGTCGAAATTATGGGAAGCGCGGGATACCGGGGCGAAATTGCTCACCACGGCGAGTTACGAAAAACTCGGCGGTGTCGAGGGCACGCTGGCGAGTCACGCCGATACGGTGGTTGCGTCCATGTCGACCGAAGACAAACAATTGGTGCGACGATTTTTTGAGCGTCTCGTCACGCCGGAACGAACGCGAGCGATCACGAGTGAATCGGATTTGCGTGAATTGGCGAAGGACCCTGCCGAAGCGGATCGCGTATTGGCGCGTCTTGTGGAAGCTCGGCTTTTGGTGGCGGAAAAAGACGAAAGCACGGGCGGGGTTACGGTTGAAATCGTGCATGAGTCCTTGATTGCGCGATGGCCGATGCTCTCACGTTGGCTCGATGAAAACAAAGACGACGCGGACTTTTTGGCCCGGCTTCGTATTGCTGCGCGGCAATGGCGAGAGAGTGGCAAGCCGGGCGGGCTTTTGTGGCGAGAAGAAGCATTGGCTGAAGCTCGACGATTTCGCGAACGTTCGCGCGTCGAATTGGCTCGAACGGAACAAGAATTTCTGGATGCGGTTTTTTCCTTGGGTGAATTGGTCGCGCGGCGCAAAAGGCTGCTCGTCGCGAGCATTCTCGGGGCGAGTTTCATCGTGGCCATTGCGATGGGAACGTTGGCGTGGAAAGAGCGTCAAGCGAATCAAGAGGCGACGGCGCAGGCGGCGAGAACACGTGAATTGGCCGAGCAAACGCGGCTCGAAGCTTCGCACGCGCGGGATGCGGCGCGTATGGCGTCGGCGCGAGATCACGAAGGGGATCCGACATTTGCCTTATCGTTGTTGCGTGAAATCGAAGAGCCCGGTGATTCACCGGCATTTCCGTTTTTCATGTCGAGAATTTCGCGAAAAACCATTGCCGAATCGGTCCTGCCCGGTCACGCGGGTCAAGTTTGGACGGCCGAACTTTCTCCCGACGGTCGGTATGCATTGACGACGGCCGGCAACGACGTTTACCTGTGGGATACGGTGACGGGAGCGGGGCCACGGGTTTTACGTGGTCATACAGGTGCGGTTTGGCGAGCCACGTACAGTCCGGATGGTCGAAGGATTCTCTCGGCTTCATGGGATCAAACGGCGCGCATTTGGCCGATTGAAGAGGGCGCGGAGCCCATCGTTTTGCAGCACAAGGCGCGAGTGTCGTGGGCGGCGTGGAGTCCCGACGGAAAGCGTGTCGTCACGGCTGGATGGGATCCATCGGCCTACGTGTTTGCCGCGGATGGCAAGGGCGAACCCTTGGTTCTTTCCGGCCATACGGAACGATTGCGACGAGCATCGTTCAGTCCCGACGGGACACGCGTGGTAACCGCTTCTTTTGATGGCACCGCGCGCATTTTCACCTTGAATGGCAGCGCTGCACCCGTCGTTCTGAAGGGCCATGAAAAAGCGGTCATGGATGCGGTTTTCAGCCCTGATGGCAAACGCGTCGCGACCGCTTCCGCCGACGCAACCGCACGCATCTTCGATGCCGACGGGTTGGACAAACCCAAAATCTTCAAAGGGCATGGCCAAAAAATCAATCAGGTCGCATGGAGCCCCGATGGACAACGAATCGTGACCGCATCCGAAGACAAATCCGCCGGGGTTTGGTTTTCCGAACACGAAGATTGGACGCCGGTTTCCCTCAATCACACGCACGATGTCCGCATGGCGACATTCAGCCCGGATGGAAGGTTTGTCGTAACATGTTCCGCGGACAGCACCGCGCAGATCTGGACCGTCGGGGCTCTCCAGACGACGACGCCATTGATCGGACATACCATGGGCGTGGAATATGCGAGTTTCAGCGCCGATGGGAAACGCTTCATCACGGCGAGCGGTGATGGCAGTGCGCGGATATGGTCGACCGAGCCGAAGCAAGCCCAACGAATGTTTCGGTTTGCGGCCTTCACCTTCCCCGATGTGGATTTGGCGCAAGACAATCGCCGCGTTCTCATCACGTGGCCG
The DNA here is from genome assembly GCA_964435055.1 of uncultured Polyangium sp. Classification (GTDB taxonomy): domain Bacteria; phylum Myxococcota_A; class Polyangia; order Polyangiales; family Polyangiaceae; genus Polyangium. The sequence goes on along the minus strand of CAYSYX010000026.1, from coordinate 15,696 downwards.
GGAGCAAAAAACGTCGAAATTTGGAACGTCGATGGTTTGGCCGGTCCGCACATCTTGCCGAATCAGGACGAAGTTCTCATTCAGGCGTCGTTGAGCCACGACAATCGGGTCGCCGCAATTCTTCACGACCAAGGCCGGGTTCGTCTTTGGCGCCTCGATGGTCCGAAAAAACTCAATGAATGGGTCGGCAACGGCGCCGATGCTCGTTTCGCCGAATTTTCGCCCGACGACTCGCTGGTCGCCGTCGCTTATGACGACGGGGCATTACGCTTGTTTCACACGAATGGTTCCGCCCCGCCCATCGTCCTGCAAGAATCCGGCAATTTCACCGTCGAAATGCAATTCTCGAAAGACGGTAAGTCCCTGGTGTCGTTAAGTAGAGACGAACCATTTCTCCGCGTATGGTCCTTGGAAACCCGCTCGAACACGGTGCTTCAACGTCATGGCAACGATGTCGACTCGTTCGTTCTGCATTCCGATGGGAAACGAGTCCTCACGGTCTCCGCCGATAATACGGCACGCATTGGCAACATCGACGGTTCGGGAGAAGCGATCGTTTTACGCGGCCATACGCATAAACTGCTCGAAGGCGATTTCAGTCCGGATGGTCGAAAAGTCGTCACGGCGTCGGCGGACGGCACATTGCGCGTGTGGAATGCCGATGGCTCCGGCGAGCCGCTGGTGATGAGAGTCGTCCCGGATTCGCCGCGACATGTGCAATGGAGCCCCGATGGCCGGCGTATTGCCGCGGCGTCGGAGCGCATGATTTATGTCTGGAATGCGGACGGCTCCGGGGTGCCCATGTTGCTCGAAGGCCACACGGACCGTATTCACCAATTGCATTGGGCGGGCGACGGCTCGTTTCTCATTTCAACGGCGGCGGACAGCACGGTTCGCATCTGGCGGCATCTCGACCCGCCACGAACGCTCACGAATTTATTGGATGAAACGTGGCGGTCGAGCAAATTCTGTTTATCGGTCGAGCAACGTCGAGATATTCTCGGCGTGGCAATGGATACCGCGCAACAGGGTTTTGAAGCTTGTCGCAAACGCGTATCCGCGCAAATCACGCCGTAAAACATTCTTGATGACGAATTGCGCCCGACGATGATACGGTCTTCGTATGCGTACGGCCGTTCTCGATGATGGAACCGAAGTCTTCTGCCTGCAAAAACCGGAGGCTCTGGTCCTCGACGAACACGTCAATGGATATTTGCAGCACGGGATCACCCTTTCGAACGACGACGTCATTTTCGATGTGGGTGCAAATATCGGCGTATTCGCGGTTCGAGCGCTGCAACGTCATTCGTCGATTCGAGTTTACGCGTTCGAGCCCATTCCGGAGATTCACGCGGTGCTGGCGAAGAACGGCGCACGTTATGGTGCGGAACGTTTTCATTGTTACCGCTGCGGCCTTTCGAATGCACCGTCGACCATGACATTCGAATATTATCCTCGGGCTCCGGCCATGTCGACGGCATATCCCGAAGCGTGGCAACGTGATTCCAAGTCGCTCGAGAATGCCGTGCGCGGCAATGTTCGCAATGCGCGACGCAGGTTTTGGTATGCGTATCTCGTTCCGGATTTCGCCGCCAAGTTCGTCATGAATTTTCTGCGCGGCGCGGCCAAACGCGTGACGAGTCCTTTGCGCACGGTGTCGGAGATGATTGAAGAAACGGGCGTGGCGAAAATCGACTTGTTGAAAATCGATTGTGAAGGCGCGGAATTGCTCGTCTTGGAAGGCATTTCCGATGCGCATTGGCCACGCATCAAGCAAGTCGTCGTCGAAGTGCACGATGAAAATGGGCGCCTCGAAAAACTCACGTCGATGTTACGTGAGCGCGGTTTTACGCGGCAGACGGTCGTCCATGAAGAAGGTTTCGAGCACACGGCACTGCGCAATGTATTTGCGTTGCGCGAAGGGACGCGAACATGATCGCCACAACCACCGTCATCGTCACCGTCGCGACCTCATTTTTGGGCATTTTGGCCACGTATTTGGTGATCTGGTTTGGCGTGCCGAAATCATTGCGCTTGCAAGATGCGACGCAGTCCGTAACGACGTTTCATCGCCAGTTGCCGCTGATTCTCTTCAACATTGCCATGATGAACGCCGGCACCTGGCTTGCGCTCGGACAAGTCGAGTCGCGGTTCGTATTGGATACGCCGTGGTGGATCGTCGCGTTGAACGTATTGTTCATTTTCATGGTCGAAGACACGTGGGTCTATGGTTGGCATCGCGCGATGCACGAAGTGAAATTCTTGTATCGAAAGGTGCACCGCATTCATCACCAAGCGTACGCGCCTTTGCCCGTTCATTACCTGTACGTGCATCCGCTCGAATGGATGGTGGGGAGTCTCGGCGCTGCATTGGGTCTATTGCTGGTCGCCCTTTTTCACGGCCACGCATGCGCCTACACTTTGTGGACCTTCAGTGTGATGCGCCAATTGCATGAAATGAACGTCCATTCGGGCATGCGTTCGGTGATTACGCGCTTCATTCCTTTCGCCGGCCGAACGGATTCTCACGATTATCACCACCGGTATCCCACGAAAGGAAATTACGAATCGACGTTTTTCTTTTGGGATCGCGTTCTAAAAACCGCCGCAAAGTAAATCGATTCGGCTTACCCGTTCGACGCATCTCATGGTAGAGTGCGTCGCGATGAACGCCAACGGTCGCCCTTCCAGCGCCATCGAGGTCACCGGACTCGCCAAGAAATACGGCGACAAACGCGTGCTCGACAATGTCACATTCTCCGTTCCGTGGGGCCAAATCTGCGGCTACCTCGGCCCCAACGGAGCCGGCAAGAGCACGACGATCAAGGCCCTGGCCGGCATTGCGCCTCCGGATTCGGGGAGCGTGCGCATTGCGGGACACGACGCTTTCGGGACAACGCTCGAATCCAAACGTCGACTCGGATATGTCCCGGAAAATGGCGGGCTTTATGGATTGCTCACGGTCGAAGAACATATCGACCTCGTCGGAGAGCTCCATGAATTGCCCGAAGAGACATTCGCGCACCGAAAAAAAGAGCTGTTGGAAGGGTTTGGTTTGGAAAAACTCACCCGCCGACGAATTGACTCTTTGTCGAAAGGACAGCGCCAAAAAACATTGCTGGCCACGGCTCTGCTGCATGATCCCGACGTGTTGCTCCTCGACGAACCGCTCGACGGGCTCGATGTAACGGCCGTTCGACAAATCAAAGATTTGTTGTCGTCGTTGGCCCAAGCAGGAAAGGCGATTCTCTTTTGTTCGCACATTCTCGATGTCGTCGAACGGCTCTGCGATCGCGCGATCATTCTGGATCAAGGGAACATCGTTGCGGATGCGCCGACGCGAGAGCTGGTTTCGCGATCGACCGACAAAACGCTCGAATCGGTATTTCACGCGCTCGTCCGAGCAGATGCGGTAGGCCTGTCGGGGCTTTTGGCCGACGGGCACGCGAAGTAAGGAACCTATGGCCCAGACAAACAGTCGACCCTTTCGAGCATTGCTTGGGGCATTTTTGCGTATCGACTTGCGCGCGCAGCATTACGCGGACGCGACGGGCTCGAAGCCGCAGGACCTCGTTCCGCCGCTGTATTGGGTTTTCGGCCAATTTTTGGCCATCTCGTGTTTGTTGACGGCGCTGCTTTTCGGCCGAGTATCGGCGTGGTTTTTCGCGGCTGCGCACCTCGTGGTGACCGTTTTGCTCATCGCCTCGGCGCTCGTGGTCGAAATCGACGAAGCGATTTTCGATCCCAAAGATCAAGAAGTTCTCGCGCACCGGCCCATCCCCGCGCGCACGTATGCGGCCGCGCGATGGACGAATTTATTGGCGTACGTCGCGTTGATGACGGTGGCCCTCGGTGTTTTTCCCAGCATCGTGGGCACGGCCCTGCGGGATTCGAATCACCTCTTTGCGCCGGCGTATTTGTTTGCGGAAATCGTCGTCACCGCCTCCACCGCCGCATTGATCGTTCTGCTTCGAACGCTCTCGAGCCCCCGTCTCGATGCGCTCCGACCGTTGATGGCGTGGATCCAAATCGTCGCCATCGTCGCCTTGTTTTATGGCGGGCAGCTCGTTTTGCGAAATGGCGACGGGCAGCTCGAGTTGTTCGCGGCAAACCCTCCCGAATGGTTTGTCCAATTTCCCACGTCGCGCCTCGCACGTTCCGTCGTCGGGTTTGTCCAGGCTGAATCCGTGCGCGTGAGCGCGACGGCGATCGGGATTTCCGTAGGCGTCGCCGCGAGTCTCGTCGGGGCGGCGGTTTTCCGTCTGTCGGCGACGTACCGGGCGCTGGGCATGAGTCGCGCGACGCGATCGGCAGCGATCGGGACGACGATGGATGCGCCGCTCGGACGCGTCGCGGGATTGTTCACGCGCAGTCGCATCGAAGCGGCGAGCTTTCTTTTCACGGCCCGGATGTTCCTGCGTGATCCCGACCTGCGTCTGCGTCTTTTCCCTGCGCTTTCGTTGCCTGTGGCAGCGTTGGTTCTCGGCGTGGCGACCGATCAATGCGGCGATCCCTTTGTGGTCAAACATTCCGCGGTCATTCTTCCGTTGACGCTTCCCGCAGTGACTGCAGGTGCGATGCCTCAAGTGCTTTACGCGCTTCGATTCACGCGTCATGCCGACGCTTCGTGGCTCTTCGATACGCTCCCGGCTTCGCGAAATGAGGTTCGTCGCGGCACGGAAGCGGCCATCACGGCTTTGGTGGTCATGCCGTTTGCGACGGTTGTTTTCGCCGTGCTCGCGTATGTTTGGAACAGTCCGCTGCATGCCTTGGCGCACGCCGTATTCATGACGATCCTGTGCGCGACGACATTGCGATTCACGGCGGCTAGCGCATTGGACATGCCGTTTTCCAGGTCGCCTTCACGAGGCACGATGAGCGGCATGATTGTCGTGTTGTCGTCGGTGGTGACCGGCGCGACGTCGTTGGCGACAGGAATTCTCTATGCGGCTTCGGGCCATGAATTGCGGCAATTGAGCGTGCTCGCGGGGCTGAGCGTGCTGCTCGTCGGTATGCGAGCGTTTGTCCGTCGAGGCGCGACATGAACGAGCTGAATCGGTTCTTGAAGTCTCCACGTGGGCTCGCGTGGCTGTTTACATCGACGCTCGTCGGCGCCGTCGTGCTTGCGTTTGTCATGACAACACAGCGGCATTTCTTCGAAAAGTATGCACGCGAAAAACTTGGTGAACCAAGTATCGACGCGGTGCAGGTCGCGGATGAGCTGCGTCGCGGGCAGATTGCGGCGGCGTCGGCTTCCGCGCGTGTATCGCCATGGGTGGACCCATTGTACGCGATTTACATTCAACGGCCGGACGCTCGAGATGATCGGTTGGCCGAAGCGCTGGCCGCGAGTGCTCCGGATCGCGTGCTTTTGCGGCTCGAGAAGACGTTTGTCGCGGGCGATTTCGACCAGCGGATGCGGGCGGCAAAGTTTGTCGAGGCTGCACCGCGCCGCGCGTTTGTCCCCGTGGTCGAACGAGCGCTGGCCACTGCGCGCGCAAACCGTTTGTCCGAGCTTGCGAGCCGCCTCGAAGGAGCGCTCGGGAAGTGTCGAGCAGCGGATAAATAGGGCCGTACGCGCGGGTTCGAGGTCATTTGGGCCGGCGCGGTAATTTGCTTGTGTCGGAAAGCGAACCGGTTTAGAAACGAATTCGTAGTGGGAGGTGCCGATCGTGAGCAACGACGAGAATGACAACGAGGGGCAGCAAAGCAGCGGGAGTGGGATCGGCCGTTGGGTGATTTTCATTCTCATCTACGGTGTCGGCAACTTGATTCTGTATTCGACGACGGGGATCCTTCTCATTCCGATTCCGCGTAAGTAATCGTCGCGGTGGGAAAGGTTCGTTTACGTGCCACGTCGATGGTTGGGGCTGATTCCCGTCCCGCGCCTCGTTGCGACGCAGCTCGAACGGGCGGCGAATGATCTCGAGCCTTTCATCGTCGGGCATCGCTGGTTCATTTCCGCATTTATTGCGGGCGTGATTCCATTGCTCATCGCTCTTGCGGTGGGCAGCGCGGTCCATCAGATCGCCTCGGGAATGCTTGGATTTTTGCTGCTTTTACCGGCATTACGACGTGACGATTCATTTCGCGCGGTCGGCATCGTGGCGTTGCTCTTCGTAAGTCATTCCGTCGTGGCGATTGCGGCGAGTCGTTATTGGCCCACGGCGACTGCGGCGGCATTTCCAGGCGGCGCAGAGTATTTCGATAAAAATTTGTATTGGATTCGTACGGGGATCGATCCGGAATACATCGTCGGCAATTGGGTGCCGGCCCATTTTCAGCTCCTCGGCGCGATGCTCTTTTTTACCATCATGTCGCTTGGTTTGGCTCCGCTTTGGCAAGGATTTCACGAAGTCGATTTGATGAACCATTATGTCGGGCGGCTGTTGGCGACGAGCGACGGTTCGCCGATGTCGTTCCTTTTCGGCTGGCATCCTTGGTCGGTTTGTCGAGGTATTTGTTATACGCTGCTCGTCGTCGAAATGGGCTCGTTGTCGCTCGAAGGATTGCTGGGCAAACCTCTTTCGACACGTCGGCGCCGATTGACTCGCTGGTCGATTGCCGCCGCGTTTTTCTGCTTCGATTGTTTGCTCAAATATTTCGCCCTCGACTTCGTGCGTAATCAGCTCGCGGCACATCTGCTCTCAGCGCCCTGACGGCGCGCTCCACGCCCAGAATTTGACCACCCGCCGGCCATCTTTGGACAACCCGAGGGCTCGTCGGCACGGAAAAACATTGCTATGGTGCCGGTCATGGAAAACGCCCAACCTCGCAAGTACGACGAAATCCCCATGTTGCCCGATGGAACGGGCCTCGGTCCGACGCTTGAATTCCGCCGCGATCGTTATGGCTTGATGCGCCGCTTGGCATCCGGAGCGCCCGTATGTCGTGTTCAATTGCTCGACCGCAAAATCGCGCTCGTGACCGGGGCGTCCGAAGTGCAGGAATTGCTGGTCGAGCATGCGTCGTCCTTGGCCAAAGGCGCGGTGCAGAAGCTGGTGGGTTATCCGGTGATTGGGGATGGCCTTTTGGGCAGCAGCGGGGAACTTTGGCGCAAGCAACGCAAGTTGATGGCTCCGATATTCACGCCCGCGCAAATCGCGGCGTACGGCGCGGATATGCTCGCGTGTGCCCAGCGTGAAATGGCGACGTATGAAGACAATTCCCGGCTCGACGTGGCCCAATCGATGACGCGTCTCACGATGAGTGTTGCCGGAAAAACGCTTTTTGGTTCGGACACGTGTTCGGAAGCGGATACGATTGGCAAAGCACTCGCGACCGCCATTCGCTTGTTCGGAAAACTTGCCGGTTCGCCGCTGGCGCCGCTGCAAATTGCCATTCGGGATGGTTTGTCGCGCCTTGGCCCGCATTTGCCCGAGGCCTTGGCGGGCCTTGTGGAAAAAGGCGTCCAGCGTCTGGAATCGCCGGTTCTATTCGGCGAAGAAGCTCGAGAATTGGACGAAGCCGTGGCTTTGCTCGACCAATACGTCGCCGGCTTGATTGCCGAACGGCGGGAAAACCCCGAAGCAAGCCGAGATTTGCTCACGCGGCTGCTCCAGGCGCACGACGGCGCCGACCAAATGTCGGACAAACAATTGCGCGATGAAATTCTGACGCTTTTCGTTGCGGGTCATGAAACGACGGCGGTGTCGTTATGCTGGTCGCTGTATTTGCTGGCACGTCATCCCGATGTGTATCGGCAGGTTCAAGCCGATGTGGATGCATTGGCGGACGAACCGACGGTGGCGGATTTGCCGCGTTTGGGAAGCGTGCTGCGTGTCTTCAAAGAAGCGTTGCGAATGTATCCACCATTGCCGCTATTCGCACGAGATACGATTGAAGACATCGTCGTGGGCGGGTATGAAATTCCCAAAGGAACACCGGTGTTGATATCGCCGTATGCGACGCATCATCGCCCGGAATTGTGGACGGACCCGGATAAATTCGATCCGGATCGCTTTTTGCCGGCCGCGGAATCGGCACGGCATCGATATGCATACATTCCGTTCTCGGCGGGGCCGCGTATTTGCATCGGTAATCATTTTGCCTTGATGGAGGCGACGATCGTGCTCACGACGTTGTTGCGCAATTACGAATTTTCGCTGGAATCGGACGCGGAAATTCCGGGGGAAATCGACAGCGCTTTGCGCCCCAAAGACGGCCTGTTCATGCACATCAAACGCCGATCGCCGGCAACGAAAGCAGCGTAGGAGATCGACGGATGATGATCGTAAGAAATGAAGTCGTCGAACCCTCGACACTCTCGACGGCGGACCAAGAGGCCTTGATTTCGTCGTTGTATTCGGTGCATTGCGAGATATTCGACGGAGTGAGTCGCGATCAATTTGCGCAATACGTCGTCCGGTCGACGGCAAAAAAGACGCGCATTCAATTGTCGTACGGGGAGAACGGCGAAATCGCCGGGTACTTGGCGATGCATGCGTTTCGTCCGCAGCTACGCGGCGAAGAATGCACGGTATTACGAGCCGAAGCGGGCTTGCGCCGGGCTTATCGAGGAAATGCGTCGACCGCGGGGTTTGCTTTGAGCAATATCCTGAAAACGCATTGGGAGTACAGCGGCCCATTGTTTTACTTGGGTTGTCTGGTGCATCCATCGAGTTATACGTTGATGGCCAATCATGTGCCGACGGTTTGGCCGGGACAAGGCGTCGACATTCCCGACGACATCCTCGATTTGATGATGCGCCTCGGCGAGGAGTTTCACCTGGACATTGTGGATCCCAGTCGCCCGTTGGTGCGGCACGTCGGTTGGATAACGCGGGATACCGAAGCCGAACGTCGATATTGGCAAACGTGCGATTTTCCCGTGGCGAGGTTTTACCTGGAACAGAATCCAGGGTACGTCCAAGGGCACGGGCTGTTGACGCTGATACCTCTCGGTATGCGCGAAGCGGCGAAGACGGTCTGGAGCTCGGGGACATCGCGCCTTCGTAAAACCATTCAGCGGACCGTAGGCTCGATGGAGCGTAAGGTTTTACGGCGCAAACTCGACGCGCAAACGGCGGAAGAGCTATTGGAAACGGTCGAGGAAATCACGGGCCTCGACCTCGATGCGGTGCGTGAGCAGGGGCTTTTGGGGACGCGGTATCCGCTTGCGTCGCGCCAAACGCTTTTTCGAGCGGGCGATAACGCGGACGCGATGTACGTGGTGCTGGAAGGTTCGTTGTTCGTCATGGGCGAAGATGCGGACGGCGAATACGTGATTGATCAATTGGGCCCGAATACGCTCGTCGGGGAAATGGCGATGATGACCGGACAAACACGAGCGGCCACGGTACGGGCGGCGATTGATTCGGTCTTGCTGCGGTTGACGAGAGCAGAGCTCGACAAGCTATTTTCCGCCGAACCTCGGCTGGAAACGGCCTTATGGGATCGCATTCACGGACGGGTATTCGGACTTTTGGCGCGTCGTCATCCGGAATGGTCGGCATCGTCGCGCGAGCAGCTCGAACAATGGTTTGTCACGGAGGCATCCCATACGCTCGATGAAAACACATCAATGGACATCCCAGCGGGATCGACATTGATTTTGTCGGCGGGTGAATTGGTGGTGGGAGGAGAAGGGCGAAGCGAGCCGCTCGTCGCGCCGGCCTTGAGGACGATTGCGGGCAATGTAATGGTTCGAGCCCAAACGAAGGCTCATTTTGCATTACTCGCGGAAGAAGCGATTCACCAGACCAAGGTATAGTTGCACGCCTCCATGCGACCATTTGCTCGTTACATGGCCGTTTCGTCGCGGGGGATTACAGCTGTGACATACCATTCGTCAACCACTTGGCGTTTTGTGGATATCCGTCTTGCGCTAGGCGGATAGAGCCGACCGGGACGTTCTCCTATCCTGCGTCATTCCCAGAGCTCGCGCGAACCGATATCGAGGCGAGCTTTCGACAATGGAGAACGCTCATGCGTGCATCAGCTCTTTCTTTCCGTCGCCTTTCGGCCTTGTTGGTATTCGCTCCGGCGCTTATTTCATGCGGTGCCGAGGAACCGTCGCCGATTGCGACCTGTGTGAATGGTTGTGGGGACGAGGCGCTCGTGGAGGCGCCTGCGAAAGTGCCGCATCCCGATTCAACTGAAAATGCGGATGCTCATGCGGACCATTCTTGTACGAATGAAGCGGTGACGGCGATTCACGTCGACTTTCCAACGCCCGGGGAATCATCCTTGGCGGCGCTCGGGCCGACGACGGACGCCGATTATCTCGCGCTGACGGCGGGGGTGACGACGGTGGATTCGGGGCCTGCCACCGTCTCGGCATTGGTGGTTTATGGCAATGAGGCATTTCCGCTTTTGAAGGACGAAGGCGGGCGAGTCTTCGCTGCGGCGTCGCGTTCGGGTTTGGGCAAAGTGTTGGCGTTCGGCCATAACAATTACATCAACGCCACGGTCAAGACGGGTGATGCGACAAAAATATTGCTCAATGCGATTCCGTGGATGAGCAACAAGGCGGCGCCGGTCATTGCTTTGGAAAGTTCGTTGACGTCTCTGGCGGCGGCGCTGCAAGCGGCGGGATACCAAACCAAGTACGCCACACCGTCGCAACTGGCCGGGGTGAATATCTACATCAATCAGGGTTACACGGTGTATTCGGATGCGGATTACGCTGCGATTCGCAATTTCGTCAGCAATGGCGGCGGTCTCATCGTGGGCGCGCAAGGCTGGTCGTTTGCGGGCGACAACCTGACGTTCTCGGCCAATCGAATGCTTGCCGGGACAGGCATCGTCATCAGCAAACTCTATGATATCACGCCCAATATCGATACCGTTTCCGCAACACCGTTGAGTCCATTGCTCAATGCATCGTACGCATCGGACCGGCTCGTCGATACGCTCACCGGTGTAGGCAATTTGTCGGCGGCCGAAAAAGAAATGGCCGCGGCCATGGTGGAGCGAGCGGTGTCCATACTGCCTCTTACGGCGCAAGACTTTTACAGCCAACTCGCACCATTGCTGGCCAAGGAGCAAACCATTACGGCAGCCAATCCTTTGAGTCCTGCGGGCAACCCGGCCGCGCGAGCGGCGGCGCGTATTCGTTATAAATACACGCAGGACCTTCCGGCTGCGGATATTACGGCGCATCCGAGCGCCGCGGATTTTCCTGGAACCGTTGCGCCAAACATTCCTCGCGAAAGTATGACCGTGCAAATCGATGGTACGTACGTCGGTCGCGACGCTCGTTGGGATCCGGCTCGTCCTACGAATATCGTTTGGCGAAGCACGGGCGCGTATGCCAATGCCGGCGAAATGGTGACCGTCACGGTTCCCGCGGCGCTCGTCAACAACGGTACGACCATTCAAATCGGGCCGCATACGGATCAATTGTGGGCGAAGACGTCGTATGTGCGTTATCCCGCGATCGTGCGTTCGTATCCCATTACGTCGACACAGATGACCGTTTCGAGCGCATTCGGCGGATTGATCTACATCAGCCTCACGTCCGTAAAGAACCTCGGGCCTTTGTCGATTACGCTCGATAACGTCGTTCGCGCCCCGCTTTATGTGCACGGACAAACCACGCTCAATGATTGGCTCACCATTCGCGATTATCCTGCGCCTTGGGCCGACGTGGGCTCGGATAAAATGCAAGTCACGGTCCCGTCGAGTTACATTCGGACATTGGCCGATCCGGCGCAAGTGATGAACCGGTGGGACGAAATCATGGATAACATTGCCGACTTGGCGTCCATGCCGCGTGCGCGCCCGCGGGCGGAGCGCTTCGTCATTGATCGTGACATTCGCGCCGGGTACATGCACGCCAATTATCCCATTATGGCGCCGTACGCCGAAGCGGCGAACTCGGTGAGTTATGCGAGCCTCGCGACAAACTGGGGAATGTGGCACGAAGTCGGGCATAATCACCAATGGGCTCCGTGGATGCTGCAAGGCACGACGGAGAGCAGCGTCAATTGGTATTCGGTGTACGTTTCCGAGCAGCTCTTCAATTTGCCGCGGGCCAAAGGCCATACGGCATTGACGCCCGAAAGTCGCCAGCAGCGCATGCAAACGTATGTGGCCAATGGGAAGAATTACGCCACGTGGGGCAGCGATGCGTGGCTCCCGCTCGAAATGTACTTGCAGCTTCAGCAATGGTTCGGCTGGGGACCGTTCATTCAGCTCAATGCCGATTACCAATTGTTGACGACCGCCCAATCGCCGACGGTCGATCAGGCCAAACTGGATACGTGGACGTTGCGGTTTGCTCAGAATGTCGGGAAAAACCTGGCGCCGTTCTTCGTCCAAACGTGGGGTTTGCCCGTTTCTCAAGCGGTGCAAGATCAAATGGCGCTGCTCGCACCATGGCCGGCGACCGTTCCGCCGATCGATTTGGAAGTTGAACCCAACGAAACCTGCGCGCAAGCCCAGCAAATCATTGCGCCCGTTTTCACCGGCACGTACACGCTGAGCGCAAAAACGGATGTGGATTGGTTCGTCCTGCCCGTCGCCGCCAATCAAGTCGGCAAACAGGTGCACGTCGTCACATCGGCCGGACAAACCAATACGGATACGCAGGTCGAAGTGTTCGGCGGCACGTGCGCGGGACTCACGACCATGGGCGGTCCGAGCCCCGATACAGGTGTTCACGAAGATTGGAAGAGCACGCCGCTCACTCAATCCGGTTCGGTTTATGTGAAGGTCAGTCATTCGGTGCCCCGTGCTTACGCCGGAAGCAAATACCGCGTGACCGTGACGTTCGAATGATACGTAAAAACGTGTCGACAGAAAAGATGTTTTACCTGGCTTAACAACGAAGGAGTCGTCAGATGTTGCGATTTGGTCAAACAGCAGTGAGCCTTTTTGTCTTGGGTACGTGCTTCCTCATGGGCTGCGGCGATACCACCGCCGGGCCCGCGGGACCTCCGGGACGCGATGGCACAAACGGCATGGACGGGATGCCGGGAGCGAATGATCCGGTCATCAACGCGATCAGTCCGCGCACGGTATATTTGGATCGCCAAACCACCGTGACGATTGGGGGAAATGATACGGCATGGGCCGATACGGTCACCGTGGATTTCGGCCCGGGCATTACGAGCAAAATCGTGTCGGTATCTCCGGCTTTGTTGGTCGTCGATTTGACGATCGACGAAACGGCTGCGGTGGGTCCGCGTGAAGTTTCCGTCGACAATGGTGCGGCCGGAAAAATCACGCTGAAAAACGCATTCGAGGTCATGCCGCCCTTGAGCCTGGGCACCGTTCAAGGAACGCTGGCGCAAGGCTCGATTTTCGTTGCGCGGCTGATTCAAAATGACCTCACGACGCCGTTCGATCCGTCGTCCAAAGGGAAAAACGTATCGATGGAATCCGGCTCGGGCGTGGGCATGTCCATTGAAGAGGTGCAGAGTTACACGCTGGATTTTACGGGCACCGTCGATGTCGACACGTCGGCGGGCGATGTCGATTTCCGCGTCAAGAGCGGCAAAGGTGCCGACCAAGTTGCGTCTTTTGCGCCGAAAGTCGGTGCGATTGCGGCTCGCACGGCAACGCCGCTCATGGAGGGCACGCAAAGCCCCGGCTCGGTGGCGTCGGCATTCGAATCGTCATTGTACAGCTTCGCGCCCGGCCCACACAAGCTCGTGAACATCGAAGTCAGCGCAACGGATCCGAACGCCCTCGCGGATATGGTCCTTTTGCCGGAGAGCGGCAAATTCGCGGACATCGTCAGCTTTGCTCCCACCGGCCGATTGCTCACCGTAACCGACAAACCCATTTACATCATCTATTGGGATCCGTCGGGCGCGTCGGGATATCCGTACGATATCAAGATCACGACGCAAGATTCGGATGATTTGGAGCCGAACGATACCTGCGCCACGGCGCAAACGATCGCCAATGGCCCGTCGGCATTGCGTCATTTGTCGCTGAAGGACAAAGTCGACGAAGATTGGTTCGTCATCAATGCGGCCGCCGCGGATGTCGGCAAAGTCGTTCATGCCACGACGAAACCCGGCGATACGAAAACGGACACATTCGTCGAGGTCTTCACGGGCTCGTGTGCCAATCTCGTGCCGCTGGGATCGCCGAGTATCGATAACAATTACCACGAAGATCTCGCCAGCGCGCCCATCAAGGCAGCCGGCAAAGTGTACGTCAAGGTGTCCAACTCCCCGTCGTCTTCGTTTGGCGGGACATACTACGACATGGACGTCGATTTGTTGCGGTCGGAAGCCGAGCCGAACGATATGTGCACGCAAGGTAATGCCATCACGACATTGCCGGCCGATCTGAGCTTCGCAACGATTGGCAGTGCGACGGACGTGGATTGGTATACCGTGACCGTGACGGCGGCGGACGTGGGCAAACTGCTCACCATTGCGACGACGGCCGGGGACGACAATACCGATACGTACATTGAAGCGTACAGCGGATCCTGTGCTTCGCCGACGCTCTTGGGAGCGAGCAAAGACACGGATTATCACGAAACGCTGAAGGTTGGTCCGATCATGGCGGCCGGAACGTATCGCGTGCGTATTTCCAATTCGCCGACGTATCCGTACGGGGGATCGAAATACAACGTGAGCTTCTCCATGGTTTTACCGGACGATGTCGAGCCGAACAATACGTGCATGCAGGCGCAACAAGGCGGCGCGTTGGGTATGCCGTTCGGTCCGTTGTATTTGCCCAATCAAGCCGACGAGGATTGGCTCGTGTATCCGGTTTCCGCTGCTGATGTGGGCAAATCCGTGCATGTCGTCACGTCGCCGGGTGAAGACAATACCGATACGGTCGTCGAGGTCTTCGAAGGCATGTGCCCGTCATTGACATCGCTCGGCGGTCCGAGCACCGATATTTTCTACCACGAAGACTGGGTGAGCTCGCCGCTGACGCAACCGGGCTTGGTGTACGTGAAAGTCTCGTATTCGCCAGGCGCATACGTGAATTCGGCGTACATGGTCAATGTCGAGTTCCAATGATCGTCGAAGCATTGGTTCTTCCCGCCAGACCCCTGCGTCGCCATGAGAAATGATCGTCACGAGCGTTCATAACCTCGAACGACTTGGGCGATCCTCCTGCTACGACCGGAACATCGAATGGGGCTCCCCGCGCCTCTTGGGTGGAACTCGTCGACAACCCCTCACACATCGGCTATGACTTCGGCGGTCGAACTTTTGCAACCGCCGAGGAACCCCGAACGTGCGCTCGACGCTTTCACATCCGGAACGTGAACCGATTCGTGTCGGATTGATTTTCAACATCAAACGCATCAAGCCGTCGTATGGCGGCGCGAACGACGCAGAAGCGGAATTCGATTCCCCGGCGACCATTGAAGCGCTCGCCGAGGCAATTCGTTCGTTCGGGCATGAAGTCGTGCTCATGGAGGCGACGCCGGAACTGGCGAGCTCGATACGTCCTGGAGCGGTCGACGTCGTCTTCAACGTGGCCGAAGGAATACGCGGGCGCAGTCGCGAAGCCCAAGTCCCAGCGTTATTGGAGTTATGCGATATTCCGTATACGGGTTCGGATCCGGCGACGCTGCTGTTGGCCCACGACAAAGGTTTGGCGAAGCGTCTCGTGCGGCAAGCGGGTATTCCCACGCCGAACTGGTTTGTCATGCGCACGTTACGGGACGAAATTCCGAGCGATTTGCGTTATCCCGTTGTCGTCAAACCCATTGCCGAAGGAAGTTCCAAGGGCGTTCAGGCCAAAAGCGTCTCTGAAAACGAATTTGATTTG